>JBFYRY010000333.1:0-4979 GCA_041302025.1 Chloroflexota bacterium | reverse complement strand
GGACGGCTCGCTGGCGGAACTGCAGAAGATGGCGCAGAAATTCGATTGGTCGCTGTTACAGCCCGAAGCCGACGAATTCGCCGCCGAGGAAGTGATGGGCTGTGCGGAGGAAGCGCACAAGATCCTGAGCGGTCTTTCGCGCGGACATGAGTCAACGGTCTTGTATGCCACCTGGGGATTGGTGAAATGCATGCTCGAAGCGGTGGCGGTCCAGCGCGGCATCCTGATCGTCAGCGAGAATCGCTATTTTGAATTGATCCAGGACGCAGTGGGACGCGACACGAAATGGGTCAGCGCATTCCGCACGGCGTGGGGGCTGGATTCCACTTCGTCCCAATATCAATCGCGCGGGATGGCGGCATTGAAGTTGTACCGTCTCACCGCGGCGATGTTCGACGGTTTGATCCCCGAAAAACATCGTGAGGTCGTGAAGCATACATTGAAGTTGATCAAGGAGGCGGGGTACGAATGAATACACTTGCTCAACGTGCGATCAAAGTCCATGAGAAACTGCTCGAATTTTATGGCGAACCGGTCTGGCGCAACTCCCTGCCTGCCGTCGATGAACTGGTCTCGACCATCCTTTCGCAGAATACGAACGATATCAACCGTGACCGAGCTTTCAATGCCTTGCGCGCCAAATTCCCAACCTGGGAATCGGTGCGTGATGCGAATACAAAGGATGTTGTCGAAGCCATCCGCCCGGCGGGGCTGGCGAACCAAAAAGGTCCGCGCATTCAGCAGGTGTTGAAGTCCATTACCGAAGAGCGCGGCAATCTGGATTTATCGTTTCTTGGGGATTTACCCGTCGAGGATGCGAAGGCGTGGTTGACCAAATTCAACGGCGTGGGACCGAAGACCGCCGCCATCGTGTTGTGCTTTTCGCTGGGACGTCCCGCCTTCCCCGTGGACACACACATCTACCGCGTGACAGGGCGCATCGGACTCCGCCCGGAGTGGATCACCGTTGAACAGGCGCATCCTCATCTGGAAGGTTTATTCCCGCCCGAGACGTATTACGCCGCGCATCTGAACATCATCCGCCTCGGACGCGAGATCTGCACTGCGCGAAAGGCGTTCTGCGAGAAGTGCCCCCTCCTCAAACTGTGCGACTACGGAAAGTCCCAATCCCAAATCGAACGGATGCGAGATCCAGCGCGTCAGTGTGCGGACAACATCCTGCGGTTTCGGCGCCCACACTCCCGCGCCTTCCTCCTCCACGAATGTGACGTTGCCATCCTCCTGCCCGGGGAGTTTGGAATACAGGATGATCGGCAGTTCGGCGTTGAGCGCCTCGGCGACCGTGCCGGGTCCCGCCTTCGTCACGATGAAATCGGAGGCGCGCATGAAATCGGGCATCTCGCGCGTGAAGCCGTAGATCATGACCGGGTTCTCCCATTGCATGGCTTCGAGACTCGCTTTCAGTTTTTGATTCCGCCCGCAAACGACGACCAGCCCCACGTCCAGCCCGGAGCCGTCTATGGCGCGCGCGGTTTTCGCCAGGGGTCC
Source organism: Chloroflexota bacterium (assembly GCA_041302025.1). GTDB lineage: Bacteria > Chloroflexota > Anaerolineae > Anaerolineales > Villigracilaceae > Defluviilinea. Next base: position 3,470 of record JBFYRY010000333.1, on the reverse strand, counting down.
CATCCCCTCTCCGCCTCCCACCAGCAGTACGATGGGTTTGTCCAGGGTCCAGCCGAGTTTTTTTCGCAGGGTGCTTTTGCGTCCCTTGGGTTTGCAGTATTTATCGGCAACAGGCAGGCCAACCACGCGGATCTTTTCTTCAGACATGTTGTATTTAATGGCGCGTTGGTGAGCGGTCTCGGTGGGGACAAGTATAAGGTCGGAGCGCTTGTCGAACCAGAGTGCGTGCGTGGTCACCATGTCGGTAACCACAGTAATGAAGGGCGGGCGATTCTTGCCAAGAGCACGCAGGGCAAATGTATTTGCAAAAGGATGGACAGTGACGATCAGATCGGCGGGATGTCCGCGAACAAGCGCGCGCGCCGGCAGACGGGCGATGGGCCACATGGAGCTCGTGATGATACGCGCCTGCGCGCGTCCGTCAGTGGCATGAAAACTGGCACCCCAAAGTTGCGGCGCTTTGACCATGTATGGATACATATCGCCCAGGCGGTTAAAAGGGGCAGGCGCGTAATCCTTGAAAAAATCCACCATCTCGGTCGTGACTTGACCTTTGTATTCGATGTTGATCGCTTCGATGATGGCTTCTGCCGCAGAGCGATGTCCGCCGCCGGTATCGGAGAAATAGAAGACGATGTGGGGTTTTCTAGGGACTGTCTTTTCCATCTTTGCCGCCTTGTTCCTGTTGGGTGAGATTGGTCTTGAGCCGTTTCGCCAGTTCGCGCCGTGTGAGCAGGACGCGCCGCCCACAGCCTTTGCATTCCAGCCCGATGTCTGCGCCGAGACGAGTCACGGTCCATTCGTAGGAGCCGCATGGATGCTGTTTGCGGAGCCGCAGGTGATCGTTGACGTGAAGGTCGGGAAGCATGGTTGGGAGGATGAAAGATGAAGTAAGAAGGATGAATATAGACCAGGATTCCTGTGAATAGCGTGGCAGAAGGAAACGCCACCGGGAATTATAAATTGAATTGTGATAAACTACGCGCGAGATATTTGGTCGAGGAGGACCGTTCATGTCAAAACACGAGACACACTCCGTTGAAATTGCGGGTCTCAAACGCGACCTGCGCCTGTTCGAGATCAAGCCGGGATTGAAGATCGCCATTTTGAACATTCTGGGGGATACGGAACTGGTCCAGGCTTGCGCCAGGGAACTGTCAAAGAGGTTGAAAGATACCGACTACGATGTGCTGGTGACCGCCGAGGCAAAATCCATTCCGCTGGCGTATGCACTCTCGGCAGAGACGAATAAACCCTACGTGGTGCTCCGCAAAGCCTACAAGTCGTACATGGGCGATGCACTGAAAGCGGAGACGCTGTCCATCACCACCGGTCAGCCGCAGACTTTGATCCTCGACGAAAAGGACATCGACCTGGTGAAAGACAAAAAAGCCGTCATCGTGGACGATGTCATCAGCACCGGTTCCACCCTGCAGGGCATGAGGATGATCCTCGGCAAGGCGGGCGCGTCCGTCGCTGCCGAAACCGCCATTTTCACCGAAGGCGACCGCGCCCAATGGATGCACATCATCGCCCTCGGGCATCTGCCGTTGTTTACTAGGTAAGTAGACAAGGAACAGGTAAACAAGGAAAACGGCTGGAGATCATGAAATCATCCAGCCGTTTATGTTTACAGAACCTGTCTACTTGTTTTCGCGTTTACGTTTTCCCGCCAACTTTTCCTTTCCTGCCCGTCCCAGCCTCTTGATCGCGATCTCGCGCTTCATCGCCGACCTTCGGTCCGGTTGTTCCTCCACATACACCAGTGTCACCGGCAGGCGCATTTTTGTGTATTTCGCGCCGCGTCCCTTGTTATGTACGGCAACGCGGCGCTGTGGGTCGGTTGTCCAGCCTGTGTAATAGGTCCCGTCTGAACATTCGAGGATGTAGCAATAACAGACGGTCACTTGTTTTTCTTTGAGCGGTCTGCGAACCTTCCCATGAACATCTGCCCCAGACGCGCGCCCACAGATGGGACATCCGATCTTGCCTTTTCGAGATCGTCCCAGTTGGCTTTGGTGCGTTCATCGAACCAGCGTGTACGCGCCTTGGACGCATCTTCAAGAAAGGCGGAGACGGATTCATCATCGCCTTCGTTGATCCTGTCGCGCAGTTCCTTCAGGGATGTCATGTAGGCATCGAGGACGCGCACCACATTATCGCGGTTCGACAACGCGGCAAGCCCCAGTGAACCGGCTTCATCGTGATAGACAAACCCCGCCGTCACGGCGGCATATGGGCGCGCCGCCAGTTTACGCGCATCGCGCCAGCCCGGCTGTTTTACATTGAATTCGACCAGAGCCGCCGCCGCCAGTTGCGGCAGGATGTGTGTCGAAGCCAGCAAACCATCGGCTTCCATCGCATCCGAAAGCATGGATTTTGCGCCAAGCAATTCGACCAGGTCCGTGGCGAGCCTGACGGCATCTGCGTGCGTGCCATGCGGCGCATTGACCAGGAACAGACCATCCTTGAATAGGTCGGCGCGGGCGGACTCAACGCCGAGATCGATGCCGTGCAGGTATTCCGCGCCTGCGGCGGGAGTCAGCCCCACGTAGTGCCGTCCTGGAGGAACAAGCTTTTCGAACCACGCCGCAACCGCCGCCTTGGCAGGAGCCGTGTCCATGACCACCGTCCCATCCTGCAGGTCGGGCGCAATGATCTCGAGCGTCTCCCGTATTTCACTCAAGGGCAGGCACAACAAAACGACATTTGCATCGCTCACCGAAGAGGGCAGGTTGAACCTGGTCTCATCTACCGCGCCTGCCTTTTGTGCGGCGCGCGCCGAAGCGATATCCTTGTCATGGCCCACGCGTTTGATGTTCTTGTGGCTGGCAAGAGCCAGTCCCATCGAACTTCCCACCTGACCCAGCCCGATGATCGTGATCTGTATGCTCATGGTGTCCTCTCAAATTGAACTGCCGGGATTATTATAATGCCAGATACAGCGTGTTCTCCCCCTTAAATTGCGAGAACCGCGGACGCCGACCGCGGTTCTCTACGAAAGGAGGAGAAGAGAAATCACCTTACTGTCCCAACTTTATCATAATGGACTCAAAAGTACTTGACGAGAAACCTACGATTGCCCTACGATTATCCAACAATTAACAGGGATGTAAATGAAAATACCGCCTTCTCCCATCTACATTGGTGAACTCAACGGGACTCCGCTTGGGAATTTACGCCTCGCCGCCTCCGACTTTGGCCTGGTCGCCGTTGAATGGGCATCTGCCCAGCCCGAATTTGATTCGCACCTCGCCCGCCTGAAACGTCCCATCGAACCCAACGCCAAACGGATCGCACCCTACGCAAAGGAACTGCGCGAATACCTGAACGGCAGGCGCACCGCCTTCACCATCCCCATCGATTGGACATTGTTCACCTCGTTCCAGCGCGAAGCCCTGCAAGCCGTGTTCCGCATCCCCTACGGGGAGACCCGCACCTACATCGAGATCGCGCGCGAGATCAACCGT
>JBFYRY010000332.1:0-3866 GCA_041302025.1 Chloroflexota bacterium | reverse complement strand
GCCACCAGCCTGTACATCATGCCGTACGAAGTGGCGATCTCCAACAAAGCCCGCTCGAGCATCTTTGTCTGGAAGATCATCTTCATGGTCTTCACCATCGTGGTGCCGGTCGCCATCGAAGCGACCATCAAACCGGAGGTGGGCGACCTGGCGGGCATCAGTTATTTCCGCTGGTTCATGGCGTTGTTCGCGCTGGCGATGGGCTTGATCATCTTTTTCAGCACATTCTTCTACAGGGAAAAACATTACACGCAGGAGGATGAACAGCCCGGCTTCCTGACCGCCTTCAAGGAGTGCTTCACCAACCGCTCCTTTGTGGTCTTTGAGGTTGTCAGCTTCACCATCATCTTCGTGCAGACCTCGCTGATGCAGGGATTGTGGTACTACTTCGATGAGATCGATGTGGCGCGCACGCCATTGTATGCGGCGCTCGCGATCGGCATCATCGGCGGCGTGTTCCTGTGGATCAACCGCCGGGAGCCGTGGGGCGTAAAACTCAGCACGCGCCTCTTCAGCCTGGCTTTTGCCATCGGTTGTTTCGTCATCGTCCTGTTCGGCAAATCCACGGTGCCTGCCACGCTGGGATTCTTCCTCTTCGGCATTGGGTTCGCGGGCGGTATGTACCTGATCCCATTGATGAACGGCGACGTGGTGGACATGGACGAGCATCGCACCGGTCTGCGCCGCGAAGGGATGTATGCGGGTGTGAACAGTTTCATCACCAAACCAGCGATCAGCATCGCGCAATGGGTGCTGTTGACCTTGATGACATCCTTTGGCTACGATCAGACCCTCGGCAAGGGGTTGCAATCCTCCGGCGCGGAGACGGGCATCCTGTTGGGTTGGGTGCTGGTGCCGGGCATCCTGCTCTTCCTGTCATTCCTTGTCTTGCACTGGTATCCGCTCGATGGCAGGGACTGGCTGGGCATCAAAGCTAAACTGGCAGAGGTCCACAAGGAAAAGGAACGCAAGTATCTCGAAGCCCAGGGCTACAAGATGACTGAATAAATGCAACGAAAGTGGAGCGGACTGCCGCTCCACTTTTTTGAACGGATTCTGCTGAGATGTGGATCTTCCTTTTCATGCTCGTGCCTGTCCTGACCCTGCTGTTGGCAGGGTTGTATCTTGCCCTGCAGGTGGTGCGTCCCAAATGCTTCTCCGTCGAGGAGACCTACCGTACCGAGATCGAGACCGGTCGCATGGACGAAGCCGAATGGCTTTCGTGGGAGAAGCAGGAGGTCATTGTCCGGTCGCCGTACGGGTATGACCTGTTCGGCATCTACCTGCCGCTTGCGGACTCGAACAAAACCGTCGTCATCGCGCACGGCATCACGTACACGCTGTTCGGTTCGGTCAAATACGTCGACCTCTTCCGCAGGCGTGGATACAATGTGCTTTTGTATGATCATCGCAACCACGGCAGGAGCGGTGGGCATTGGAGCACGTTCGGGTATTATGAAAAGCACGATATGAAGATCTGGCTGGAATGGGCAAAGGGAAAACTCGAGCCCGATGGACAGGTCGGTGTGATGGGCGAATCGTACGGCGCGGCGACCGCCATCCAATGCCTGGCAGAGACAGTGGGCATATCATTTCTCATCTGCGATTGTTGCTTCTCCGACCTCATGGACCTGCTGACCTATCACATGCGGCTCGATTACCGCCTGCCCGCCTTTCCGCTGTTATACCTTGCCAGCCTGTGGTCGAAAGCGCTGACCGGCATGAGATTTGCCGACATTTCCCCCGTGCGCGATGTTGACAGGATCAACATTCCCTGTCTGTTCATTCATGGCAGGAACGACCAGTTCACGCCTGCTCGAATGAGCGAAGCCCTATATGATGCAAAGGTGCATGGGATCCGGGAACTCAACATTATTCCCAATGCCGACCATGCCGAGTCATACTTCCGCGACCCGCAGGCATACGAAACGAAGGTCGCCGGATTTTTGGAGCGGAACGGCTTCTGAATCAGAGCGCGATCCAGCCGCCGCGCAGACCTTCGCGCACGGCTTCGGTGCGGTTGGTCACGTTCAACTTTTGATAGATGGACGAAACGTGGAATTTGACGGTGTGTTCGCTGATCCCCAACGCCGCTGCGATCTGTTTGTTCGCCAGCCCCTTTGCCAGCCACCCAATCACTTCCGTTTCCCGTTCGGTGAGCGGACCGCGCCCGGCTGGTTCGGCTTCGGATGCGAACAACAACGATGGCGCACCAACGACCAATCCCTGCGCGAGGGCATGGACCGCGGCGATCAGTTCCTCCGCGGAGGCCTCTGCCGGCAGGACACCCCACACCTGATAGGCACGCTTCATCTCTTCGACGTTGAACTGGTCATCCACAAGATGCAGGACTGCCGCTGATTCATTTTCTCCCAACAAAACCGCCGAAGCGGATGTGACCACCACATCCGCTTCGATCGCTTCCTCTAACGAATCACCCATCACTTTGATCGTTGCATCTGACGATAGCAGGGCACGCAACCCTGCGCGCATTGCCGGTGACGAGACGTTTAACAAGATGCGGATCACTTTCGTTCACCCACCGTCACAGTGACTGTCTCCGGCTTGCCGCCGCGCAGTACTTCCACGGCGATGGGCTTGCCGACCGTGTCGCTGTGCAACGCTGCGAACAGGTCGTCTGGGTCGCTGACGGGTTGTCCGCCAACTGCAGTGATCGTGTCACCGACGAACAGACCGCCCATCTGTGCCGGTCCGTTCTCTTCGAGCCACAGCACCAGCAGTCCGCTGGATTGATCGCGTTTGAGACTCTGGCGCGCGGCTTCGGGAATCTCGACCGGCTGGGTACGGACCCCCAAATATCCGCGCTTGACCGATCCGTGTTTGGCGAGCGCCTCGGCGATGCGCCACGCCACTTTGACCGGGATGGTCAGCGAGGAACCGGGCGTCAGACCGGAGGTGTTCAATCCGAGCACCTCGCCTTCTGTGTTGACGAGCGGTCCACCGGAGAAACCGGGATAGGGCGTTGTCTCAGTCTGGATGAACTCGTCGAGCAAGCCGCCTCGGTGCGTACGCGCCGGTCCATTGATGGCAGTGACAATACCCCAGGAGGCTTGCATCCCGGCACTGTTCGGGCGACCGAGTGCCAGCACAAGTTGACCGACCTTCACATCACTCGATGTTTTGGCGGGGGTCAATGCTTTTTCGGTAAGACGCAGAAGGGCAAGGTCGGAACCGGGATCACGCCCAGCAAGGCTGGCAGGCAGGCTTTTGCCATCGGGCAGAAGCACCTTGATATCGTCTTCACGCGTGATCACATGGTCGGCGGTCAGGACGAGATCGGCGGCGTAAGCGATGCCGCTGGCGGGGTAACGCTTGCGGGCATCCACAAGGATGGTGCTGTTGCCGCCTTTATCCACAGCGGCGGTCAATCCATTCGAGAAATCGGTAAGAGGGTTGGGCATATTGTCTCCTTATATCACAGTAGGTTATCTGAACAAAGCATCGCCAGTGTACTGCATATAAATCTCCGACACATCGGATGGATGGGCGGTACCCTGCCTAGCCGTTCGGAGGAGGCGCAGAGTTCAACGTTGGGAGATTTTTGATTCCGGCAGATCGTACCGTACTATAATCACCGCATGAAGTCCACACTGCGGTTGAATGCGAAAGTCTTTCCCGTCATCGGCGCCATCGCACTCATCATGCAGATCGTCGATCCCTCCCGTGTATGGGTCATTCTATTGATCGGGATCGGCGGTGTGTGGCTGGTGTGCTGGTGGTGGGTGCGCGGGTTGGCGCGTGGTCTCACCTTCGAGCGCGAGATGCGCTACGGCTGGGCACAGGTGGGAGATAGACTCGAAGAACGTTTTACGCTGACAAATCGCTTCCTGCTTCCCGCCGCCTGG
>JBFYRY010000090.1:0-19678 GCA_041302025.1 Chloroflexota bacterium | reverse complement strand
CCACCTTCCTGAACGCGACGACCGTGGACGGTTACAACCCGTATCGCATCACGCGTGAAGGCATTGACTGGGAGATCCCCGAGCCGAACAACCCGTGGGCGAACATCGGGTACTGGAGCGACCATCAGATCATTTACCTGCAAAAGCTGATGGAGTTCAGCGCGAAGGTTCATCCGGGCAAACTCAAGGATTTACTTTCCCGGTCCATCTTCAGTTATGCCAATGTGCCATATCGTATCAAGCAGTATGCTGACTTGCTGGCAAATCCATACAACAGCATCGATTTCAACTGGAGTTTGGAACACGAGATCGAGAAGCGTGTGAAGGAACACGGCACAGATGGAAGACTGGTCTTTGCACAAGATGGGAAGGTGCTCCATGCGAACTTGGCAGAGAAACTGCTCACCCTCCTGCTTGCCAAACTGGTCAACTTCGTCCCTGAAGGCGGCATCTGGATGAGCACCCAACGTCCCGAATGGAACGATGCCAACAACGCGCTGGTCGGCAAGGGATTGTCCATGGTGACGCTTGCTTATCTGCGGCGCACGATTGTTTTCTGTAAAGAATTGCTTCAACACAGTGAACTTGATTCGGTGCAGGTGAGCGCTGAAATTCACGGTCTCTTCACCCAAATCATCCAAATCCTGAACGGATTCCGGGGAACGCTGACCGGCTCTTTCAGCGATGAGCAACGCCGCGCCATGATGGATGCGCTCGGTCAGGCAGGGACTGATTACCGCTGGAACTACTATTCCAATGGTTTGTCAGGGAATATTGCCCAAGTGTCAACTACAGAGCTGGTGGCATTTCTTGACCTGGCGCAACAATATGTCCAACATTCCCTGCGCGCCAACAAGCGCAGTGACAACCTGTACCATGCTTACAACATACTTCACATCCCTGAGGGACGCGCGACTGTCGGCAACCTGGTTGAAATGCTGGAAGGACAGGTCGCCATTCTCTCCTCGGGAATGTTATCGGCGGAAGAGTCACTTTCGCTTCTGGAAAGCCTGAGACACAGCAAACTGTACCGCCCCGACCAGCACAGCTACATCCTGTACCCTGATCGAAATTTACCGGGTTTTCTGGTCAAAAACAGCCTGTCTGCGGCGCAGGTCAGCGGATTGGGGCTGGTTTCCGAGCTGGTCAAAGGGAACGATAAGTCGCTGATCGTGAAAGACGAAGAAGGCAATTATCACTTCGCCGGGCACATCCGCAATATAAAAAATGTGGTCAACGCTCTCAACACATTACCCGGTCAGTATGCCGAATTGGTACAACACGATACGGAGAAGGTCAAGATCCTGTTCGAAGAGATCTTCCATCACAACGAGTTCACCGGTCGCTCCGGCACCTTCTTCGCCTATGAGGGATTAGGCAGTATTTACTGGCACATGGTCTCCAAGCTGTTGCTGGCTGTACAGGAAATCATTCTCCGCGCGAGAGATGAGTCTTGCACGGCGGCTTTGATAGAGAAGTATGAAGATATCCGCAAGGGATTGAGTTTCAACAAGACACCCGATGTCTACGGCGCCTTCCCCACCGACCCATACTCCCATACCCCGAAGGGACAGGGCGCCAAACAGCCCGGCATGACAGGCATGGTCAAAGAAGAGATCCTGACTCGTCAGATGGAACTGGGCTTCTCCATCGAGAACGGAACTATTTCATTCGATTTTCTGCTGTTCGATAAACAGGAATTTCTAACTACCTCAGCAATCTATGAGTATTGGAGCACAAAAGGACAGAAAGAGACTGTCGATTGCCCGGCAGGTGCTGTGCTGTATTCGATCTGTCAGGTGCCGGTGATTCTAAAGGCTGCGAATGAGCCCTGCATCGAAGTCCATTTCGCTGATGGAACGAAACAGCAGGTCCATGGTTATGCTCTAGACTCCGAGAATAGCCATCACATCTTTGAGCGGGATGGGATTGTGCATCACTTGATCGTATCAATGTAATCCTCAATCATGTAGGGACGGAGAAATGCTCCGCCTCTACATTTCTAAAATTTCACCACACTCGGCTTCAACCCCAATTCATCGATCAATGCATTCAACTCCTCATCGGTCAAACGTCTCCCCTTCCCGGCATAGGCGGTGAGGGCGGCTTCAAGCATGTTGGTGCCAAACGAGCGCCCCTCGTAGCGCGGCGTGGTGGTGATAACGGTCTTCACGCCGCGTTCCTTGAGCAACTCAATGTTATCTTCGGTGGTCGTGTTCGTTACCACGGTCTTGCCAGATAAATTCTTCGGCATATATTTCCGCATGAAAAGGAAGTCGCCCGCGATCAGGTCGGACCCTTCGAAGTATTTGACGTACTTTGGTTCCTTCTCCGCGCCGTCACTGCCGTAGAAGATCATGCTCATCGGGAAGTGACTGACGATCGGCAGCATGACGCGCGCGACTCGTTTGAACGCAGGGATTCCATACACGGGGATCGGGACTCCCAAAGCGACCATCAGATCCCCGAACACGGTTCTCTCTGCGACCTCTGCAACTGCTTCCGCCAAACCAAGCCGGTCCACAGCGACAGGGACGAATGCCTGCTTGAAGTGGACCTCTCCGAGTTGATGTTTCGCCAATTCAAAGACGCGGCGCTCGAGGGTATGCTTGAGTCCGCGACCGTCGCAGAGTGGAGTCCGCGTTACACCGGAGACAAGCTTGAGCGCGGCATGAAGCGGATATTCGCGTTGGTCCAGCCTCAGGTACAGGTCCACACCGCCAACGCCGAAGGCATCCACTTTGCCGTCCAAGTCCAGGTACATCTGACGGGCTTTGGCGATATCGCCATCCGTCCCCACCCGCTCGACCTGGATCTGCTCCCCTTTGAAATTGACGACAACTTTCTTATCACGCGTCGAACTCCCCAGGCTGATGCTGACTGCACGTTTCATATGCTCTCCCGTAGGGCAAAATTAATTTTGCCCCACAAATGGATTGTTCATCTTTTCTTCGCCAACCGTAGTCACGGGACCATGTCCTGATAACAACCTTGTTTCATCAGGCAGTGTGAACACCTGCTCCTTAATGCTATTCTCCAACGTGTCCCAATTACCGCCGGGCAGGTCGGTGCGACCGACAGAACCGGCAAAGATCAAGTCTCCGCAGAAACACACTCCAGCCGATGCAACGTAAAAAATGCAATGACCAACCGTATGCCCCGGCGTGAAGCGGACTTCGAAGTCGTTCGAGCCGAGTCTCAATTTCATCCCATGCACAAAGTCAATCGTCGGTTCGGGACCCGGATCGATGTCAAAGCCGAAGAGCGCCCCCCCTCCATCCGCGCGCCACAACACGTGATCGTTCGGATGCAACGCCACCAACGGCAGTGGATTTAAAGCATCCGCAATCGCGCCCGCGCCTCCGATGTGATCGAAGTGCGCGTGCGTGTACCAGAGATGACCGATGCGCCAGCCGCGCTTCTGCGCCTCCGCCAGAATAATGTGACCATCCCAGGCGGGGTCGATGACAACGGCTTCTTTGGTTTCAGGGTCTGCCACGAGATAGGCATTGGTCTGCACGGGACCAAGTGTGAAGGAAACGATCTCAAGCATAACTCGCCTTTCGCAGGGAAAATAAATAACTCACAGCAATTGAGACAGCGATCAAACCTATTCCCAACGGGTAAAGGATCATCGGATCACGTTCGTAGAGGATGCCCGCCAGCGGCGGCGTGAGGATGAAGATGATGGCGTTGATGGTTTCCATCGTGCCGTAGGTGAGTCCCATTTGCGAATCATGCACCAGTTCACGCGCCTGCGCCATGATCATCGGGCGACCCGCGCGGAACCCGCCGAGCAGGAAATATCCCAACGCAAAGGCCGGCAGGCTGGCGCCTTTCCAAATGCAGAGCGCGAACAGGATGACCAGCGCCTGCGCAAAGATAAATCCGCGGCGCGGCTCGATGCGGCTGAACGTCATCGCCATCAGCGAATTGCCCAGCGCGCCCGCCGTGAAGATGATACCGGTCTCGCTCAGCGAAAGTCCGCGCACGCTGTTGAGGAAGTTGGGTGTGAGCGGCTGGGCAAGGTACATCGAGAAAATCGCAAACGCCATCACGCCCATCAACACAATAAAACGCGGATTGTCCGCCAAACCGGGCGGCGGTGCTTCCGGGTCGTGGTGGTCCAGCGGCTGACCTTCGATAAAGAACATGAAAATGTTCGAGAACACGAACACCGCGGCGGCAACCCAAAAACTCATCCGCATCCCATAGTGGTCGCCGATCCAGCCGCCGGTCACGGGTCCGAGCGCCATGCCCAAACCGAAGGTGGCGGTCGTCATTGAGAGCGCCGTCCCCACCGACCACTTCCCGCGCGCCGCGGTCACATAACTGCTCAACGGCGATGAGACGAACGCCGTCAGTCCGTAGCCGAACAAACCCACCAGAAACAACGGCAGTGCCAATCCCATCCCCATTACCGCCGTGGAGACCAGCCCCAACAGCCAGGCACCGATCAACAGCGGTCTGCGCCCGATGCGGTCCGCGAGCCGCCCGGCGGGGATGTGTGTAAAAGCCATCGAAACGCCGAACCCGCCGAGCACCAGCCCGATCTGGTATTCGCTCAAATGGAACTGAGTATCAAGATAGATCGGGATGAAATTAAAGAACATCCCTTCGCCAAAACCCCATAGCAAAAGGGCGCCGCCGATAAAGAAAAGATTGCGGTTCAAATGGACTCCACCCGGCGCAGGAATTCCAAAGCGGATTCAAAGACCTGACGACGAGCCGCATCGCGCGTGACTACGTGACCAGATCCCGTTATATAAAGTTTCGTCTTGGCTGACGTGCCGACGAGATCGGCGTAGATCATTTCCATGTTCTCTGGTGGGACGTATTTATCATCGCGCGAATGGACGAGCGACACCGGCACATGAATCTTCGGTAACGCGGCGCGCATCTCGCCGAGCAGTTTATTCAACTGTCCGATCGAGCGGACGGGGTTCTCCGGGTACGAGATATGCCCCTTCCACGCTTCCTTATCGAACCAACTCGCATCGCCGCCGTTCTTCGGCATGTAGGCAACGATCCTGGCGATCCAGTCAATTTTTCGCAGGCGCGGATCGTCGGGCAGTTTATACGGCGCAGACATGGACACCACGCCCTTCACGTCGAGCCGTGTGGACATGAGCAACGATAGCACCGCTCCCATCGAAAGCCCCACCAAGAAGATGTTATCGGTGAAACTCCTCAGCAGGGAATAACCATCTTCAACGGAAGCAGTCCAATCGGTCCAGTTTGAGCGGATCATATCCTCAGGATCGGTGGCGTGTCCGGTGAGTCGAATGCCGAGGCAGGTGTATCCCTGTTCGTTCAAATATTCCCCCATCCAATGCATTTCTTTTGGCGTGCCGGTGAACCCGTGAATGAGGAGGCACGCAGGTTTGGCGCGGTCGCCCAAAAAGAAAAAGGGCTCCGCAGTTGGGATGATCTGTGACATGCCTTGATTATAAGACTATCTGATGCGCATCCACGCGGGACGCAGGCTTGCCACCTTTTTATAGACCGGGCACCCCACCCCATGCGCTCCCGCCAAATACCCCGTGGACAGGAGGAACTCGTTCACGATCTCCCCGCCTGTGAAGACGAACGTTTTTCGGAAGAGCTTTGTCCACTCGTCTTTCGTCAACGGATGATGTGCATCCAGCCAGCCTTCGAAGGAACCAAATTCCTTGCGCAGTTCCAGTATCTTCTGCGCGTTGACGACCGCCGCGTTGACCTTGAGCCGGTTGCGGATAATACCCGCATCGTTGAGCAGGCGCGTCATATCCTTCTCGCCATACTTCGCCACCTTCGCAATCTTGAAGCCATGATACGCCTTGCGGAAGTTATCCGCCTTTTTCAGGATTGTGATCCATGACAGCCCTGCCTGGTTGATCTCCAATACAAGCCGCTCGAACAGCAGGTCGTCATTATGGAGGGGAAATCCGTACTGGGTATCGTGATACATTCGGTTGAACGTATCTTCCGGGTGAGTGATGCAGTATTCGCAGTAGGTGGTCACAGTGTCATCTCCGTAACGGGAATTGTCCGCCAATGGTCAGTTTATTTTCCCATAAAAGTCCGTTTCGCGGGATGTTTCTGCGGCGCATTAAACAAAAATCCCCATCCGTTGTAAATGGATGGGGATCCGGTTTCGATATGGCTGGTCGTTCCTATAGATCGATCTTCGCAGTGACCAACCCGGCGTTTATGGAAGGCTCGATACGGAAACCAAGTTTTCCAACCACATGCCGCATCGCCTGGTTGTCGTCTGTCAGAACGGCTGTGAGACTTTTGAGGTGCTCGTCCCCTGCAACCTTCAGAGCCCGGCGGATCAATTCGCCGCCAAGTCCAATGCCCTGGTACAGGTCGTTGACCAGGATGCTCAGGCGCGCCTCCTCCCTGCCGTACAGTTTGCTCAAACGGACCACACCCATGATGATCCGCTCGTTATTTTCATCCCTGCCTTCCGCCACCAGCGCGATCTCACGGTCATAATCACAGTGGCAGATCTGGGAGAGGCGGTCGTGCACCACACGCTCCTGTAACACCATCGGCTGGAGGTAACGCAGGAAGACAGACCGGTCGGAAAGGGTGGCATGGAATTTCACCATCATCTCCTCATCCTCCGGCAGGATCGGGCGGATGGTAATGCTGACATTATTTTTGGCTGTCCATGTTCCCACATACTTCATGCGCATCCAGCGCAAGCAATTTTCCGGGCGCCGCCATGAGCGGATTTATATCCAATTCCCTGATCCAGCGCTGTTCCGTGACCAACTGCGAGAAACGGACAAGCAAACGCTCAAGAGCCGGGATATCCACCGGGTCGCGTCCGCGAACACCTTTGAGCGCGGTGTAGATACGCGTATGTTCCATCATGCGGCGGGCGAGGGTTGTCGTCAACGGCGGAAGCCCAAGGGCGCGGTCCTTGAACACCTCCACCAATTGGCCGCCGAGACCGAACAATAGAACGGGACCAAACTGCGGGTCGATGCTCGAACCGAGGATCAGTTCATATCCATCGATCTTCGCCATCGGCTGGACCGTCACACCGAGGAAATGTTCGGCGCCCACTTTTTTCGCAACGGATTTTTCGATCTTCTCATAGGCTTTTTGGACAGCCTTTGCATCGGCAAGGTTCAATTGAACGCCGCCGACATCTGTCTTGTGCGTGATGGTCTCGGAATGGATCTTGAGAACAACGGGATAACCGATCGCCTCGGCAGCTGTCACCGCCTCCTCCTTGCTGACTGCGATCCGGGTGTCCACTGTCGGAATGCCGTAGCAAGTCAGCAGTTGTTTTGATTCGTACTCTGTGAGGATGGTGCGCCCCGAGTCGCGTACGGTCTGGATGATCTGCGCCGCCCGTTCCCGGTCCACCTCCTCCCCATCGCCGGCAGGGACGGGAGTCTCATATAGACTGCGCAGGTTCTCGGAATATCTGGCCATGTAATCGAACACACGCGCGGCTGTATCAGGATAGGGAAAGGTCGGGATGCTGGCTTTGTTGAGTATCCCCTCACCCGGAGCCACTTCATCTCCGCCCATCCAGGCGGCGATTACCGGCTTGCCGAGCGACTGCGAATACGGAGCCAGTTCTTCGGCGGTTTTGGTGGGGTCGGTCATGGCTTGCGGAGTGAGAATGACCAGAATGCCATCGCTGTTCGGGTCTTTCGCGGCGATCTCAAGCGCCTTGCCATATCGTTCCGGGCTGGCATCGCCAAGGATATCCACCGGGTTATTATGGCTCCATGCGGCAGGCAGGAGTTTGTCAAACGCTTCCATCGTCTCTGGAGAAAGTTTGGCGAGTTCACCGCCGTTGATGATGAGCGAGTCGGTGGCAAGCACGCCCGGTCCGCCGGCATTGGTGAGGATCGTCAGGCGCGAACCCTGCGGATGCGGTTGTTTCCCGAGCACCTCAGCCATATAGAACAATTCAGCGATGCCGTTCACGCGCAAAACACCACTGCGGCGGAAGGCAACTTCGAGCACTTCGTCACTACCGGTCAATGAACCGGTGTGAGAGGCGGCGGCTTTGGCGGCCCCCTCGGTGCGTCCCGGTTTGATGACGATGATCGGTTTGGTCATCGCCACTTCACGCGCCGCGGAAAGGAACGCACGCGCATTGCCGATGGTCTCCATGTAGATGACGATGCTCTTTGTATGCGGGTCATCGCCAAGATAATAGATGAGATCGCTCCAGTCCACATCCAGCATGGAACCGACGGAAACAAAGGAACTGAACCCGACGTTCTCGCTCAAACTCCAATCCAGGATGGCGGTACACAGCGCGCCGCTTTGGCTGATAAAACCCACACTGCCGCGCCGCGCGATCGTAGTCGCAAAGGTCGCGTTCAATCCTGAAGTCGGGCTCATCACACCCAAGCAGTTCGGTCCGATGATACGCATGCCGCCGCGCCGGGCATGTTCCAAAATCTGACGTTCCAGTTCCACGCCTTCGGGACCGGTCTCCTTGAAGCCTGCCGAAATGATGATGGCGCTTTTGATGCCAAGAGCGACCGCTTCCTCGATGATGGCGGGCGCGCTCACAGCGGGCGTGACCACCACGATCAAGTCCACCACTTCGGGGATGGCGGACAGGCTGGGATAGGCTTTGATGCCGAGGACACTCGGACGCTTCGGGTTCACGGGATAGATGGTCCCGCCAAAGGAACTGCTGATCAAGTTCCAAACGATGGTCCTGCCAACGGTGCCGGGCGTTTCAGTCGCGCCGACCACGGCAACACTTTTGGGTGCAAAAAAAGGTTCAAGAGCGTGGCGTCCGTAATGCAAAACGTCATGAGCCGGATCGAATCCGGGAGGGGTAATGTTGTTCATGTTTTCTTCCTGTATTAATGGATTATTCGCTATGTAACTTCATAACGAGATTGACAAGGTAAGTATCTTTACGATTATATTTCACAAACTGGAGTTGAGGGGGAATACAGTCCGAAAACTGCGGTTTGGGGGAAGGATGACAGTACACAAGTACTGACATTTGGCATGGATAATCATGCCGCTCCTCAAACGCTCATCTCCTGAACTGCGCCGCCTGCTTGAAAACATCGTCATAATGCAACTGGTCGTGATAGATGCCGATCCGCAATGTTACGATGAGATTGCACCAGCCGAACAACGGATCGTACAGGTACAGATTCCCCAATACATCATCATCCTTGCCTTCATAGAAACGACGGACATCCGCATGTAACGTCCGTAACTCTGTTTTGAGTGCTTCAATTGAAATAGGTTTACGAGTGTTGTATCGCGGCGTCCACATAAAGCCGACCCACTGCGGGAATTTGGGACTGCGATACAGGTCTTCGATATGAGTTTGGTACGGGTGTTTTCTGCGCAGGCGACCATACCAGCCGAACAGATTCCACATCCCCCTCACCATGGGAAGGAAGGACGCGAACAGCAAATAGTTATGGTCAAGGATCTCCCCGATGCTCCATTCTTTGGGAGCAGGTCTTTCCCATAATTGGGAATCGGTCAATCCATCCAACGCGACGAATGCTGATTCGCGTTGGGTATCAAGGAGATCAAGATAATTTTGCAGGATAGCAGACATTTACAAACCAATCATCTGAATGAGTCAGGCGTGCCTATTTGGACAAAATACCATTCCTTACCGCGTATTCCAAAAAAAGCCACCATATTTTTCCACATGCGTGGGTTATATTCAGCCGCGCTACAGCAGGAATAATGCGGAATTTCATCGTAACCAAGCGGGATTAATTGCCCGTCAAACCAGGCATCAATCAATCCATTTTGTTTAGAGAAGTAAAATGGCCGCCCATTGATGATCTGAAAATTAAAGGCTTCTTCATAGCCATTTGCATCATTCAACAAAATCCCATCCTGAGAAATCTTCCCATGAAAGGGTGTGTCATCCGTGTAATAGTTCGTTTCCAGCACCCAATGGTTATCATATGCCCAAATCCCCCGCAAGGCTGAGATGGGACTTGCATGTCCGGCATCGATTTTATAAATTTCCTTCCCGTTCAGCGTCAGGAGCACTTGCCCTGCTCCATCGTTGTTGTAGATTTCCTGTACAATATATTTATCATTTCCTACATCCAATTCCATCCCCAAGATATCATTTAGCCAATGAAAAGTGATATCCTCGCCCTGCCCCATAGTGAGAGCATTAAAAGCTTCTCCCTGCCAGGTGCGGAAATGCAGTGGTTCATTTTCCGGTGCGCCCCATACTTTACGGGTAACTACCGTCAACCCAGCCACTATTTCCGTTGGGAACATGGTTGGTAATATAACTGTGGGCGATACTAAAGTCGATTCCGGTGTGGAAGTCAGCATAATAGCAATCGGCGTGTCAGGCTCGCTTGTTGTCGGTGTACAAGAAACCAACAAAATAGTTAAGGCTAAAACCAAACACTGGCTTTTTACCATGTTGCATCCAAATTATCTTGCCAAAGAGATTTACGGCAAAAGGGTCTATCCAACCACTCGTATCTTCCTCGGCATGTCACTCAACACATCCGCACCGGTTTCGGTGATGACAACATTATCCTCGATACGCACGCCATTCCTGCCGGGCAAATAAATCCCTGGTTCGACGGTGAATGCCATACCCGGTTCCAGAATCTGCATATTGTCGCCGCGCATGTACGGTTCCTCGTGACCTTCCATGCCGATGCCGTGACCGGTGCGATGTGTGAAGAACTCGCCATAGCCAGCCTTCTCGATCACATCCCGTGCGGCTTTATCCACATTCGCGCATGGGACACCTGGTTTTCCCGCGGCACGACCGGCGGCATTGGATTCCTGCACGATCTTGTGGATCTTCCTGTATTCATCATCCACCTCCCCCACTGCGAAGGTGCGCGTCAGGTCGGAGATATATCCATCATACGCCGCGCCCCAATCGACGACAAGTAAATCACCCGTTTGAAGTTTACGATCACTCGGAGAGGCATGCGGGTTGGCGGCATTTGGTCCGCCGGAGACGATGGGCGAAAATGGCATCTCAGAATCGGAACCGTGTTTGAGCAATTGCATCACCAATTCGGAGGCAACTTCCTTTTCAGTTTTACCGATCTTGATGAACGGGATGGTCGCTTCGAGCGCGTCCTGCGCGATCTTCACAGCGCGGCGCATGGCATCCACCTCGGTTTGATCCTTCCTCAACCGCAAACCGGATAACACATCGCTCGCATCGGGGAAGTCCGCTTTGGGTGCGGCGGATTGGACATAACGGAACTCCAGCAGGCGCAATTGACGCAGCTCGACGCCGATACGCTTCGCCCCGCTTTGCGTCAAGCCCAGAGCCTGCACCGCGCTTCGAAAAGCCTTGTCCCACTCTGACGGCTTCTCCGGGTAGGCAAAGACCTGCAACTTATACGGAAGCGATGCAACCTTCTGCAGTTCCAATTCGGGCAGGACAATCGCCGGGTCCTGGTCTTTCGCGAAAAACAACACAACGGGACGTTCCATTAAATGGAAGTGAAGCCCACTGAGATACGTCAGCGTGGGACCGGGATTCAGGATAACAGCATCCAGGTCGCGGTCACGGAGTGAAGCGTTGAGTCTGTCGAAGCGGGAAGTCGTCATCAAGGTCTCCTGTTCTTTCTTTTAGTCAGAAATTCCATCACGATCCAATCCACCAGCCAGGGCATGACGGCATCGCCAAAGATCGCGATACGGTAATACCAGGGAATGATGAGGGCGCGGCGCGGACGCTTCGCGAGATCGACAACACGCCGCGCGACATACTCGGAAGTCATCGACGGGAAGTATTTGCGCAGAACGGATTTTTTCATCGGGTGGTTGCCCGTGTGCTGACCGAACTCGGTCCTGGCGGGTCCGGGATAGATGCCGCTCACGTCGATGCCAAACGGCTGGACTTCACGGCGCAGGGCATCGGTAAAACCGCGCACGCCGAATTTTGTCGCCGAATAGATCGAATAAGTGGAGGGCGCAATCCAGCCCGCGACGGACGACATGTTGATGACATGCCCCTCGCCGCGTTTGAGCATATACGGCAGGACAGCGCGCGTGGTCTGGATGAGTCCGGTGAGATTGACCTGGATCTGTGTTTCGATATCTCGTTCGGGGTCGAGGGTTTCCAGCCAGCTCAAACGACCGAAGCCGGCATTGTTGAAGAGGATATCGATCTGCCCGTACAGGTCGACCGCGGTCTTGACCATTACATTGATCTCATCGTGATTGGTCACATCCATCGGGACGGCAATGGCTTCCCCTCCCTGGTCCTGGATGCTGAACGCCAAATTCTGCAGGCGCTCGATACGGCGTGCGGCAACAACGACCTTACAGCCCGCCTGCGCAAAGAGACGTGCGGCATCCTCCCCAAATCCAGATGATGCGCCGGTGATGAGAACGACTTTGTCTTTTAAATCAATTGCCATGAAACCCTCGGTCGAATGTCAAACGTTGAACGTCCAATGTCGAAGGTCAGTTGACTTTTGACGTTGGATGGTAGGCTTTCGACGGTTATTGTTCTTCTTCGTTTTGCTCTTCGCTCTTCTGCTTCCTCGGTCGCGGCGGTTCAACAACCACTTCAGTCGAAAGCGCGATCTTCAAGACATCATCCATGTGTTTGACGGGGATGATCTTCAACTCCGATTTGGCAGTCTTCGGCAGTTCGGTCAGGTCTTTCATGTTCTTTTCGGGCAGGATCACGGTCTTGAGCCCCGCGCGATGCGCCGCCAGCACTTTCTCGCGCACACCGCCGATGGGAAGCACACGCCCGCGCAGGGTGATCTCACCCGTCATGCCGACGTGCTTGAATACAGGCCGCCCCGTCAACGCAGAGACGATCGCAGTCGCCATTGTGATGCCAGCCGATGGGCCATCCTTCGGGATGCCGCCCTCCGGCATGTGGACGTGGATGTCCATACGCTCGAACACATCCATATCGATGTTGAGCGAAGCGGCGCGCGATTTGATATATGTCAACGCTGCCTGCCCCGACTCCTGCATCACATCCCCCATCTGCCCGGTCATTTGCATGGCTCCCTTGCCCTCGAGCACTGCCACTTCCACCGGCATGATCTCGCCGCCGTTCTCCGTCCACGCAAGACTCGTCACTACACCAACTTCATCGGTGCGCTCGGCTTCGGTCTGAAAGACCTGTTGCGGTCCCAAAAACTTTTCAATTGATTCGCCTGTGATCGCCGTCGGGAACTTCTTCCCCTCTGCCTTCATGCGCGCGACCTTGCGGCAGACGCGGCCGATCTCGCGCTCCAGATTGCGGACTCCCGCCTCATACGTATATTCACGGATGATACGACGTACCGCGTCGGCTTCGAACGTGAGGCTGATCCCGTCCAATCCGTTTTCTTCCAGCTGACGGGGGATCAAATAACGATTCGCGATCTCGAGTTTTTCCTCCTCGATATAGCCGGGGAACTCGATCACTTCCATGCGGTCCAACAACGGAGGCGGGATGGTCCCCAGCGAATTCGCCGTTGTCACAAACATGACCCTGGAAAGATCAAATGGCAGTTCCAGGTAATGATCACTAAAAGCGAAGTTCTGCTCCGGGTCAAGCACCTCCAGCATGGCAGAGGCGGGGTCGCCGCGGAAATCGGAATACAACTTGTCGATCTCATCCAACATGAACAGCGGATTCGCCGTCCCGGCGCGCTTCATGGTTTGCAGGATACGCCCCGGCAGTGCGCCGATGTACGTGCGCCTGTGTCCGCGGATTTCCGCTTCATCGCGCACGCCGCCTAGCGACACACGCACAAACTTGCGTCCCAAAGACTCGGCGATGGAACGTCCCAGCGAGGTCTTGCCCACGCCGGGAGGTCCGACGAAACACAAAATGGGCTGTCGTTCCTTCTTCGGCTTCAACGAACGGACGGCAATGTATTCAAGAATGCGCTCCTTGGCTTTCTTCAGTCCGTAATGGTCGCGGTCGAGCACCTTGGCGGCGTTCTTCACGTCGAGATTATCCGGCGTGGAGTTCGACCACGGCAGGTCAACGATCCAGTCAATGTAGGTGCGGATGATGCCCACTTCCGGCGCCATCGGCGGCATCTGGCTCAGGCGTTCCAACTCTTTGAGCGCCACCGTTTTTGCTTCTTCCGGCAGGTTCGCGGTTTCGACGCGTTTCTTCAAGTCGCCGGATTCTTTGGTAAATAGATCGCCTTCGCCCAACTCGTTCTGGATCTGCCGCATCTGTTCGCGCAGGTAGAACTCACGCTGGCTCTTGTCCACTTCATTCTGTACGCGCGAATGGATCTCATCCTCCAGTTCGAGCACGTCCACTTCCTGCGCGAGGATCTTGTTCAACGCCTGCAACCGTCCGCGCACATCGAGCAGGAGCAGAAGACTCTGCTTCGCTTCGTAGTTCAACGCCAGCGACGTGGCAAGCATATCTGCCAGCCAGCCGGGTTCTGAAATGTTCATGGCGAAGAGATGCGCCTCTTCGGGGATCGTCCGGTCGAGTTGCACACAGCGCTCGAACAGGTCCAACGCTGAACGCATGAGCGCCTGCATTTGACGGTCAGCAGTTTGAGGTTCCGGGATGACGCGGGCGCGCACCATCAGGTACGGCGTGGTACGGATGAATTCGACGATCTCCACGCGGCGGCGTCCCTGCACGAGTGCAGAGTGCGAGCCGTCCGGCATCGCCAGCAAACGCCCCACCGCCATCTCCACACCGATCGGCAGAAAGTCACTCACGCCGGGGTTGTCGAGGTCGGGGTCGGTCTGCGTCAACCCGATGACGGTCTGCTCCTTGCGTTGCGCTTCCTGCACCGCCAACAGCGACGCCTCGCGCCCGACAAAGATCGGCGAAACCATGCGCGGGAAAATGACCAGATCACGCAGAGGCAACACCGCGGCTTCTATCAGTCCACCGGGGTTTGGCTCGCGGTTCGGCACGCGATACAACTCCTCCGTGCGTTGCGAGAGGGTCAGGTCGAAATTATCTTCTTCTTCGTAAAAGTCTTTTGGATGTGCCATTATATCCTCATGTCGTTGCGACCTTCGGGAAGCAATCTCCTGATAACAATCATGTATCTGTTTCGAGCAGATTGCTTCGGGCTATCGCCCTCGCAATGACATCAATTTATTCCACGCTTGCATCACTTCTGCGGTAACGAACATCGAACCGGCGGACAAAACAATGCTACCATCTTTTGCGGATAACTCCAACGCCCGCGCCAAAGCGGATTCCACCGGACTGACCGCCTCGGACTCAATTTGGGCTTGATCCGCCAACCCGATTATTTTCTCCGCTTCGAGCGCCCGCGGATGATCCGCCCGTGTGACGATGAGTTTCCTGATCTTCGGCTTCATCTCGGCAAACATGCCGGGAATGTTCTTATCCTCCGATGCGCCAAAGATGAGATAGGCTTGTTGACCGGGGAAATACTCATCGAGCGTTTGCCGCAACTTGATGAACGAGTCCTGGTTGTGTGCTGAGTCAAAAATGACGGGCGGATAACGCCGGGCGATCTCAAAACGGGCTCGCCATTTTACCTGAGAAAACCCTTTTTGGATGGATTCGTCGGTAATTGGGATTCCGCTGGCTTGGAGGGCGGCGTAGGCGGTGACGGCATTTTCGATTTGATGTTCGCCCAGTAAAGGGATTGTAGCTATAACAGGGGCGCTTCGACTACGCTCCGCTCCGCTTACATCGTCCCGCTGTTCTTTCGGGAGCGCGATGGAAAATGTTTGACTCTCAAGAGAAGCGCCTAATCTTTCAAATGTTATGTCTTTCCCCACCAGCGTAAACTCACACCCTTTTAGTTTGGCTACGCGCTCCAAGACTTCTAGCGCCTCGTCCTTTTGCGGAGAAAAGACGACCGGCACGCCTGATTTGATTATGCCCGCCTTCTCCCCCGCGATCTTCGCCAGTGTATCGCCCAGCACCGCCATGTGATCATACGAAAGTGACGTGATCACCGAAACCTCCGGTGTAACGATGTTCGTTGCGTCCAACCGCCCGCCCAAACCGACTTCGATCACAGCGGCATTGCATCCCAGCCTTGCGAACGCGAGGAAGCCAAGCGCGGTGGTGATCTCGAACGTCGTCAAAAACGGGACACGCGCCACGGCAGGCTTGATCTCTTCCACCAGTTCGGTCATCAACTTGTGCGAGACCGGCTCGTTGTTGATCTGTATCCGCTCGCAATAATCCAACAAATGCGGCGAGGTATATAACCCAACCTTATAACCTGCAACCTGCAAACCTGAGGCGCAAAGCGCCGAAACCGAGCCTTTGCCCTTCGTCCCTGCCACATGGATGATGGGATATGTGTTTTGAGGGTTGCCCAGCTCTTCCATCAACGCAAACATGCGCTCCAGGTTGAACTCCGCCTTGGCAAGTTCGGAGGAATGTTTCAGGCTATAATCCACGAAAGAATAGAGATAATCAAGGGCTTTGTTGTATTCGATTTCAATGTCCATGCAGGGATTGTAAATCGCAAACTTGTGCTGAGCAAGGTCGAAGTATCAAAAATCGTAAATCTGAAATTCACATGCTCTCCACCCTAACCATCCACCTCCACCTCCCTGCCTGTGCATCGCTCAAAGAGAAGCGTGGACGGATCAAGCCGCTGATTTCACGCCTGCACCGCGAGTTCAATGTCTCTGTGGCAGAGATGGATCTGCAGGACAAATGGGATGAAACCATCATCGTCTGCGCAATGGTTGGAAATGACCATGCGTTTTTACAGTCCGCGCTGGGAAATGTGGCAAAATGGGTGGAAGGAAATTGGACGGATGGGGATGTGTGGGATACAAAAATTGAGATTGTTTGAAAGTTGGCAGGTTGTAACTTTTGAACTTCCCAATTTGCCAACGTGTAAACCTGTAAACGGAGAATAACATGGACCTTGGATTAAAAGACAAAGTCGTTTTGGTCACAGCCGCGTCAAAGGGACTCGGCAAAGCCGCCGCCCGCGAGTTTGCACGCGAGGGCGCAAAAGTAGTCATCAGCGCCCGCAGTGAACTCATCGAAAGCGCGGCAAAGGAAATCTCACAGGAAACGGGAGCAGGCGTCCTGCCGGTACGAGGCGACGTCACCCAGCCTGCCGATATCGAAAACCTTGTCGCTGTCACGATCAAGGAATTCGGCCGCATCGACATCCTCTTTGTCAACGCAGGCGGACCCAAGCCGGGCAACTTCCTCTCGCTCAAGCCCGAAGATTGGGAAGCCGCCGCCAACCTGACCTTGATGAGCGCCGTCCGATTGTGCTATGCGGTCGTCCCGCACATGCTCCAGCAGGGCGAAGGGAGCATCGTCACAACGCAATCCTATTCGGTGAAACAACCCATCGACAACCTCATCCTCTCCAACTCCCTGCGCATGGCAGTGATCGGATTTATGAAATCGCTGGCAAATGAACTCGGACCGAAAGGGATCCGCGTCAACTCGATCAACCCCGCCTGGACGTGGACCGAACGCGTCGAACAACTGATGGCTGATCGTGCCTCAAGAAGCGGATCCACCCTCGAAGCGGAAGCCGCCAGGATCACCGATGCGGTTCCACTGGGACGCATGGGCACCGTGGATGAATTCGCACGCGCCGCTGTCTGGCTGGCATCACCTGCCGCTTCCTTCATCCACGGTCACGCACTGATGTTCGACGGCGGCGCAGTCAAGACCGCTTTATAAGCCCGCTAATCCCAGAAACGCCTCGGAACCAAAACCGGCTCCGAGGCGTTTTTATCATGGTACACTTCGCCCATTCCCCCGTTTGGAGCATTCTTATGACCGAACATACCTGTTTAAATTGTAACCGCACGGATGAGCAAGTACCGCTTTTCGCTTTGACATTCAAAGGAGAGATAAAGCATATCTGCCCGCAATGCCTCCCGACACTGATCCACAAGATACACCTGCTGGCAGACAAATTGCCGGGCGTGGAAGTTCCCCCGTCCTCCGTGTAGCAACAACGCCCTATGAAAAAACTGTCCTTCCTTGCGCGCACATCCATATTGATCGCGCTTCTATTTCTGTTTGACAAGATTCTTGCGCTTGGACGCGCCGCGCTCAATCTTGACCGCTTCGGATTGACGGACCAATTCGATGCCTTCAATGCCGCCAACAACCTCCCTGACCTGCTCTTTGCTCTGATTTCAGGCGGCGCGCTGGCAATGGCATTCATCCCCATTCTCTCGCAAACACTCACAACCAGGGGACGCGAGGCGCTTTGGGATGTTTTTTCACGGGTTGCCAATATTGCTTTTCTTGGAACAGCCATCCTTTCGATCTTTGTGGCGATTTTTGCCGACCAAATCGTAAAAGCGGAAATCGGCATCACCCCGGGCTTTACACCCGAACTGCAAGCTCTCGTTGCTGAACTGATGCGTCTCAATCTGATCGCGACACTGATCTTTTCGATCAGCGGTCTTGTCATGGCGGGATTGCAATCCAATCAGCATTTCCTTTTTCCCGCACTGGCGCCGATCATGTACAACGTCGGGCAACTGTTTGGCGTGCTGGTCCTTGCGCCCCGCTATGGAATCCACGGACTTGTGTATGGGGTAACGCTGGGAGCGATACTGCACCTGGCAATACAAATCCCCGGGTTGATCAAATACAAATTCCGCTGGACGCCATCCCTGGCGATCAACAATCCCGAAATCATCGAAGCGTTCAAACTGGTCGGTCCACGGTTGCTGACGATGCTTATGATCCAATTTATGTTCATCGCCCGCGACAACCTGGCATCGAGACTGGATCAGGAAGGCACGGTCTCGGCGCTGACGTACGGCTGGATGATCATGCAGGTACCCGAAACAATTCTGGGGACGGCAATTGCCACAGCACTACTCCCAACTCTTTCCGAGCATGCCACAGAGGGAAACTGGCGTGAGTTTCGCCAAATCGTCCAGAAGGCTCTCAGGGTATTGATCTCCCTTACGCTCCCAGTTGCGGCTGTCATGGCGGCGGGGATTCATCCGTTGATCCAACGGGTGTTCAGTTTGACCGATAGTGAAACAACCCTGCTCACATTGACAACCCGCATCTATCTCATCACGCTTTGTGGATACAGCATTCATGAAGTGGCAGTGCGAGCCTTTTATGCGCGAAAAGAAGCTTTGTTCCCGCTTGCAGGAGTAATCATTCGCCTTGTCATCTATCTTGCGATTGGCATCAGTGCAATAACCCTTTTCAGGGAAATCGGCGCCCCCGCCATCGCCCTTGCTGAAATTTCATTGACAATCGAAGCCGTCATTTTGTTTATCTGGCTCAGCCGGAGAACGATCGGAGGCGGAACAGCCTACGGCTTGGCAGTGATCGTGCCCGGGTCCGCCGTGTTGACCGCCTTGCTGGGAATGTTCGTCGGCGGGCTTGTCGCCCTTCCTGTCATCTGGTCCGAGATTAGATTGCTCTTAAAATTATAAACAGGACTTTCGCTCAATCTCGCTTTCTGCTCATGTCACCCTGAGCAGAGCGAGGGGTCTCGACGATACTTTCAGAGATCCTTCGCTTCGCTCAGAATGACAAGCAAAAGTCCTGATACATTACCCTTGGGATATAATAGCCGCCATGTTAGGAAATACTCAACCAAATCAAACGACTCAAACGGAAAAGAAAAGCGGACGCGGACTCCGGTTCCTGTTCAACGTGCTTACCTTGATCATCATCCTGGCTCTTGCAGGTCTGGGAGCGTTCCGATCTGCCCTTGCCGCCCGCCAGGCGAATGAAAGGGCGATCCTGTCGCAACAACTGGGCGAACAGCTTCAA
>JBFYRY010000331.1:0-3871 GCA_041302025.1 Chloroflexota bacterium | reverse complement strand
GGGCATGAATTCTGTAATCAGTGGACAGTGACCAGTAATCAGTCACTGATGACTGAAACACTGGTCACTGTTTACTTGATCTTAGTACGCTTTACCGAAAAGCACTTTCTTTTCGGTTTCGTTTCCGCAGACGATGCATTTGCCTTTGGTTTCGGGTTGTCCCTCGAGAGGGATACAGCGCGCGGTGGCTTTGGTATCTTCCTTGACTTTGGCTTCGCAGTCCTTGCCGCCGCACCAGTAGGAGAATGCCCAGCCGTTCGCGACGACTTCCTTGAGTTCATCATAGGATTTCGGGTCGTGGATGTTGGCGTCGCGATATTCTGTGGCGCGCTTGAGCATGGAATCATGAATCTCGGACAGGAGCCCGCTCACGGTCCCGGCGAGACCCGTTTGTGGGACGAAGGATTTGCCCTCGCGTCCGGGCTTGTCCCGTCTTGCCAGCGCAACCGAGCCTTTTTCCACATCCTTGGGACCAATCTCGATGCGGATGGGTACGCCGCGCATTTCCCAGTCGTTGTATTTGAAACCGGGAGTGACGCCTTCGCGGTCATCCAGTTTGATGCGGATGCCGGCGGCTTTGAGTTCGAAGAAGACCTTGTCTGCCACTTCCATCACCTTGCTCTTTTCGGCATCGGTCTTGTAGATGGGTACGATGACGGCTTGAATGGGCGCAACCTTGGGAGGCATGATGAGTCCCTGGTCGTCGCCGTGGGTCATGATAATGGCGCCGATCATGCGCGTGGACAAGCCCCACGAGGTGGTGTAGGCATATTCGAGCGTGTTTTCCTTGTTCAGGAATTGGATCTCGAACGCCTTGGCGAAATTCTGACCGAAATAATGTGAGGTGCCTGATTGCAGGGCTTTCTTATCCTGCATCATCGCTTCGATGGTCGTGGACATCATCGCGCCCGCGAATTTTTCGGTTTCGGTTTTCACACCCTTGATGACAGGGATGGCGCAGTCATTGATCGCAAAATCGGCATACACATCCAGCATGCGATAGGTTTCTTCCTGTGCTTCCTGCGCGGAGGCGTGCGCGGTGTGACCTTCCTGCCAGTAGAACTCGGCGGTGCGCAGGAAAAGTTTTGTGCGTAATTCCCAACGCAAGACCGAGCCCCATTGGTTGATGAGAATGGGCAGGTCACGGTACGACTTGATCCACTTGGAATACATGTGTCCGATGATGGTTTCGGACGTGGGGCGCACGACCAAAGGCTCTTCCAGTAACTCGCCGCCGCCATGTGTGACGACTGCAAGTTCGGGCGCAAAGCCTTCCACGTGTGCCTTTTCCTTTTCAAAGAACGACATGGGGATGAGCATGGGGAACGCCGCGTTGACGTGACCCGTCTCCTTGAAGCGCCGGTCAAGCCCCGCTTGCATGTTCTCCCAAAGCGTCCAGCCGTAGGGTTTGACGACCATACAGCCGCGCACGGGCGAGTAATCCGCCATATCCGCTTTCAGGACGAGTTTGTTGTACCATTCTGCAAAGTCTTCTGCTCGGGTGGGTAATTTATCTTCAGCCATTTTGACTCCAGTGAATAGAGATTAGATAACTAGATGATTAGAAACTAGAGAGTAGAGATTAGTGAAGCATGATGAGACGAGTATCTACTCTCTAATAATTCTACTGCTTGTTGTACATCATTCGCGAACAGTAATAAGTCTCTTTGATTCGTGGGCATGTAATTTCCGAACGATATAAAGAACTGATCGAACGTGGACTGCCAGCCGCGCCCGACCAGTATCAACGGGCTCCGGTGACGGGACTCCACGATCATCAGGTTCCACATCAACGAGATCTCGGTCAATGTGCCGGGACCTCCGGGGAGGGCGAGCGCCGCGTCACATTCCTGGATCAGGACCTGTAACCGCTCGTTGAGCGTTTTCTTCCGCCGTTCCTCTTTCACCCATTGGTTAGGTTTGACGGGTCTCCACGCTTCGATGTCTTCACATGTCACGCCGACCACGTGTCCACCGGCTTCATGCGCGCCGCGCGAGACGGCTTCCATTGTGCCGATGTAGCCGCCGGTGAGGACGGTGTGTCCGCGTTGGGCGAGAAGCCGCCCGAGGAGCATCGCCTCCTCGTAGGCTGAGTCGCCGTCCCTGGGTTGTGAGCCGCCAAATACTGATATGTTCATTTCAATTCTCGTCGAAGGTCGAAGGTCAAACGTCGCGTGACGTTGGACGTTCGACGTTTGACTCTTCAACATCCCATTCTCTTTTCTTGTTTACCTCTATTTTCTTTAGCACTGCATCCTCCAGGTCGATGCCTGAGACGGATGCCAGTTGCAAAAGGTATAACGTCACATCTGCGAGTTCGCTTCCCAATTCGTCGCGGTTTTTGATCTCATCGGTAAATTGGAAGTGCTCCAGAATTTCCGCCGCTTCTATCGAGAGCGAGACTGCCAGGTTGCGCGGCGTCTGCGGGCGTTTGCTGTCTCTGGCGTACCAGCCCTTCGATTCGACGAGGCGGTGCATTTCTTCGGTGAGTCCTTTGATGTCCATGACGGTATCAACTTCCGGTTTGGAAAGAAGCGGTCCTTCATCCCAATCCAATAAAAAACGGCTCGCCAGAGTCTGGGAGCCGTCGGGTGACGTGACGAACTGAACCTTATCCAGACCAGGCAGGTGTATGTACGTTTGCGGGGGACGGCAACGGGTTCAACATAAGCAAAGCAATCCTATGGATGATGCGCAGATTATACTATAGTCCCGATGCTCTTCGGGGCACGATTTTCTCTGCTACAATATCCGCATGGGACGAAACATTTCTGACCTGCTCGGGAAATCGCTGGATGGTTCGCGGCTGGAATTGCTCCACCTGCTGGCGTATCAGGCTTCGATGCTGAGGATGCCCCTGTACCTGGTCGGCGGCATGGTGCGCGATGTCCTGTTGGGACGCGCGGTGAAGGATTTCGATCTGGTGGTGGAGGGGGATGGCACGGCGCTGGCGGAACTCGTGTTGAAGAAATACGGCGGGCGGATCATGATCCATCCCTGGTTTGGGACGGCAACCTGGGCGGTGAATGAGTCCACGTTCAAGCGGCTGGAGGTGCCTTTATTCGATCTCCCTGAAGTGGATATGTCTTTCGACATGATCACGGCGCGTTCTGAAACGTATGCCCAGCCGGGCGCACTGCCGACGGTGAAGTTCTCGAACATCGACGACGACCTGCGCCGCCGCGATTTCACGATCAACGCCATGGCGGTGCGGCTGGATGGGGGATTTTTCGGCGATCTCTCTGATCCGCTTCATGGGCAGAAAGACCTTGAGAATGGGTTGATCCGCGTCCTGCACGAGCGGTCGTTTGTGGATGACCCGACGCGTATGCTGCGTGCTGTGCGGTATGCGGAACGGTATGGATTCGAGATCGAGCAGGGGACGTTGAAACTGGTTAACGATGAGGCGCGCGGGATTCTCTCACAGTTGAGCGGCGAGCGGGTACGCCATGAGTTCGACCTGATCTTCGATGAAGAACATGCGGTGGATGTGCTGGACAGGTTGAAGGACTTGGATCTTTTGCGCTTTGTGCATCCCGCCTTGCAGAACGCCGATCACGAGCGACTCTCCGGTCTGGTTGACACCCCCCCCGAAGGATTTGGCAAATTTATCGTTTCGGATATTTTCTCCTTCCGGCAGTCGCTCGGCTGGGTTTTGTATCTGATGAATCTCTCGTTGATCGACCTGGAGGAGATCGAGGTGCGGCTCACCTTCCCCGCCCTGCTGGCGAGGGCGGTGCGGGAGGCTTCTTCCCTGCTGGTGGATATCCCGTCTTTTAAGAAGTGGAAACCCAGCCAGTGGACGTTCCGTCTCGATGATGTGCATCCTCTGGCTGTGTACGCTGTGTCGCTGGTCACTTCGGAATCCGCT
>JBFYRY010000330.1:0-3888 GCA_041302025.1 Chloroflexota bacterium | reverse complement strand
TTGCGCGGCAAAGTCGAGCGCCTGATAGATCGTCAGCTCCATGTGGATGATGTCTTTTTGCGGGACGTAGCCGATCTCACTGCGGATGGCGTCGAAGTTCTGGTACACGTCAATATCGTTGACGAATACCCTGCCGTGGCTGGCGGGCCGGTATCCAGCAATCGAATCGACCAGGGTGGATTTCCCTCCGCCGCTCTGACCCACGACAACGATGAACTCCCGCGGCTGATAGATCAGGGAAATATCCTGCAACAGGTTCAGGTCTTTGCGCACCCATTTATTGAGATGATACGCCTCCACCCTTAATCCTTCTGTTTCATCGTATCGGGTGAACTGCTCATCACCGACGACGAACTTGTACGGTCCGATACGGATGGTATCGTCGGGGTTCAACCAGACATCGCCTTCGACGCGCCGGTCATTCACGAACGTCCCGTTGGCACTGCGCAGGTCGGTGATGTAATACCGTCGTCCCACCCGCGTCACCTGGGCATGGAACCTGGAAACATTGGGAGTATCCAGCAGAACATTGTTGCTGGCATCGCGCCCAAATGTAAGTTTGTCTTTTTCATCGAATCGAAGCGAAAAAGGGACCTTGGCGGCGGCATGCATGGGAGACTCGTACGTCATGCTCACCATCATGCCCGGCATTTCGCTGTCGATACGCAGGACGTCGCCATGAGAAAGAAGCTGACGGTTGGTCACCGGACGGCCCTGACAGGTGAGGGTGTTGGTGGCGCCGGCGCTGACCGCGATCGCGTATCCTCGGGGAGTCTGTTCCAGGGTGGCGTGATAGCGCGAAACGATCATGGAGTTTAGGACAATGTCATTATCAGCCGCCCTGCCCAGTGTGATCTTTTCCTTGGTCAGGGTGTGATGTTCAGGTTCGCTTCCCGCCACTGTAACAAGCAGGGTTGGGGGCTCCACAGGTTTCGATCTCAAGATCGCCGATAGGTCCACTTCCTGTTCGAACATGGTCGCATCGGGGCTGGGCACAGGGACAGATACCGGCTCAACGGGCAGATGTTCCTCTTTTGACGCATCGACATGATCTGTCATTTGATGAAAGACTAATTTAACCCCCGTACCCAGTTCGATCTCATCGCCATCCCTGAGTAAATGATCGCTGGTGATGCTTTGGTCGTTCACCCGGGTGCCATTGACACTGCCCAGGTCTTCCAGGTAATACCCGTCGTCTCGAAAGACCACTCGCGCATGCCGGCGCGATACCTCTGGATGATTGATTGCAATATCGGCTGGTTCAAGCCTGCCGATGAGTTGTTCGCCTTTGGGCAGGCTGATCGTTCTGCCGGCGTCGGGACCGGTTTTTATTTGCAGGGTGGCTGATGATGGATTGTGGTTCATTGTTATCCTGACTCCAAGCGATCAATAAGATGGTGTTGCTGTCAACGAGTCTGATATGCCTGAGATTGGTATTTGCCCCAAACCAATATGTGGAAATGAACAAAATGTGATTCGAGATGTTGCCGAAGAGTTATCATCCCTATTATGCCATTTTTCCCCCGGCGGGTATAGTGGAAAATGATTGACCGGCGGGTGAAATGTGATTTTTGACACATGACTTCTGATTCATGATTTTGTAGACTAATAGGTGGAGGAAACATGGAAAAAAAGAATCAGTCTCTTGTGGTCATTTTTGCTTGGACGGTTGTCCTGCTTGTTTCCGATTTGCCGAACGTGTTGTTCGTAAAATTTTTGGAGGTTGAACCACCCTGGCTTCCCTGGGCAAAGATCGGCGTACTCCTCGTTGTGCTCGTACTTTGCCTTTCATTGAAAATCATACGCCCGCTTTGGCAATTTGCCGTTGTGTTCCTGGTTTTTAGCCTGGCGAATATTGGTGTGGATTGGGTGTATTTCAGCAAACCCTGGCAAGATTGGTTTTACGGGGAAACGATCTCATACACCGCGTCCTACCTTAGCTTCCAAATCCTTGATGTGATCCGCGCTTTGTTGGTCATTGCCGCACTCTGGTATGTGAAGCGCAACAGGGCGGATTTCTTCCTGACAAAAGGACAATTCGACGCGCCCATTGAGCCGGTCCGCTGGCTGGGGATCGGCAAGGGCGAATCGTGGCGTATCTTTGGCGGGATCTTCACTGCCTGTGCCGCGCTTGCCATTGTGATCCCGTTGGCGTTGAGTGTTCCGCTTACTGCAGAAGCGTTCTCGCGCGCCCTGCCGCTTTTGCCCGTTGCGATTTTGCTGGCGGGCTTGAATGCCTTTGCAGAGGAAGTCTACTACCGCGCTTCGATGCTCTCCACCCTCACGGACGTCATTGGCAAAAACCAATCGCTTCTGCTCAGTTGCGTTTTCTTCGGAATGGCTCATTACTTTGGCGGCTCACCGCCCGGAATCGTCGGTTTTGCGCTGACCGGCTTTCTCGCCTTTCTGCTTGGCAAGAGCATGCTTGAAACCAAAGGGATGCTCTGGGCATGGGTCATACACTTTGTGCCTGACGTATTCATCTTTTTCTCGTACGCAATGACCTGGTTCTAATTCGGGCAATCTAGAACCAGTTTGAGAGTGAGGCGCTCATGAAATCAAGAATCCTTGCCATGCTCGAGATCCTTCTGGTCTATGCCACTATCCAGGCACTGGGTATTGCTTTGCGTTCAACGGGAATTGTCCAATGGGAAATACAGAACCTCGGCTGGTCATATACTGGGATGCTTATCTTTGTTGGTATTCCCGCTTCAGTTATTTGGTTGACGCGTCGGAAATGGGTGGAGTACGGCATCGCCCTTGCAGACTGGCAGACAAACCTGGATGTTGGCATCAAGGCCTATCTTGTGCGTATCATCCCTGTATCTTTTTTGCTGATAACGATCCTGTGGCTGAAAATGGATTACAGGATATTCCCCGGCGCCGCGATCGTCACAGTGGGTGAGATCATTGGTGTTGCGATCATGCTTTTGGTCCTGAGGCGTCAGCAGGCAGCAAAGGCACTATCCGCGACGCGCAGTAATGTCATCACAACCGTTTTACTCTTTCTGTTTCCCATGGTATTGGCATTCGTGATGGGGAAACTGACTTTGATTATTCTTTCCACGGTGGTCTGGCAATTTGTTTTTTCAGGTTTTGGAGAGGAATTTGTCTGGCGTGGATACGTTCAATCGAGATTGAATCAGGCATTCGGTCGTCCGATGCGAATGTTCGGGATTCAATTTGGCGCGGGATTGTTTATCGCATCCATCTTGTTCGGCTTCCTCCACGCGTTTAATACGTATGATCCCAAGATCGGACTTGAGTCCC
Source organism: Chloroflexota bacterium (assembly GCA_041302025.1). Classification (GTDB taxonomy): domain Bacteria; phylum Chloroflexota; class Anaerolineae; order Anaerolineales; family Villigracilaceae; genus Defluviilinea. Next base: position 618 of record JBFYRY010000330.1, on the reverse strand, counting down.
TTTCATGGGGATGGGCACTATTTACCACATTCGGTGGATTGCTGTTCGGTATTCTACGCGAAAAGACAGGCTCCCTCCTTGCCCCCGGCATCGCACATGGGTTGCCCGACGCAGTGGGGGAAGCGTTGGGAAAATTATTTGGATGGATGTAGAACCATAATAGCTCGACCAGCCCAACATAGTGATCGAAGCCATCCGTCAGATTGTAGAAAAGGTGAAATAGCACAACAAAACATGATTTTCGACCCGTGACTTCTCATCCAAAAATTCGTACAGTTAAGAAGAAGGCAAGGAGTTCACCATGAAACTTTCCGGCTTACACATCCTGTTGACCTACCAATGCACCTGCGAGTGCGATCACTGTTTTGTGTGGGGCAGTCCGTGGCAGACGGGCACGCTCACGCTCGAGCAGATCGAAGACATTCTACATCAGGCAAAAGATGCGGGTGTCACTTCGATCTACTTCGAAGGCGGCGAGCCGTTTTTGTATTATGCCATTCTCAACAAGGCAGTCCACATGGCGGCGGACATGGGATTCTCCGTCGGCATTGTCTCGAACGCGTATTGGGCAACATCGGTGGCTGATGCCACCGAGTGGCTTCGTCCGTTCGTGGGGCG
>JBFYRY010000329.1:0-3911 GCA_041302025.1 Chloroflexota bacterium | reverse complement strand
ACTGAATGGGTACGTGGTTCACAAAAACCTGCTGGGTGATATCGATAATTACATTGTCCCGCCTGCGCTGGGAAATCGGTCGGGCAGTCTGGGGGCGGTCGCACTGGCGCGTTCGCTGGAATGGAAGAAATAAGCAACGTCCCGAAGGCAAAAAACCTTCGGGACGTTTTGTTTTACTTGCAGGTCTGCGCGGGTTCGTACCATTCGCCGAGACCGTCCTGCAGGCGTTGTGCCGCTTCCTTGGGCGTCAGTCCTGATGCGAACATATCGTACAAACTCGTGCGCACGATGTTCGATGCGCCAGGATTCTTGTTGTTGATCTCCGTATACATCCAGCGGATGTCGGGTTCATATTTCTGGATGAGATCGAGGAACAACGAGTCGTTCGGGTTACTGCCCCTGGATGCCTTCTCCTTGTTCAAGGGATAGAAACCGGGCAGGTTCTCGGCTGTCAGGTCCACGGCTTCCTTTTCCATTAACCAGCGCACGAACAGGAGTGCTTCTTCCCTGTGCGGCGTATTGTTGTTGACACCGACCCCGATATCGGGCTGGAAGATTACATACGTGGTGCGGGACGACGGGGCAGGCGGGACGAACACACCCCATTCGAACCCGGCGGCTTTGGCTTCATCGGTCACCTTTTGCAGATCCCATGAACCGCCGAACATCATCACGGCTTCCTGCTTGAAAAAGAGTTCCTTGGCGCTCGAAGAGCCGATATCGGCGGCGTTTTTGGGCAGGTAGGGTTTGAGATACTCGATCGCCTGATAAGCGCTGACCACCCGGGTGTTATTGAAGCACAGGGCATTTCCATCCCTGCGCATGAATTGCTCGCGCCCTGTAGGTCCGCCAAGGAAATTCGCCGCGATGCTCATGAACATTTCACTGTCTTCGGATCGGTTCAGCACATTCGCGATCGGAGTGATCGTGGGATCCTTTTCACGGATGACCCTCAGGTTTTCCATGAACTCCGCCCAGGTCTGCGGTTCAGAGATGCCGTATTTTTCAAACAGATCCTTGTTGTAATATACGCCCTGCACCACGCCCACGAATGGGACGGCAAAATAGGTATTTGCGCTGTTCCGCCACGCGATGCTCTTGGTCGGGTCGTATTTCTCCTCGATCGGCAGGTCGTTCAGCGGCATAAGATATTTTGAGATGTTCCCATCCACTGAGAAGGGACGTACGTAGAACAGGTCGGGTCCCATGCCCTGGCTCAACTGCCTGTCGAGGATCGAATCGTAGTTCACGCTCATCACAGGCTTGTATTCGATGGTGATGTCCCTGCCCTGCGCCTTTGCGTATTCCTCAAAATGATTGAACAATACCCGGAGTTGTTTTTCGTCTTCGGGTCTCCACGTGCTGAATTGGAGTTTGACCGCGCCACCGGTGACCGTCTCGGATTCGCCGGATGTATCCGTCTGTGAGTCGGATGCGGCGGATTCGGCGATCAGCGTGACCGGGTGTCTGGCGTCCGCGTCATCTTTTGGACCGAGTTGAATGGTCCCGCTATAAATGAACATTTCCATCACGACAGCCGCCGCCAGGATCGCCGGGTAGGCGTAGCGCCCGATCATATTCAACCGTTCGCGCTTTTTATGGAGTGCATCTTTCACTTCCTTCTCATCTGCATCCTCACCCTGCTTCTCCAGCCGGATGCTGAGCGTTTCGAGGAAGACGATCAACGCGGACATGACATACGATGCATAGAAGAAGTACTCCATCGCCACGGTATAGCCGATCTCGGGGAGCGCGTCTGCCAGGGTCAGGTGGAAGAACGCGGTCGTGAGCAGGGCAGTGGAGCCCACGGCGAGGCGTTCCGAATGTCCCAGCGGGAGGAAGAAGGTAATGTAGGCAAGCAAAAGCGTGATGAACAACGGTAGTAGACTTTTGATGATGTACTGCAGGGAGTTGCGCTGGATACCTACTTCGATGTTGATCAGGGAATAGTTTGTGGAAACTTTGCGGTCAAAATTTTGCGGATTCCCGAAGGTGGAGAAAATAGGGAAGATATCCTGGTCCACGCGCGCGCTTTTTTCCCGCCAGCCGAAGATCGAATCGAACGCACCGTTCACCTTGAAGCTATTGAGCAGGTCGCCATCTGTTTTGTAACGCATCCCGATGCGATCCACAACATATTGGATATAGGATGTGGTTGCGTTCTGGTTGCGAAATTCGACCACCAGTTTCTGGCGGTCGAACGGATAATCATAGAACCGGAACTGGTTCTTGAATACCCCACTGATGCGGTAGGTTTTGAGTACTGTACCATCCGAATTTTGATCTTCACGGACCAGTACCGGCTCATCAAATTCCTCCGCATTCGTGAAAACGAATTCCTCCGGCTTGAATTCCGCATCCTGTTCGTGCGGGCGGTAGCGGAACCAGAGATAGAAATCAACCTTGTATGTAGAAGTCTTGATATCGATTTCATCGATCCCAAACAGGTCCATACCGGCGTAGACAACGTTAGCAACATAGACATAATCCCCATTGACTGTCATAATGCGCCCCCTGGCGATCTGGTCCTTTAGATCTTTGATCTCGCTCGGCGCGGCAATCGGCTCGAATTGTGTGTTGGCAGATACGATCTCGCCGTTTTGATATATTCCAAAGCGCGCCGCCCGCGGAATGTTGTGTGAAGGGTCGAAATAGATCGGGCTGATGATACCCTGTGCGCCGTTGTCGGCTTTATCCATTTTCAACAAAGCATCATGGATGCCATCCCGGGTGATCTTTTCTTCACCCGGAGTTTTTTCAATGGCGGCGAATAGGGTCAACGCGGCGTCATATCCGTTCACGACCATGTCGCCGGGGTTTGCATCCTTATGCTCGCCTTGGTATTCCTGCAGGAACTGGTTTGCATATCGGTTGGCGCTGTCGAAAATGATCGAGCGGGTGGTCAGAATACCATCCGTGAAGTAGCCACGTAATGTGGATTCCTCCTGTTGTCCGGCGATCATATCCATGAAGATGGGACTGCTCAAATTACTCGCGCCGATAATGGGATAGGACACCCCCTTGCGTTTCATCAGGATCACCAGTTCGGCGGCGGTTTTATCATCCGTCGCAACGAAGATCGTTCCCGGGTTTCTGGTCTCTTGGTTCGCCGCGATGATCGTCGAAACGATCTGGTCGAGTCGCACATCGATCGGCTGTCTGGGATCGATCATTTCATTGAAAGTGATCGTTCCACCGAGCCCGCTAAAGGTATTGTGGAATTGTTTTTGCAGGGCGTTTCCGTACGCGTCGTTGGTATAAACGATCGTGGCTCTGTCCTTGCCGAGAATTTTAATTACGTAATTTGCCAGGTACGCGGCTTCCGACTCGGTTGTATACGAGATATTGTATTGATGGTAATGACCCTTTGTCATGACCTCCGTTGCCGGGACGGTGTTGATGACCGGGATGCCGTTGTTTTCGTACACGTTCGCCGCTGCATCCGATGTCTCCATGGAGGAATGCCCGATCACGGCGACCGCGTCGCTTTTGACGATCTCATCCGCGATCTGCGATACGGCATTGACATCGTTATTGTCATCGTACGGTTCGACGTTGATCTTTGTCCCCGTGCGTTCTTCAATCTGTTTTGCCGCCAGCAATACCCCTGCGTACACCGACTGGGTAGCGGGATTCCCTTTTTCGCCGGGCTCCTCCTCCACCACGGCGATCGTGATGGTCTCCGAATTCGATTGGCTCAGACTGGAGCAGTTTGCGAGCATACCTGTCAGAATGACAAGAAGGGCAAGGAAGGATAGAGTCTTGATGCGCATCTTTTTAGATCCTTTTTGTGGAAACGAATTCTCTGGAGTTAGTTTAGTTTCCGGTGCGAAAGAGGCACCACAGCACATTAACAATTGACAAACGAAAAGCCTCTTTGGTACAAGGTAGGTGACGAAGCCAAACCTATA
>JBFYRY010000328.1:0-3915 GCA_041302025.1 Chloroflexota bacterium | reverse complement strand
ACGTACACCTTCCACACCGAAATTCGGCAGGATATCTTTTGCAATTGCGTGGGGTGATAGTATGGATGCGATAACGGGAAACATTTATGACCATTCCTTCAGCCACGTATCCGTGACTTTCATCTCTTTTAGCATGGAGCGATACAACGCGTCGGCAGGTTCTTCGTGCGCGGTCGAAAAGACGCGGGTGCAGCCCAGTTGTTGAAGTCGTTTCAACCCTTCGGTCATCACGGCTTTGCCGAGTCCGCGCCGCCAATGTTCGGCGGCAACACCCACCAGCACTGTGACCGCACTGCGGGTGTAATCGTCGTAATAGATCGTGCAAAACGCGGCGATGTTTCCATCAGGCGCGGACGCGACGATGTCCAGGTCGCGGCGGTAGAGCGGGGCGGATTGAACATTCTGGTACCAGGACCAGTCGCCGTCGTAGTTTGAATCGGGTTCATCCGAATGAAATGCGCGCCACGAACACCAACTGCGGGAGGCGTGTTCGCTTTCATCGCCCATGGACCGGATGTTGTATCCGCTTGGGGTCGGTGGGACAGGCAGAGGGGCGGTCAGATCGCGGCGGTAGTGGTGTCCCCAGCCAGGTTGTTTTTTGTAGCCCCTGCTTTGCACGAGTTCCTGTCGGCGTGTATCATCTTCAAAGATGGGCAGGTAGATATAGCGCCTGCCATCTTCCGCTGTGGCGAAATAATTTTCTTCGGCATACGCGAGCATTTCATGTTCCAGGTTCGCCGAGTAAAACTGCGGATGCACATGCAGGCGGAGTTCACTGCCGCCCAGATGATTAATCGCGGCGATGGTCCTGCCGTCGGGTGTTTCCCAAAGCGCCATGCCCGCTTCAACCGATCTGCAAATATTGCAAGTGAGGATGTAATGCCAGCGCCAGTAATCGAGGCGGGCGACATGCCAACTGTATTCGAGACGGTCGTTGAGCAGAAAGACCTCGCGCAGAAAATTTCGCGCGCGCCAGAAGTCGTCTTCGCCAGTGATGGGGTGTTGCGTAAATTTCATCTTTGATTATCCTTTATCAGGTGTCCATATTTTGACCCAGTGATCTGCGGTCCGGCAAGCCTGCATTACAAGGCGATACATGGCGTTGGTGGATTCCTCATTGGCTGTTGCAAAGACACGGGTGCAACCCAAACGCTTAAGTTGTCTCATTCCTGCGATGGTCAAGGCTTCCCCCAACCCATGTCCCCGATGTTCGGCGGCAATCCCTTCCAGCACAATTGCCGCGCTACGAGTGTAATCATCATAGGAAATCGTACAGAAGCCTGCAAGTTCCCCGTTGGGAGCGACAGCGACAATATCCAGGTCACGGCGATAAAGCGGCGCAGATTGCATATTCTTGTACCACAAGTAATCCCCGTCATAATTTTCATTCGGCTCTTCGGCATGGAAGACGCGCCACGAACACCAACTACGCGCCGGCAGCTCGGCTTCCGTGCCCATCGAGCGGATTTCATAACCAAGAGTTGATGGCATATCCGGGAGGGTGATGTCCAAATCCCGCCACCAGTAAAAATCCCTGGCGCGCCGATACTCGAACCCGCACCGAGTCAATGTTTGCCGGCGTTGGGTATCCTCCGGAAAAACAGTTGCGTACAGGATTTGCTTTCCGCCTTCGAACGAATCAGCGTGAAACTCTTCGGCGTAGGCGATCATTTCATCTTCCAATGCAGAAGTGCGGAAGCGTGGATGCACATACATGCAAATTTCGTCGTGGCAAATGGGATGCAGCGCCGCGACAATCTGGCGATCCGCTGTTTCCCATATAGAAGTCACCTGATCGAATGGGGCGGTCTCGTGACAAGTCTCGATATAGTGCCAGCGCCAATGATCCAAAAGCGCAACATGAGCGCTAAACTCAAGCCGGTCACTCAAAAGGAAGATTTTGCGCAAGAAATTGCGGACGCGCCAGAAGTCATCTTCTTTATCGCAGGTGCGTAGTGTAAGTTTCATTTGATGTGATCCCTTTCAACTCTCAATGATTTTCTCCCAGGGTTCGTAGGTGTCATGTTCCCCTCCCATGACAGAGAAGTACAGCGCATTTGCCGCCTCTGATAATCCGCTGGCAAATACTAACCAGCACCCTCTGTGTTTGAGACGGTGCATTCCTTCGGTCAACATCGCCCGAGCAAGACCGCGCTTTCGATGGGCAGGGAGGGTTGCAACCGGCTCGAAACATGCGGTGCGCGTGACATCGTCAAACCAGATGGTGCAAAATGCGACGATTGATCCATCTTCTGCAACCGCGACCAAATCCAAATCACGGCGATACAACGGCGCGGATTGGAGGCTGCGATACCATTCTGGATGATCGCGGTTCTTGCGGGCGACGTTCACATCGTCCTGACGGAGTCCAAGCCCTGCCGCATAACAGCGTTCGAGCAGTTCCAGCCCGTCACCCAATGCGCGGATGGTGTATCCCGAAATCAGCGGAACACCCGGCAGAGGTTCATCCAATGAGCGGCGATGCTTGTACTCCAGCGGCCACGCTTGCTCGTTGCGCTCGAAGCCGCGCCGCGTCAGAACTTCTTTCAACAGATTATCCTGCGAATCGATCCAGACCCATGATTTTAGATTTCCATCCCTGCCGATGACAGCCAGGTGTTTTTCCGCCGTGGCGATCATCTCTTCTTCAAGCGCAGATGTGCAAAACTCAGGGTGGATTTGCAGGAAGATGTGTCCGCGGTCTTCCGGGTGGAGAACGGCGGCAATCTGTCCGCTCTCAGTTTCCCAGAGGAAGACGTTCTCTTCGAATTTAATTTTCTCCGCATCGGGATTGACAGACCAAAACAAATAATCCCAGCGCGTGACGTGCCAGCTCAAATCACGGCGGTTGTTGGATAACATCACCTGACGCAAAAATTCGCGGATGCGCCAGTAGTCTTCATCATTTTTGTAAGAACGCATGGTGAGTTTCATATTGCTACTCCTTATCAACCCTCAAAGATTTTTTCCCACAGTTCATAAATATCATGCTCCCTGCCCATGATGGAGAAATACAAGGCGTTTGCCGCCTCGGAAAACCCGTTGACAAATGCCACCTTACAGCCCATGTGTTTGAGACGCGTCATGCCTTCGATCATGATCGCCCGGGCAAGTCCGTGCCTTTGATGGGCGGGGATGGTTGCTACCGGCTCGAAGCACGCGGTGCGCGTAACATCGTCAAACCAGATGGTGCAGAACGCCGCAATGGAACCATCGGATGCGACCGCAATAAGATCGAGGTCGCGGCGATACAGCGGGGCGGATTGAAGACTGCGATACCACTCTGGATGATCGCGCTTTGCGCGCGCGGCATTGACATCATCTTTGCGGAATCCAAGCCCCATGGCGTAGCAGCGTTCGAGCAATTCCAAGCCGTCGCCCAGAGCACGGATGGTGTAACCTGGCGTCATTGGCACATCGGGCAGCGGTTCATCCAATGAACAGCGATGCTTGTATTCCACCAGCCCCGCTCGATCCATGCGTTGGAAGCCACGTTGCGTTAAAACTTCCTGCAGCGCTTGATCCTGCGAATCAGCCGAAACCCATAACCTGGGTTTACGATCCCGGTCGAGTGTGGCGCTGGTCAGGTGTTTTTCCGCGATCGCGATCATCTCTTCTTCGATTTCGGTTGTGCAAAAATCAGGGTGGATTTGTAGGAACACGCACCCGCGATCTTCAGGGTTAAGGACGGCGGCGATCTGTCCACTTTCCGTTTCCCAAATGAACACAGTCTCTTCGAGTGTGACCCTCTCGAACTCAGGCTTGATAGACCAAAACAAATCATCCCAGCGCGTGACGTGCCAACTCAAGTCACGACGGTTGTTGAGCAACATCACCTGGCGCAAAAATTCGCGGATGCGCCAGTAGTCTTCATTGCTGTTGTATAAACGCATGGTCAGTTTCATGAGATGTTGT
>JBFYRY010000327.1:0-3915 GCA_041302025.1 Chloroflexota bacterium | reverse complement strand
CACGAGAAAATTTTCGGGCTTTTTGATAAACTCGACCCGACTGTCGAAGGAACCGGAGTTGGGTTGACCCTTGTAAAACGCATCATCGAAGTACATGGCGGAAGGATCTGGCTGGAGTCCCAACCCGGCACCGGGACCACTTTCCATTTCACCCTGCCTGCCAGACATCCAGAGGAGTGATCATGTGCGGAAGATTTACCCTGACCGTTAACCCTGCCGACCTGCAGGATGCTTTCAGTGAATATACCTTCCCGGCAAGGTTTTCACCGCGTTTTAACATCGCGCCGTCACAACCTGTGCTTGCCATCCCAAACGATGGGATGTATAAAGCCGATTTTTTCGTATGGGGCCTCATACCCATGTGGGCAAAAAACCCCTCCATCGGGAGCCGCCTCATCAACGCACGCGGTGAAACAATTGCCGAAAAGCCGTCCTTCCGCGGGAGCCTCAAATATAAACGATGCCTGATCCTTGCCGACGGTTTCTATGAATGGAAGACCATCGCAGGCAGAAAAACAACAACACCCTACTTCATCCACATGAAAGACCGCAGACCATTCGCCTTTGCGGGCTTGTGGGATTCGTGGAGCGGTCCAGATGGCTCGCAGATACGCACCTGCACCATCATCACCACCGGACCCAATGAACTGATGTCTCTCATCCACAACCGGATGCCTGTCATCCTCCACCCGCGCGATCATGCCAAATGGCTGGACGAAACGCCTCAGACTCCCGACCGGTTGATTCCGTTGATCAAACCTTTCCCCGCCGAAGCCATGGACGCCTACCCCGTCTCGTCGCTGGTCAACAAACCAGTCAACGACTCTCCCGAACTGGTCGTCCCTGTTTAACCGAATTGTTACTGTGATCTCCAACACCAGGTCCATTCTCATACAACGCTTCCCCGCGCTGGCATCGCGGGATTATGTGTTGTTCCTCATCGGTCAGCTGATCTCGGTTGTCGGCACATGGATGCAGGCAACCGCCCTGCCTTATCTCGCCTATCGCATCTCCGGTCGTCCCCTTGACCTGGGTTTGATCGGCTTCTCGAACACCCTGCCCACTTTGTTATTTGCCCTTCCAGCCGGTGTGCTTGTGGAACGCTGGGATAAACGTAAAACGGTCATCCTGTTTCAAGCCATAATGTCTGTTCAGGCGTTCGGGCTGGCGGTACTCACTTTCACAGGTCATATTCAGATCTGGCATATTGTTCTGCTGGCATTCTTCTTTGGCTCCGCTGTTGCCGTGGAAGTGACCGCGCGGCAGGCAATGCTCATCGAACTTGCCGGACGGGAATCCCTCTCCAGCGCCATCGCATTACAGACGACCGCCTTCAATCTTGGGCGCGTGCTGGGACCGTTGTGCGCGGCGTGGCTCATTTCCACGACCGGGAATGAGGGGAGCGTCTTCCTCGCCAACGGGATCAGTTTCATATTTGTGATCGCGGGTCTGTTGCTTGCAAGGACAAGGTTCAAGGAGGAGCAGGAAATCCCAAAAGAGCGTGATTTGGGCGGCGAATTTCGGGAGGGTCTCGCATATATTCGCGGACATTCCGTTGTTCTGTCCGTGATCCTTATGGCGGCATTGATCGGTTTCTTTGGCATTCCCTTGATCCAACAGGTGCCGGCTCTGGCGCGCGATGTGCTGAAAACCCTCGCGGATACGGAAGCAATGGTCGCGGCGCGGACAAGCAACCTGTATGCCGCGCAGGGGGCAGGGGCGTTGATCGCGGCATTCCTCGCCGCCTATTTGAGTTCATCCGACAAGAACAGGATGCTTTTGTGGGGACAGATATCTTTTATCATTCCCATCATTATGCTGGGTTTCAATAAAAGCATTTCTCTGGCTCTTGCTCTGTTGGTACTCATCGGCTGGGGAACGGTGACACAACTGGTCACGATGAACATACTGATTCAGTTGGATGTGCCGAACGATCTGCGCGGACGTGTGTTCAGCATCTACTTCTGGGCATTTCAGGGCGTTGCCCCGTTCGGGAGTATTTTTATCGGTTGGATCGCCCAGACCTGGAACGTGCCCACTGCCGCCGTTGTGGGAGGGACGATCTGCCTGCTCGGAATTGCCGCCTTGCAGTTTTTCTTTTCAAACGTACACAGATCACCGGCTTAACGTCAGGTTAGCGTCCGGGATCGCAGGTTGACGCCCGTTTTTTGCCCATGTTATGATGATTTTCGGAGTTTGAACCATCAATGGAAAATAATTCGAAAGGGATTTTTGCGCGATTTATCGAGACACTGGTTGGGCTTGGTCTGGGTGAATCTCTCTTGCGGACGGGCACGACGATATTGTCGTTGGTCCTGCTCGCGGTTGTGATTTGGCTGGTGCGCCTGTTTTACGCGCAGACACCGTCTGCCGGGGGTGCGGTAAACACCCCGGTAACGGTACCAACCATCGCTGTGGCGGGAATCGAGAGCGTCCCGCAGGAGGCGGATTCGTTTGGCGGAATCCCGCGCCTGGCTCAGGCGCATACCACCATCCCATCGCGTCCGCGGCAGGATGTGGTCAAATATACCGTGCAGGATGGCGATACGGTTTTCGGGATCTCTGAAAGATTCGGGATCAAACCTGAGACGGTGTTATGGGGCAATTATTATATTTTGCTGGATGATCCGCACGCCTTGATGCCCGGACAGGAGTTGAACATTCTGCCCGTGAATGGGACGTATCACGAGTGGCAGGAGGGTGAGGGGTTGAGCAGTGTGGCTTCCTACTACGGTGTCAAGCCCGAGGAAATTATCGCTTATCCCGCGAACGGACTCGACAGCGAAACGGTCGGGGATTATGCGGCTCCAAACATCAAGCCGGGAACCTGGCTGGTCGTTCCTGGAGGCAGGCGGCAGTTCGTTTCGTGGAGCGCGCCGCTGGGTGTGACTCGCGAAAATCCTGCGTATGCGCGCGTGTTGGGCGAAGGCGCCTGTGACCCGGTCTCCGGCGGTGCGGTTGGGTTCGGCACTTTTGTATGGCCCGCGAACCGGCATTATCTTTCGGGTTATAACTACTCGCCGGAAGCCAATCACTGGGGCATCGATATTGCCGGCATGTTGGGAGAGGGCGCCTATGCCACCGACGCAGGCGTGATCGTGTATGCAGGCTGGAACAATTACGGTTATGGCAATATGATAATGATCGACCATGGCAGTGGGTTCCAGTCGCTGTATGCGCACTTGAGCGAGATTTACGTTGGCTGTGGTCAGAGTGTCGGGCAGGGTGACCCCATCGGCGCGATCGGGAGCACGGGACGTTCCTCCGGGGCGCACCTGCATTTCGAGATCATGACCGCCACGTTCAAGTTCAACCCGTATGATGTGTTGCCGGCGCCGTAGTTTTCCTTGCAGAAGAACTTTTTCTCGGCTATAATCTGCGTCGCTTAAGGGCGCATAGCTCAGTTGGTTAGAGCGCTACTATCACACAGTAGAGGTCCGGGGTTCGAGTCCCTGTGCGCCCACACCATTTTCGGCGGGTTGACTTCCAAACTTGAAATAACATGGGAGTAACCCGCATGACTATTCAAATGCCAGACCTCGCAGATTTTCTTACTGTCTCCTCCGCGGCACGTGCCCTAAAGTTTCACCCTGAAACTATTAGGAGGCTTATCCGTGATGGAGTATTAGCCGGTCAAAAATGGGGTAAAGAATGGCTAGTGTTGAAAACGTCAGTCGATGAATACATAAAGCAAACCGGCAACAATAAACACAATTCGCGCCGGAAGTAAAAGCGACTTCTGAACAGCAGTCGCTTTTTTGTTATCCGACCATATTGCATACTGCATCATATTGTGGTATACAATATGGTCAAGTCTATTTGTACCTTGAAAATTGAATACCCACCTGACGAGTATCCCGCGAACAAGAAAACGGGAAAGTGTCAGCGCGGCAAAAATCCACCCGAAAGGAGGTG
>JBFYRY010000089.1:0-12870 GCA_041302025.1 Chloroflexota bacterium | reverse complement strand
GAGGTGGCGCGCATCGCCTGGATGTCCATTTACGAGGTCGAGGTCACGAATCCGTACCTGCCGCAGATGCCCGCACTGCATATTCCCATGGTATTGGTCAACCCGAACCACGCGGCTTTTGCATTCACATAATACGAGTACATCGATTTTCTGGAAGGCGCAAAGGGAAAGGAACACCTTTGCGCCTTTTTATTTTTATAAGCCACGCCGTTTCGCACGTATAATTGGACCATGAAACGCAGGACGTTCTATCATCTTTCCCTTGCGATCCCGTATCTTGCGTTGATCGTTTCGGGCGCGGTCACATTTCTTGCAAGCGGGTTTGATGTATTCACCGATACCTTTGGTTCTTCGCCGGGTATTTTTATCGGTGTGACGGCGTTCTTCACGGTCGCAGGGATCGTTTGGGGACCGCTTTACACATGGATGGTGATCGTTATGTTGCTCTGGGGGAGAAAAAGAAGCACGGATGACATCCGCCGGTTGTACCTGCTTTCACCTTTCCTGCTGGCTTGCTCGATGGGTCTCCCGGCTTTGGTGATCGACCCGGGATCGTCGGGGCGGCTCTTTGCGGAGGGCATCCTGCGCATGAATAATATGGGGTTTGCCATCCCTGTTCTTTTTGGGGAGGTCAGCGAGGAGCCGTTGTACATCGGGATGGCATGGTTGTTCATGGCGGCGATCTGCATCGTGGTGGGATATGCCTTTGTAGGGACCGTGGTGTGGATTGAGCGTGGTTTGACGAAGCGGGGGAAGTTCAAGGACGAACCGGAGTTGTCGGCAACGAAAGAGTTGTAATACCTGCCAGGGGATGGGTATATAATCCCAAACATGGAAATCAATCTCACCACCCCCGCCTTGTTATTCCCGACCGTGTCGCTGTTGATGCTGGCATATACAAACCGATTTTTGACCATCGCCACCATCATCCGCAACTTACATGACCGCTACCGCGAGAAACAGAGCGAGAACCTGCTCGGGCAGATCGCGAACCTGCGCTACCGCACCTACCTGATCCGCAATATGCAGATCTTCGGTGTGCTGAGTTTGCTGGCATGCGTGGTCAGCATGTTTGCCCTGTTCGCTGGCTGGGTCTCTGCCGGACAATGGAGTTTTGCCATCGCGCTGATCTTAATGATCGTTTCGATGCTCATCTCCCTGCGTGAATTGACGATCTCCGTCGGCGCGCTGGATTTGTTGCTGTCGGAATTGGAGGAACACGAGAAGATGGGACAATGAGAACCCTGTATATTTCCGGTACCCAATCTAATGTTGTGAGCGAGATTGCTTCGGGCTAACCGCCCTTGCAATGACGGGATGTCTGGTAGAGAAAACAAAGGAGCAGTATGGACAGTGGTCAAAACAAAACTCGATGGTTTGTCTGGGTGGGAGTTGCATTTCTGCAACTCATCATGACGCAGGTGGTAACGTTCCTGTTTTCCATGTTCATTCCTAATGTGGAGCAATTCCAAAAAACGAGCCCTGTAGGTTTCGCTTTGATCGCGGGATTCTCGTTTTCGGTGGGAGCATTTTTGCCGGGATGGCTGGCGTTTAAAACGGGTTGGCTGAAAGGGAGTCCCAAACTACCAGTCCGATTGATCTTTACATTCCTGGGTGCTTATATTCCGCTGGCTATTGGCTTGCTGGTCTATGGCACCATCGAGGCTGGGAATCCGTTCCTCGCCGTCTCCATAGTGTTCAGTATTCTGGGCTTTCATCTTCCGGGGTGGATTGCCAGGGAATGAGATCGTATTCTTTGGGGTGAATCAAAACCGCAGGTGATGACCTGCGGTTCTTTTCTGCCGTATTTCACTTTTCGATTTTTATCTTTGCCGTTGTCCTTGCAATGAACTTTTCCTTGTCGATCACGAAGCGCTCATGCAGGGCTTCTCCGATCTTTTCAGCTTCGTCCCAGGCTTCGATGTGAAATATCAGTTTTTTGCCATCAATGGATGTCAATTCCGCCCGCGCACGGACCTGCATCCCGACGGGCGTCGCTGCCAGGTGGCGGACGTCAATGTGCCCGCCGACAGTGGTCTGATGATCTGGCAGATGCCCTTCCATCGCTTTGACGGCTGCCGCTTCCATAATACCGACCAACGCGGGCGTGCTAAAGACAGGGACGAGTCCCGAGCCCCATTTGGCGGCAGTATCCGCTTCGGTGACGGTGATGCTGATCTCGGCGTTGAGTCCGGTGGTGAGTTCGGGCATAGGGCTCCTGTATGTCACTCTGAGTGAGCGTTCGTTGCGAACGAAGAGTCTCTACTTCGATGTAGGAGACCCTTCGCTTTCGCTCAGGGTGACAAATCAATACGAGTCAACCAACGACCGCACCTGCAGTGCATGCTTCGCTTGTTCCAGCGTCCAGCCTTTTGGCAGGGGAGCGGTGACTTTTACGGACTGTCCTGCAGGGACATCGAAGTAGTTGTCGCTGAAGACTATGTCCACGCCATCGAGGGCGAGTTCGACAAAGCGTGCCAGGGACTTGGCTGATACGTTGAAGGTGATCGTATCGCCATTCAATGCGATGTCCACGCTTAACTCAGGTTGTTTCAAAGCGAGATGCTTGACCGGCGCAAAGCAGGAGACGCTCGTCGCGATCTTTTCATCGCCCTGATATAACTCTGCCACGAAGATGAGATTGCGCTTGTTGTTATCGGAGACCTTGTCAGCGAAGTCCAAGGCTTGGATGGGTGTATCAGCCAGCGGCTTGGCGACGACGCGTTCTTCGCTGGAGAGGATCACATTCCCGTTCACATCTTCCAATCGCCAATGGACGAGTCCATTCCACTCCTGGGTCAAATCGCTGGTCACGTGGATCGACATGCGCATGCCATCATCCTCCACCGAGAGAAGCACGGGCGCGTAGAAACGTTTGGCGGCGTAATGCAACGCCTTCCAGCGTCCAAAATAATCGAGCGATGCCCACGACGCGACGGGCCAGCAATCGTTCAATTGCCAGATGAGCGTGCCGCTGACGCGATGCATATTACGGCGCCAATGCTCCACGCCGTAACGGATGCCTTCGGCTTGCAGTAACATGCTGAGATACACCAGCGACTCGAAATTTTTCGGCATGCGGAAAGTGTCGGTCATTTGCCCGATCATTAAACCGTTGCCCGAACCGCTGCGCTGGTGATGTTCCATGATGTAGGATGTCATGTTTTGGTCTTCGGGCGCGGCGTAGGTTTGCACTGTTTTATAAGGCGGTAATGCCTGGAAACCAAATTCGCTCATGAAGCGCGGAAACTGTGTGCGATAGGCAGTGAACGGTTTGCGTCCGTGCCACACGTCCCAGTAATGCATGTCGCCGCGTTGCATACCGTTCGGTTCCGCAAACGGAATCCCCGACGAAGCCGACGACGGCCAGTACACGCGATCCGGGTCTTCGCTCGCCACCACCGCAGGCAGAAGATGATGATACATGCGGTCATAGCCGATCTTCAAGCGTTGGTTGACCGGGTCTTCCGGTTTGTTCCATTTCCAATCCACCCAGCCTTGTTCCATTTCATTGTTGCCGCACCACAACGCCAGCGACGTGCGATGCCTCAACCGCCGCACATTCTCGATGGCTTCAATGCGCACGTTCTCGGCGAAGTCGTCATCTTCAGGGTACACACCGCACGCGAACGTGAAATCCTGCCAGATCAAAATGCCGAGACGGTCGCACAGGTTATAAAAACTTTCGCTCTCGTAGAGCCCGCCGCCCCACACGCGCAACATATTCATGTGCGCGTCTGTTGCGCTCTTGAGCAGAGTTTCCAAAAGCGCGTCTGTGATGCGCGTTGGAAATGAATCGGTGGGGATC
This sequence comes from Chloroflexota bacterium, assembly GCA_041302025.1. Classification (GTDB taxonomy): domain Bacteria; phylum Chloroflexota; class Anaerolineae; order Anaerolineales; family Villigracilaceae; genus Defluviilinea. The sequence goes on along the minus strand of JBFYRY010000089.1, from coordinate 9,062 downwards.
CAATCGGAGCCTTTTGCGAACACCGGCACGCCGTTGATGATGAACGTGAACGACTCGCCCCATTCATCGGGTTCCTGTTTCAACTCGATGGTCCGCAAGCCGATCTGATAGTCGCGTGAGTCTACTGTGGATTTCCCGTTTTCGAGCGTGACCTGCAACTGGTAGAGGTTCTGTTCTCCATAGCCGTTCGGCCACCACAACTGCGGATCATTCACCCCGATCACTGCTTCCGTTTTATCGGCGACATCCACCTTTGTGGTTTGCCTGCTGCCATCCGGCGCGGTGAGCGTCATCGTGACCGAAAGCGATTCCTGCTTCCAATCTTCCACCGCCACCGCCGCACTGACCGTGACTTTCCCTGCGTCATGCTTCTGCCGCACGTGGACATCTTCAAATTTCGCGGACGTGTATCCTTCGAGACGAATATCCTTCCACACACCAATCGGCGGCAACTTTGGACCCCAATCCCAGCCGAAATGACAGGGTGCCTTGCGCAAATGCGGTCCGCCGGGGATGTCACCGCCGCCCCAGAGCGGTTTCACCTTTTGCCGTTCGGTAATGAACGCCACCGGTCCGCGGAAGATGATGCTGATTTCGTTTTCTTCTTTGAGAGAACCGGTGACATCCCACTTCCACTGGCGGTACAGATTGTTCGTTTTGCCGAGCAGTTTTCCATTCAGCGAGACTTCCGCCAGCGTATCCAGTCCATCGCAGACGAGGAATTGCTTCGTTTCTTTCAAGACATCGGGTGATGTTTTGAACGTGGTGCGGTATTCCCAATCGGTGTTCCCGATCCATTGCACCTGCTTTTCGTTGTCCGCCACGAACGGGTCGGGGATCTTGCCGAGTGTAAGCAAGTCCGTATGCACCCCGCCGGGGACCGTGGCAGGCATCCATTCGTTCGTGTTGAGTTGTCGAAACGTCCATTGACCAGAGAGAGATTGATGTTGCATGTGATTTATATTCCTTTTGTTGTGGAGTCCAATGTCTAAAGACGTTGGATAATTTCAACTCCAAAATCGGGAGACTTTGGAGTCCAATGTCAGAGTTTGAACCCGCCCTGCAAACCTGATCGGCTATCCGGCGCGATCCAGACGTGGAAGTTGCCGGGCTCGATGCCCTTTGTACCGTCAGCGCGGGTGAAGGCGAGGGCTTCTTCGGTGAGCGTGAATGTGACACGGCGAGTCTCGCCGGGGTTCAATGTCACGTGTTGGAAGCCTTTGAGTTCACGGACCGGGCGAGTCAGCGAACCGACCAGGTCACGCACATAGAGTTGTGCCAATTCCTTGCCAGCGCGTTTGCCGCTATTGGTCACGTCGGCGCTGATCTCAAGTTTGCCGCGCATGACCTCATTACTCACTTTCAGGTTGGCATATTCGAACGAGGTGTAGGTTAGTCCGTAGCCGAATGGGAAGAGCGGGGCGTTGGGCAAATCCACATAGCGGAATTTGAATAGCCCATCATGTGTTACCGGGCGACCGGAGTTCTTCTGATTGTAATAGATCGGGACCTGACCTGTTGCACGCGGGAAGGTGACCGGCAAACGCGCGGAGGGGGATTCCAACCCGAATAAAATTTCACCGAGCGCCGCGCCGCCCTCGATACCGGGTTGCCATGCATACAGAATCGCGTCCACTTGCCTGACTTGTTTTGTGATCGCCAGGGGACGCCCGGCTATTACAACGAGCGCGATCGGTTTGCCCAATCCAGCGATCGTTTCCACCAACTCGGCTTGACCGGGCGGCAGGGAGAGGTCACTGACATTCGAGTTTTCCCCGGCGCGATACGGATATTCACCGACGACCAAGACAACCGCATCAGCATCATGGACAACGTGCACGGCTTTATCGGCGTGATCTGCGAAGACCAGTTTGACCCCGCTTGGCGCAACTTGTTTGAGCGCTTCATCAAGCGGAGTGACATCGGCGCCGCGTCCATCCGGTGACCAACAGCCGAAGAGTTCACTACGTGCATGAATGAGCGGACCGACGACCGCGATCTTCTTGAACTTCGATTCGAGGGGGAGCAGTCCGTTTGCGTTTTTCAGCAGGACCATGGTCTCGCGGGCAAATTGTCGGGCGAGGGAACGCGACTCGGGGCGGAGCAGGTCACGGGTGGCGCGAGCCGGGTCCGTCATCGGCTGGTCGAAGAGACCCGCTCGGAGTTTGATCCGCAAGATGCGACGGACGGCTTCATCAATGTCATCCAATGTGGTTTTGCCTTTTTGGACGTTGCCCGCAAGGGTTTCGATGTAGGTGTTGCTGACCATGTCCATGTCCACACCGGCATGGAGGGCGATGGCGGCGGCATCGGCGGGGTCTTCGGCGACACCGTGGTGGACGAGTTCGAGCACAGAATCCCAATCGGAGACGACGAAGCCATCGAAACCCAGTTCGCCGCGCAGGACATCGGTGAGCAGGCGGCGGTTGCCGCTGGCAGGCACGCCGTTGAGATCGAGGAATGCGGACATGACTGTGCCGACGCCGCTTTTTACTGCGGCTTCATACGGGGGCATGTATACGTCGCGCAGGGTCGGCTCGGAGATTTCACCCGCGTCATAATCGCGCCCGCCCTCAGCGGAACCATAGCCGACGTAATGCTTGGCGCACGCCAGGAGTTTGTCGGGCTTGGAATAATCGTCACCTTGAAAACCTTTGACAACCGCCGCCGCCATTTGCGACCCAAGAAAAGGATCTTCACCGGCTCCTTCTGCGATGCGTCCCCAGCGTGCATCGCGGGCGATATCGAGCATGGGTGCGAAGGTCCATTTGATGCCGGTAGCAGTGGCTTCGAGTGCGGCAACTGAGGCGGCTTGTTCAGCAAGTTCAGGATTGAACGATGCGGCTTGCGCCAATGGGATGGGGAAAACGGTGCGATAACCGTGGATGACATCGCGCCCAAACAGTTGCGGGATCTTGTGCGGCGCTTCGAGCGCGAGTTTCTGGATGTCGTTGCATGTTTCGGCAGTGGACGATTTGCTCTCGCCGGTGCCGGTCAGCGCGCCCGCGGCGTTGATGACAGAACCAGCCTTGCCCTGGCGGATCATCTCAGGGTCGAAATGGCCGCGCGAAAAATATTGATTCAATTGCCCGATCTTCTCTTCGATGTTCATTTGGGAAAGCAGGTCGTTGATCTTGGATTCGGTCATGAAGACTCCGGAGTGGATGGGATTGCCCAAATATATCACTGGTGAGGAATGTGGAGATGATGTCCTTTGGAACCGATATTTTCTAACAAAATATTAATTCAAAAATGTTGACAACCACCTGTGCTTTTTGATATAAGTAACTTACTGACCGCTCGGTAAGTTACTAGTTGTTTCACGGAGATACAAATGACAGATAAGGCTCGTAACAAGATTTTGCTGGTTCTATTTTTAGGCGTGCTGATGGGCGCGCTGGATATTGCCATCGTGGCGCCTGCGCTTCCGGCAATCCAGAGTTTCTTTGGGGTGGGAGACCGCATCCTGGCATGGACTTTCACGATCTACGTTCTTTTCAACCTGATCAGTACGCCGCTAATGGCGAAACTTTCGGATATATTTGGACGCCGTTCCATTTACATCCTGGAAGTTGCCCTTTTTGCGTTGGGCTCACTGATCGTGGCGCTCTCGCCCCAAAAACTGTTCGCAGTTTTATTGTTTGGGCGCGCTCTTCAAGGGTTTGGCGCGGGTGGTATTTTCCCGGTAGCCAGTGCGGTGATCGGCGATACATTCCCGCCTGAGAAACGCGGTGGGGCATTGGGATTGATTGGTGCAGTTTTCGGGCTGGCTTTTCTGATCGGACCCATCCTTGGCGGCATCATCCTGACGGTCACTGGCTGGGAGTGGCTGTTCATTGTCAATCTGCCGATCGCTCTGATCATTATTATCATGGGCTGGCGTTTGTTGCCTGTCACCCGTCCTGCGTCCACCCGTCCCTTCGACTGGGCTGGAATGCTTGTCTTAAGTGTATTGCTGGCTTCCCTTGCCTACGCACTAAATCAGATTGACACACAGAATTTCTTTGTCAGCCTGGCCTCACTCAATGTATGGCCATTCCTGCTGACAGGATTGGTGCTGCTGTTTGTTTTCCCGCGCATTGAAAGGAAAGCGGATGATCCGATCCTGAATTTGAACCTGTTCAAAAGCCGTCAGACTGCGATCGCCAGCATTTTATCCGCCGGGGCAGGTTTGGGTGAATCGGGTATGGTCTTCATCCCTGCACTCGCAGTAGCCGCCCTGCCGGCAGTTATCGATACGCATAATGCCAGTTATTTGCTGATGCCTGTTGTGCTTGCCATGGCAATTGGCTCACCTCTCGTTGGACGCTTGTTGGATAAATTCGGCTCCAAGGTAATGGTATTTGCCGGTACGCTTTTGCTTGCAATTGGCATGCTCATGTTAAGCAATGGTGATCTGATCTCTACTCTGTCAGGCTTTATTGTTTCTGCAGTGGTCATTGGACTGGGACTCTCGTCCCTGCTGGGGGCGCCGATGCGCTATATCATGCTTAATGAAGCTTCAATCGCTGACCGTTCATCTGCGCAAGGCCTGATCTCGCTCTCCACCAGTATCGGTCAATTGGCCAGCAGTGCGCTTGTCGGTGCGGTGGCGGCATCTCTGGGCGGCGGTGTGAAAGGATATGGCGCAGCCTATATGGTCGTCGGTATTATTGCGGGCGTCATGGTTCTTCTGACATTGGGATTGAAAAGCCGCCAACAGGAACTCAGTATGGTTGCGAAGAACGAACAGATGGCTTCTGCAACCGACTAAAAAATGGAATGACCTCTCTGGCCATTTGAAAAGATGAAACCAGAGAGGTTACAATAACTTATGACTACTTCCGAGACCGGTTTACGAGAAAAGATCCTGCTTATAGCAAAAAGCCTTTTCATTCAGATGGGCTATCACGGCCTGGCGATGCGTCAGATCTCAGAGGCTGTGGGTGTTTCAAAGGCTGCGCTGTACTATCACTTCAAAGACAAGGAGGAACTTTTTCTTGCGATCCTGGATATCTATTTGAATGATCTCGAAAACGCCATCAATGCCATTCAATCCAAACCACGCTCCAGTAGTGAGCAACTCCGAATTTTCGTGGAATATATCCTAAGGCAGCCTGCCGAACAGCGAGCTGTCATGCGCCTGGGAAGCCAGGAAATGGCGCAACTTAGCGTTTCGGCGCGCAAGGGGTTTGGAAAGATCTATCGTGAAAAATTTATTGGGAAACTGATCGCGATCTTTCAGGCTGGCATTGAACGTGGGGAATTCAAACAATTGAACGCCGAGGTGGCAACCTGGGCATTACTGGGAATGATGTATCCATATTTTTATCCCACGCACACCGGCGATAAGCCCGTACCCGCAAATGTCATTGATGAGATCGTGACGATCTTTTTGAAGGGGATCGAAAAGTAGAAGAGAACCGCCGCATTACATCCCGAACCTGTCTGCAAAGCGAATTGCGTATGGACCTGTCCGTACTGGAGAAACCAATGAAAAAATTCAGAATATTCCTTTTGTTGTTTATTCTCATCCAACTGGTTCTGCCTACCCGTGCCGTCCTTGCCGATACCGGTCCCAAGCCGACGATGGACTTCGAGTTCAAGGGCTTGCAGGAAGGGGAGTTGCAGATCATTTCAGGAATTCTGTACGAGTGCGAACAGTCCGATTGCAGTGATGCGGGACCGCTGGAGGAGTTGGGTCCGCAGGGATTGTATTGCGAAGCGACCGGTTGTCGCGCGCTCGGGTATGGCTTTGCCCCGTATCACATCCTTGAGATCGAATTCTCGGATGGGGCGACACGCCGGAGCAATATTTTCGAGACCGCGGGGTTCGACAGTGTCTATACTGTGACTGTCCAGCCGAAGGACCTGACGGTCAAGGCTCAGTTCACCCTTGGCAACCTCCACCCATATCTCAAACTCCTGCTGACCTGCCTGTGCTGTATTGTTGGGATCATCCTGCCGATTGTGCTGGCAGTCTATCTGGTACGTCGTTCCCGGAAGAAATGATCCGTACTTTGCTGATCACGCTGGTTGTCGAAGGAGCGGTGGTTCTGGCATACTCCACCCTGCGCAAGCGACCGGCGGGCGACCTGTTGGAAGTCAGTTTCATCATCAATGTTTTTACGCAAGCCATCTTGTGGATGGCGTTGAGACTGTTCTTTCGATATTACCTGGTCGCTCTCTTCACGGCAGAACTCCTGATCTGGTCGGTGGAAGGGGTATTGATCCATTATCTGTCGAAGGAGAAAATGAAACTCTCCCGTGCATTGCTTCTCAGTCTGTGCATGAACGCGGCGAGTTTCGGCGTCGGCTGGTTCTTGCCGGTGTAATCCTTTACTCCCATTCTGCCTCAACGCATATTACAATCAGGACTTGCCCTGTCCAGTTTATTACGTTCAACTGACAAATGAGGAGAGAGTTATGGGAAAGACAAATTCAAAGTTTGCGCTCCCGACCGTGGCGGTGGTTGTTGCCCTCTGCCTTGCCGTGGTGTGTTGTGTCGTGATCATCGGTTTATATTTTGGGGATAAATTTCTATACGATCTGTTATACCCGGCAGGTCCGAATGCTCCTGCGACTCAGCCTGTGAATGTTCCCGCAACCCAGTCATCGGCGGATTCCAACCTGCCCGAATGGACAATCATCCTCTATTCTGCGGCGGATGACGATGTACTCGAAGAGAATATGTGGTTCGATATCAACGAAATGGAACTGGTCGGTTCCAACTCACAAATGAACATCGTTGTGCAGATCGACCGCTACGCGCGCGGCTTTTCCGGCGACGGCGATTGGTCGGACACGCGCAGGTATCTGGTCACACAGGATGACGACCTCAGCCGCATCAACTCGCCCATAGTCGAATCCATTGGCGAAGCGGACATGGGTGATCCGCAGACTCTCGTGGATTTTGTCACCTGGGCTGTTCAGAATTATCCGGCACAGAAGTATGCGCTCATCATGTCGGACCACGGCGGCGGATGGACCGGCGGATTCTCGGACATGTCCGCACCGAACTCGGCTCTGACGATGCCGGAAATTGTTTCCGCTATCGAAGAGATTCGCCAGGCAACGGGCGTGGATAAATTCGAGATGATCGGCTTCGACGCCTGCTTGATGGGACAGATCGAAGTGTTTGGTTCGCTGTATCCGTATTCGAACTACATGGTTGCATCCGAGGAGGTTATTCCTGCCTACGGCTGGTCGTACGCGGGCTGGCTGGGACAACTTGCTCAAAACCCGGCGATGGATGGACGCGGAGTGTCGCAAGCCATCGTGTCCACATATGTGGTGAACGACACCGTATTCTCTGAAGTGAGGGCAACGCCCGACGAGATCAGCCAGGAGGAATCCACCACCACGCTCAGCGCCATCGAAAGCGCGCGTGTCCCGGATGTGATCGGTGCGATGAACCAATTCATTACCGCCGTCGCTTCCATCGATCAAGGCACAGTGGCGGAAGCACGCACCTACACACGCGGTTATTTTTCCCTGTTCGGCGAGGACGCTCCACCATCGTTCATCGATCTCGGGAACTTTTCCGAAGTGTTGACCAGCATGACCGACGACGCGGATGTTCAACAGACAGCCATTCAATTGCAGACGGCGGTTTCCTCCGCAGTGGTCTCAGAAAAACACGGCTTGAACATGTCCGGTTCGAACGGCATCGCCTTCTATTTCCCCGTCTCGGATATTTACTACTTCACCGAATTCAACTCCGAGTTCCCGCCGCTCTATGCGGAATCCTCCTACAAGTTCCTCGAGCAATCCGTATGGGATGAATTTCTTGCCTACCACTACACCGGTGAGGAGTTCGCCCCGCAGGTGGGACAGACCACTGCGCCCTCGCGTTCTGCAACGATCGTCGCGCCTGGTGCTTCTCCAATGAACATTGGTCCGATCCGGATTTCAGATACCGACATCTCCGGCGATGAAGTGGTGAACGTCTCCACTACGGTGGAGGGAAATGTCGCCTACATTTACACGGTGTTATATTTTTGGGACCCGGTCGCTGATTCGTATTGGATCGGTGACATCTCCTACTACATTGCAGAGAACACCACCGCTATCGGCGGCGTGAACATGCCGGATTATGGCGACAGCCCGGTGCAGGTGCAATATGAGTGGTCTCCGTTGCTGTATGCCATGACCGATGGGGAGCACGATGCATATGTCCTGCTGGAGCCATACGAATATCTGAGCGCGGATGGAAAGACCGTATACGAGGTCTTTGGACAATATACCGACGCGCTCAACGGGTTTCCCGTGGACGCTTCCCTCTTCTTTGATGCGGATGGGAACTTTCTATACGCTTACGCCTACCCCGATACAGACGCGAACGGAGCCAGCACGCCGGTGGAGATCACCCCGCAGATCGGCGACAAGTTTACGGATTACATCCAGTACTATACTTTCGACAGCAACGATGAGCCGATCTATGACTACGATCTCAGCGATGACGTGTTCACCTGGGGCGAGCAAGGTTTCTCGTTCTATGCCGGTTACCTGGGAGACGGTGAATACGCGGTCGGTATCATCGCCTATGACTTTGACGATAACTTCGTCGCGAATTACGAGTTTATTACATATAAGCGGTAGTTATCAAATACGCCTTCCACTGATTCCTGATGATACAGAACTCGGAGATTTACGCGGAACGTACCCGTGGTACAAAATCTCCGAGTTCTCGTTTACAATGATGCCCGATGTTCGAATTTCAGATCACCTCCAAAAACAACCGCGCCCGTACAGGGATTTTCTCCACGCCACACGGCGACCTCCTCACACCAGTCTTTGCACCTGTTGGCACGCAAGCGACGGTCAAGACCCTCACGCCCGAGCACCTCAAGGACATCAACGCCTCGCTTGTCTTGAGCAACACCTACCATCTCTACCTGCGTCCCGGCGACGAACTTGTGCGCGATATGGGCGGTTTGCACAAGTTCATGCAATGGCATCGCCCCATGCTGACCGATTCGGGCGGTTTCCAGGTCTTCTCGCTGGCGCAGACCCGCAAGATCGACGACGACGGTGTGACCTTCAAGAGTCACATTGATGGCTCGACGCATCGCTTCACGCCT
>JBFYRY010000326.1:0-3928 GCA_041302025.1 Chloroflexota bacterium | reverse complement strand
CCGCACGCGCTCAAGACGAGCGCCAGCAGTACGATCGCAACGATAAAAACAGATTTGTTCTTCATGGTCATAAACTCCTTTTTGAAATTTCTTTTCATGAAATAAAGACGAACGGGTTCCGGAAAAGTTCCCGGCTTTCCTTGAATTTTAGTCCATTTGCCTGTACAATTCTGGCACATTTGTTCTATGCCTGTCAACTACCAGGATTTATACACTCGCATTAAAGCAATCGGCGCTGGCGCAAAGGAAAGAAGAAAGAAGAAAGAAGATGCCCAAGCCCAGGCCCGAGACCTGCTCGCTTACTTTGACGCCAGGTTGGATTTACTTCGCGCAAAAGTCGACTCTGCTAAAACGGCGGATGCAAACATACGATGCGCCTACCCGCTGGATGAAAATCTCGCTTCCTCCTACCCCCCGCCTGATTCCGTCAAAGAAGCGACTGTGATCGCCGCGGACGGTTCCCAGATCGTCCCAAATCGGCATGATGCACTCCAGTATTATGTAATTAATATTGGGGCGATTGTCATGCAAGTTGGTTCGGGGAATACGCCAGAAGTGTTTACTGATACCGAACTTCACATGCTCGATGAATTTGAAGATACGTTTTTTAGTGACAGTCAGGTAGCCTTACAACGCGATACCGCTGAACGCAAAAAATTATTGGAAGTTGCCAGAAGATATTCAGGAACAATTATTGCCCTAACAGAAGGGCAGTTGGAACTTTGGGGCGCAACAGACAGCGACAATTCCAAAGACTTTGAGAAAAGCCTGAAGGATTACATAGATACGCTCAAGGAAATGGAAAAGCAAAAAGTAATTACATCAGGATACGTGGACAAGCCGGGGGCAAATTGGGTTGTGCGCTTGTTGGAAGTCGCGATGATCCCACAAGATGAATTACCCAATTTGAAAAAATATCATCCTTTCCCTGGCGTAACCGATCTATGGCTTTTCAGTAGAATTTTAGGAAAACACGAACGGTCTGCGATATTTAAACTTCAGGCAAAATCTGCAGAAAAATATACAGGGGCAATCTCAATCCATTTCTTTTATATAAACGTGGGTGATGAAAAGAAGCCGAAAATTGCCAGGGTAGATGTCCCTTTGTGGGTTGTAAACAACAAAGAAGCATTGAATAATTTGCATAGCACGCTGATTGAACAGTCAAAAATCATGGGCAATGAGCCCTTCCCGTATCTGTTACATAGAGCACATGAGATAGCGGTTGTAACTCATAAAGATAAAGAAGAAATTGACCAGATGCTTGCCATTGAAATAAGGAATAGCGGCGGCGAAGTAGGCGAAAAATCCGGGAAACAATCCGCGAAGGATTTGCAGGGAAGAACACGTAAATAATGTCGTTGCGAGGAGAAGCGGAGCGACGACGAAGCAATCTCCTCGTTATTGGGAGATTGCTTCGGGCAAAGAACAAGAGTGCCCTCGCAACGACATGAGGAGATTTTATGACTAACCAAATCGAAATCGGACGTTTACTTCGTGCAGGGACAACGGGCTTCATTGCCGGTTGCCGCGTCAATCAATTGGACGCGCCTTCGTTTGGGGCGCTGGTACGCGCTCCGCTGGGAGATGGGTATCAGATCTTCGGGCTGATCTACGACATCCACATTGACGATGACGGGCTGGTACGTCAACTTGTCACCGCGGATAATGTCAGTGCGGAGGTGATGAAGGATAACCGCGAGCGGCGCATCGTGCCCGTGGAGATGTCCGTTTTGGCGGTGGGATATGAGCAGGATGGGAAGGTGTTCCATCTGCTTCCGCCGCGTCCGCCGTTGAGTTTGGATGTGATCTATTTGTGTGATGAGAAGGATATGGCGCGGTTCACAGAGAGATTTGGGTATTTCAGACATATTTTGAATAACAAGGAAATCCCTGTGGGAGAAGTGGTCGCGGCGCATATTTTGCAGGCGAGTAGTGCGAGGGGAGTGGAAAGTGGAAAGTGGAAAGAAAAAGCTACTCAAGAGGTAATTACTTTGTTAAGAGACGATTATCCAACTCTCATGAGCGTTCTGGGCGCATTGAGCGATGTGAGCGTGTAATTTTTTACCACGAAGTGTCACAAAGGGGCACGAAGGAAAAACAAGGATTAAAACCTTTGTGACACTTTGTCCCCTTTGTGGTAAAGAAAGAGGAGAATATGCAAAAGAGAATTTATGCTCCTGTTCCTCCCGATGTGGAAAAAGTTGGCAAGGCGGTATTGGATGCGGCATTCAAGGTTCACACTGCGCTTGGTCCAGGGTTGCTTGAGTCTGTTTATGAGACCTGCACAAAGTTTGAGTTAACCGAAAGCGGACTGAGCGCGCCGACTCAGGTTGGACTGCCTGTCACGTATCGCGGTATCAAGATGGATGCTGGTTTGAAACCCGACATGATCGTGAATGATTGCGTTATCGTGGAGTTTAAGTCTGTGGAGACGATGCATCCCATTTTCGATGCGCAGTTGATCACTTATTTGAAGTTGACGGGAATCCGGTTGGGGTTCCTGATTAATTTCAATGTAGTGCATTTGAAAGATGGAATTAAGCGAATAGTTGTTTAATGATTTAAACCACCAAGTGTCACTAAGGGACACGAAGGAAAAGAAAGGGTTTAAAACCTTTGTGAACCTTTGTGCTTCTTCGTGGTAAAGAATCCTTTGTGACTCTTAGTGACACTTTGTGGTAAATAAAGAGGTAATTATGGACAGAACAAAGATCGGTTATCTCGTCGGCGGTGGATTAAAGGAGAATTTTCGGGTGAGACTCATTGTCTCGCCGCAGGAGATTCAGGAGGGGGCGTTTGTGGTCATCCAAAGCGGGGAGTGGAATTATTATGGCATCGTCACGGACATCGTCCTCGGTGCCACGGACCCGCGCTTTGCGGATGAGCAGATGGAGGGACGGTTCCCTGCCCATATCGCTCAGGCGTTGCATGGACAGACTCTGTATGCCAATTTAGAGGTGTTACCGAACTTGATGCTGGAGGTGGGTCCTGAGTTGGGGACGCCTGAACATAAACAATGGCAAGGCAAAATTGACGCAGGCTTGAAAGACCCGCCGCGCATTTTGCCTGTCAAGAATGTGCCGCCGCATCATGCTCAGGTGTTTCTGGCAAACGAAGGCGACATTGCGGAGATCTTCGGCAGTCCAGATGAAAAAGGCAATCTTATTATCGGATACACCCGCGAGCAGGGACATCCCGTATGCATTGACATGGAGAAGTTCGTGCAGAGGTCGTCGGGGGTGTTCGGGGCGACGGGGACGGGCAAGTCGTTCCTCACGAGGCTCGTTTTGGCGGGCTTGATGCATTACAACAAGGCGTCGGTGTTCGTGCTGGATATGCACAACGAGTATGGCTTTGACGATGTGGCGTCAGACACGAAAAAAGCTGTGACGGGACTGAAGACCAAGTTCAAGTCGAAGGTACGAATCGTCGGTTTGGGAGGCGGATCCACCATCAGAGGGCAGACCCCGGACTTTAATTTGGAGATCTCCACGGGAGACATATCCACAAGCGATATTGAAACGTTGATGCGCGAGTTGAACCTGCGCGAGACCACTCCGACGACTCTGAACGCGTTGTACAGTTCGTTCAGGGACGAATGGTTCGCGAGTTTCAAGTCGATGACCCGCGAGGAGATCGAAGTGGAGGACGAGAAGGGGAAGATGAAGAAGGTGCCGCATCCCGACAGTGTGGCGGCGTGGGCGATCGCGAACGGCGTGAACGTGGCGGCGGCGGAGGGACTGCACGATAAACTACGGCGGCTGTTCGGCAAGCCGTATATCGTCGAGAAGCCCGCCGCGGACAGCGTGCGGGAGATCATCGCGTCGCTCGAGAACGGACAGCATGTGGTGCTGTCGTTCGGCGAACACGAAAGCGACCTGGATTACCTGCTGGTCTCGAACCTGTTGACGCGCAAGATCCGCAA
>JBFYRY010000325.1:0-4936 GCA_041302025.1 Chloroflexota bacterium | reverse complement strand
GGCACGATGAACGGATACCAGTCCACGAGGTTGGTTTGCCGGTCCGAGTAGCCATAGATCTGCGGGCGCACTTCATCCGGGTTGCTGTACGCCTCCATCTTCGGCAGGACGAGTCCGTATTCCATCACGACAGTGGTTGTCCCGCTGGGCGGTAATGGTTGCGGCAATGGAACGGTCAGTTTTTGACCATCGAGTGAGTAATTGGTAATTGGTTGATTATCGATCAACAAAGACTTGATGACGAATCCGCCGCTCCAAAAGTTCGGCTGGACGGCGAGCACAAGATCGTTGAGCGTTTCACCGGTCCAGTTGGGGTAGGTGATGGTCTGGGAAACGGAAGCAACACTGGTCGAGTAATTGAGGCGCAAGTCCATCACGTATTGCGGACGCGCCAGGGCGGGAGTCGCTGTGGGAGCGGGCGTCGGTGTATCCGTTGGGAGGGGAGTCTCTGATGGCAGAGGCGGGGATGTGGGAAGCAGAGTTTCCGTTGGAATTGGAGGAGGAGTCGTTGCCGGGGAGGAACAGGAGGAGATGGCGAAAATGCAGAAGGCAGAAAGCGGAAGGATGAAGGATGAAAGCGGAAGGCGGAAGGCGGAGGATGGAGGGCGAGGTGTAGTAGTTTGCGGCATGGACGGATTTTAACCTAAAAGGGATGTGAAAGATGGAGCGTTGTGGTGTAGTCTAAGCGGTTACAAATCCACTTTAGAGGAATGAATGACACAACCATTGACTGAAACCAAAACCGAATTTTCCATCCACCCCAAAACGCGGATGGGTGCGATCTCGCTCACCGTGTCGAATCTCAACAACCAATTGGAGTTCTACCAAAAGGCGCTGGGATTCAAACTCCACTGGCGCGAAGGGAACAAGGCTGGGCTTGGCTCCGGCGGCAGGGACTTCCTCCTGCTCACTGAGGAACCGGGCTTGAAAAAATACCGCGGCGTGACGGGGCTGTACCATGTGGCATATCTCTTCCCCAACAGGCGTGAACTTGCCATTGCCATGGCGCGGTTGTTCGCCTTCAAGTATCCCAACTCGCCCACAGACCACATCCTGACGAAGACCACCTATCTTGATGACCTCGAAGGCAACGGCATCGAGTTGTATTGCGAGTCGCCGGAGGACGGCACATGGACATTCAAAAACGGCAAGTTTGAATCCATTCGCGCCGATGGCTCGTGGAGTGACGGGCGCGAAGCATTGGATCTCAACGAATTATTCAGCCATCTTACGGATGAAGACAAACTGGATGTCCCTGTTCCGCCGGAGACGCGCATCGGTCACGTTCATCTCCATGTCCGCGATGTGGAGGAAGCCGTGGACTTTTATCACGGTATTATCGGCTTCGATGTGATGGGGACGGCGACAACCTTTCAAGCGGCATTCGTCTCGGCAGGCGGATATCACCATCATCTCGGACTCAACACCTGGCAGGGACAGGACGCTCCGCCTCCTCCGCCCGATGCGGTTGGACTCCATTATTTCACCATTGACCTGCCCGATCAAACTGCCTACGATGAAGTCGTGGCCCGGGTCGACGCGGCAGGCATCCCATCGAACCAGACCGATGCGGGTCTGCTCCTGCATGATCCATCGCAGAACGGCGTCATCCTGCGGGTGGCATAATTGATGCAAACGACATCCGAAGTCTCAATGGCTTCGGATGTCGTTTATCTGGGTTCATTTATCCAAAACCTGAAAATTCTCGATCACAAATCCACCAGAACAGTCACTAATTTTCGGACTTAATAGACCGAGGCCTCCACAATTCCCAACTCGAAAGTGAGATACAAATCCATATGTTGGGTCAAATGAAATTTCTGTCACTGCAAAATCCATACCTGTGAATATCAAGGGGGTATCCAATAGCCAAGTTTCCAATTCGCTAAACAAACGATTGACTGTATAAATTTCATGGTTGCAAAGGGAATGACCATCATCTAAAGTCCAAAACTCTGGAGAATAAAAATAATTGTTCTGATTATCATCACTTCTTGGATCTGCACGGATTATGATGTCATCTCTTACTTCTACATTTCCACTAAGGAAGCATCCCATCGCAACTCCGCCACTTACATCAAAACTGTAATGTGTAATTCCTTGCGACTCCCATTTAGAACGGGCCGATGGTAATTCAATGCGTCCTTTTATTCGTTCAATCGCTTTCAGCATGCCCGAAAGAGGGTCGAAAAGGATTTGAATGACCAATCCAATAATGAAGATGATCCAAACTATCCTGCCGTTTCGTTTTGATGCTCTCATATCGCACCTACTCTATTTATTTCAACACCTTCACCACATTCCGTCCCGCCGCCCCGCTGACTCCCCCTCCGCCGTGGACCCCGCTTCCACAGAGATAAAGGTTATCAATGGGCGTCTTGTGGTTCGACCACCCCGGAATCGGACGCATGAACAGGAACTGATCGAGCATGAGTTGACCGTGGTTGAGGTCACCTTCGGTGAGACCGTAGGTGGTTTCGAGGTCGAGCGGAGAAATCAATTTACGATTGACGATTGACGATTTTAGATTGGGGAAATATTCTGCCAGTGTGTCAATTGCCAACTTCTCAACCTTCAAACCTTCAACCTGCCAACTGCTCTTTTTCAAAGCATACGGCGCAAATTGGAAATGAATGGAAACCGTTTTGCCTGAAGTGGTCACTTCCAAATATGGCTTCTCGGAAATTTCGCCGTACTTCGATGCATCATAGGCACGTTCGAGGTATTTGATGGATGGGGCGAGAACGACTGTCCCTTCGGGGATGCCGTGCTTGCCATCAGTGAGGAGATGCACCTTCGCCACCGATCCGCGCATTTTGATGGATTGTACATGCCAGACGAATTCGGGGGGCAACTCGCGTGGACCGACGAGTTTGAGCAAGGTATGCTTCGGATCAGCAGAGGAAAGAATCACGTTCGCAGAAATCTCTTCACCACTTGCGATAACAACGCCCTTCGCAATTTGATTTTCGACCTTGATACTCGCCACATCCGCATCACATCGTATCTCGCCGCCAAACTTCTTGACCGCATTTGCCAACGCGGAAGTGATTTCGCCAGCCTTCCCCACATTGACATGCGCCAGCCCGCCGCGATTCATCCAATTATGAATTAATGTATATCCGGTTCCCGCACCCATTGGCCCAAGAGTGAAGCCGTGGATACCCAGTGATGCAACAGCGGCTTTAACGACTTCCGATTCGAAATAGTCCTCCACCAGTTCCTGCGCGGTCATCGGCAGGGCGCGGATGAAGTTGAGCATGTCCTTGCGACCCGCGAGTCGTAGGTTGAGACCCAACTCCATCAAGCCGAAGCCTTCTCTGGCATTGAAGTTCATCGGTAGGCGCGGCATGATCGTGGAGTATGCTTTCTCCAGAATCTTGGCGGACTTGTTCATAAAGCGGACGAATTCGCCCCAGCGTGCCGCATCCTTTTCGGAGAAGCGTTTGATGGACTCGGCGTCGAGGGTGAGGTGGTTGCCGTCTGGTTGCAGAGATATAAAAGCAGGCCTCTCGGCAACTTTAGGAAGTGATAACTTCAAATCTTTGATGATGTCAGAACGAAGCATTCCACCTGTTTGCACCGAGTCGACGGTGAAGCCGTCGCCGAAAGATTCTGTAACAACCGAGCCGCCAACGTTGGAACGGCGTTCGAGCACCAAAACCTTTTTACCCTGCCTAGCGAGATACGCGGCGGCGACCAGTCCATTGTGCCCCGCGCCGATGATGATGGTGTCATAATGATATGGTCGTTACCAAAGGCAGCCACAGACAATATAAACATCCGAAGAAATCTGGTCGTGTGACCATCGCAGGACATCCCAATGATGATCTTGCTCCCGGAACCCAGAACAGTATTTTTAAACAGGCTCAAGTTGAAAAACCGAAAGGCAAAAAGTAACCATGTATCGCTTTCTTATCGTTATCGAAAAAACACACAATAACTATTCAGCCTATTCGCCGGATCTGCCCGGCTGTGTGGCAACCGGCAAAACCCGTGAAGAAGTGGAACGCAATATGCATGAAGCCATGGAGATGCATATCCAGGGAATGATCGAAGATGAATTGCCAATTCCTGAAAGTACTGCTTATGCAGAATACATTGCCGTTCCGGCGTGATCAATCACCGTAAGCCTTCGTGAAAACGAGGGCTTTTTTATTTTCAGAGTAAGCCAAACTCCATTCAACAGAATCAACTTCCAGTTAAGAAAGAGACGTAGTCTCGACACCGTACTTGCGCTCGGTGCAAGTGTACGCCGCGAAGAACAAGAGCGCGGCTACTCGACCACCGTCTACTTTCCACTTTCTACATCCCGTCCTTCAATATTTCCTTCGCCGCCAGCATCCCTGCCGCGCCCATAACGCCGCCGCCGGGGTGCGCGCCGCTTGCGCCGAAGTAGTAGCCCTTGAGCGGCGTGCGGAAGTCTGCCCATTGCGGGGTGGGACGCAGGAAGAAGATCTGGTGCAGCAGCAATTCGCCGTGGAAGATGTTGCCGCCCGTGATGCCCGCGATGCGTTCGATGTCCTTGGGCGAGATGACTTGCATGCCCACGATGCACTCGCGGATGTTCGGCGCGTATTCTTCGATGGTCGCGATCACCGCTTCGCCGAGCGCATCACGTTTTACATCATCCCAGCCGCCTTCGATATCGTACGGTGCATATTGCACGAAGCACGACATCACATGCTGTCCCGGCGGCGCCATATCGGGGTCGATCATCGACGGGAAGATCATGTCGAGATACGGTCGCTTCGAGATCTGCCCATACTTCGCGTCGTCGTAGGCGCGCTCGATGTAATCGATGCTCGGGCTGATAGACACCGCGCCGCGATGCAGCACCGAATCCGCGCCGTTGCCTTTGTAGGGCATCGCCGTGAAGTTCGGTAGTTTGCTCAAGGCGATATTGACCTTGCCCGACGAGCCGCGCGTGCGAAAA
>JBFYRY010000088.1:0-12919 GCA_041302025.1 Chloroflexota bacterium | reverse complement strand
GGTTCAGCGTTGACATCCTGCCATTGGACGATGTCGCTTTTGATGGGGAGCAGTTGCGCAATCTGCGCGAAGTATTGTTCGCGAAAGAGTTCGACTTGTTCGTTGGGGATTTCGATGGGGAAGGATGGAAGAATGGCAAGCGCATTTGCGTTGCGGAGTTGCGCGATGGTATTGTCCATTAAGATCCAGGCAGGGTTGGTGGAAATCGTTTCCACTTTTTGCTGGATGTGTATGAAGCCGCCTGTGTGTTCGTAGCCTGCCTGCAAGGTGAGTTTGCTTTCGTCGTTTTGTATGTCAATTTCTATGTCGATGGGATTGGGCAGGAGGTGAACGCGGCGGTCAATTTTGTCGGGGTAGCGGCTTCCGAGGAAGATGGGGATATCGAATTTGGAAAGCATGGAGAGGAACATGGGCAGGTTGCTGGTGCCAATTCCATATCGCGTAATATCGGACAGGACATTTACCAGCGATGCCGCATCATTATCCAGGTTGATGCAACCTAATGGGTTGGTGTGCTGGAACATTCTTTCGCTGGCTTTGATCCATTTTTTGTTGGTTTCGAGAAAGGCATTGATTTCCTGCGGCGATTTTTTCTCGCCGCCCGCAAGCCCATACCATTCATTGGCTTTGATAATGAGCGGTTCGATGGAGTAATAATAATTTGTGCGGGCTGTGCTTCCGTAGCCGTAATATCCCATTTGTGAACGGGTCAGGAGAATGACTGAAACGTACCGTGACAGGTTTGGAGAAGTAGAGCGGCGCGGCGCAATGGCGAGCGTCTCTTTGAGTTTGTTCTGCCAGTTGCTGTTGGGAGCGGGGGGCGGTTGGATGATGTTATCTTCGTCCTCGTCGAAATCTTCTTCGTCTTTCAAATATTCACTCAGTTCCAGCGCGGCGGCGATCATATGTTTGCAGAAGTTGCCTTCGTCGGCGTAGGGGCAGTCGCAGTTGAAGAGTAGTTGTCCTTTTTGATCCACTTCGATTTCAACGGTGTATTCGCCCGAGTTGCCATCCACGAGAATGACAGCTTCACTTTTTGTGATCAGTTCCACGCTCCAGGCGTTGCCGTCTTTGTAGTAGGCGCGTCCGCGTTGGATGGATTGTGGGTCGGCATATTCGGAGTAGGGGAAATTTTCGAGAAGTTGAGGGGTGAGGCTGGGCATGGGCGATAGTATAACAAAACAAAATCGCCCTGTCAGATTTTCTGACAGGGCGAATGGAGATGTTACAAGGATGTTATGCAACCGCTAAACGAGGGCGAAACTTATACCCATAAACGATCAGACCGCGCTCATCGCCGTCGTTGCGCATTTTGCGGGTGACCATTTCGACGGGCATGCCGATCTGGATGGCGTTGTTGTCCACGTCGGTGAGTTGGGCGGTGAGCATGGGACCCTCCTCCAGTTTGATGAGGGCGACGGTGTAGGGGGCATTGGCATCGTAGCCGGCAGGCGCTTCGTAGACGGTGGTGTAGGAGTACACTTCGCCTTTGCCGCTAAAACTATAAAGTTCCCTGGCTTCGTCTCCGCAGTTCGGGCAGACATCGCGCGGGGGGAAGATCTTGTGATCGCAGTGCGGGCAGACTTCGCCGACCAGTCCGTAGCGTTGTTTCTTGAGTCTCCAGTGTCGTGGGATTTCCATGTGTAAATTTCCTTTCTGCAAGCGTAATTCTATCCGGCGGGACTCTCAAAGACTCTCAAGATGGTTTCTTTGCGAAAATGTAATAGGATGGGGCATCTCCTAAAACGGATGAAAATCCGGGGAGAGACCGCTCCTCGAAGCGGAGCAGGTTCCGGCTGGCGAAGCGGAGGCGGATTTTCATCCCATCGAATATATAATACCCACGGTCATACATTGCGGTTTCCCGCCTTTGAAAAAAAGCAATTTATGACCGCGCTGGGTATAATCGTCACCGCATGAAGATCCTATTGATCAACCAATCCTTTGTTTCCCCCGATGAGCCCGGGCATACGCGTCATTTTGAGATGGCGAAATTTTTGCACTCACACGGGCATGAGCTGGTTATTGTGGCGAGCGACTTGAACTATCAGACCGGACAGCGCACGGTCAGGCGCAAGGGGCTGTTCGCCGAGCAGGATTTTGACGGCGTGCGGGTCCTGCGTTCGTACATTTACCCGTCCCTGCACCGCAGTTATTTCTGGCGGGTGATTTCTTTTTTGAGTTTTATGTTCACTTCAATATGGGCGGCATTGCAGGTGAAGGATGTGGATCTGGTAATGGGTACCACGCCGCCGATCTTTCAGGCGGTTTCCGCATGGTTTGTAGCGGTGATGCGGCGCAAACCGTTTTTGCTTGAAGTGCGTGACCTGTGGCCCGAGTTCGGCGTGAGCATGGGTGTGTTGAAGAATCCGGTTGTGATCTGGCTGGCGCGCTGGCTGGAGGGATTTTTGTATGCGCGCGCGACCCATATTTTGGTGAATTCACCTGCCTATAAGGAATACATCGTTGGAAAGGGTGTTCCTGAAAAGAAGGTGACGTTCATCGCCTATGGCACGGACGTCGACATGTTCAACCCGAACGTGGATGGTTCGCCGATGCGGGGCGAGTTGGGATTGCAGGATAAGTTCGTTGTGTTGTACGCAGGCGCGTTGGGACAGGCGAATGACATCGATACGATCCTGCGCGCCGCAAAACGATTAAGCCGTGAAGAAAAAATCCGTTTTGTGTTGTTTGGTGACGGCAAGGATCGTCCGCGGCTTCAGGCGGAAGCGGAACGGATGGGTTTGTCGAATGTCATCTTTGCGGGTGTCCGACCCAAAAGGGATATGCCGCAGGTGGTCGCCTGCGCGGATGTCTGTCTCGCCATCCTGCTGGATATTCCCATGTTCCGCACGACCTATCCGAACAAGGTCTTCGATTATATGGCGGCGGGACGCCCGACCCTGCTTGTGATCGACGGTGTTGCCCGCGAGTTGATCGAGGCTTCCAGGGGCGGGGTGTTCATCAAACCCGGCGATGATGAACTGCTGGCGCGGACCATCCTAGAACTTTCCAGGGACGACAGTCGTTTAAAGGAAATGGGATCGAATGCGCGCGACTATCTCGTAAAGCACCTTGACCGGCGCGACAGGCTCGATGAGACTTTGAAGTTCCTGCAGAGGCTGGTGGAATCTTGAAATACTGTGCGCAGTCACGGTATAACTTACATTGAATTGAAAGCGAGCCGTTTGGATATGCCGCAAATTTTGATCTTTATCATTCTAGCCGTTCTTTCCGCCATCGGCGTTTCTCTCGCCGGGCGGTATGCGGAACACCGCCAGGTGATTGCCCACCCGACCAAGGAGAGCTCTCACTCCGTCCCCATCCCGCAGGGCGGCGGGTTGGCGATCGTTTTTTTGGTATTGGTAACAGGCGTCTGTGTTGGGGCGGAAGCGGGCTGGAATCGCAGTCTCGTTTATCTTGTGCTAGGCGCGGTCATGGCGTGGATCGGCTGGCGCGACGATGTCCATTCGCTTCCCGCTTCCTACCGTTTTATCGTGCAGGGATTGGTCGCCGCGGTCTCCATGTTCGGGTTTGGATATTTCAAAGTGGTCACCATCCCGTTGTTTGGCGATCTCAATCTCGGCATCGTGGGCGTCGGCATCACCTTTTTGTGGATCGTTGGCATGATCAATGCCTACAACTTCATGGACGGCATCGATGGCATGGCGGGCGGCGTGGCTCTGGCTGGCGGGCTGGGTTGGATGATGCTGGCGTTCAACGTGCATAACAACTTTGTGTTCTGGATCGCGCTTGCCACCGCCGCCAGCAGTCTTGGTTTTCTCTGGCATAACTGGTCTCCGGCAAAGATATTCATGGGGGATGTATCGAGCACGTTTCTCGGTTACACCTTTGCGGTACTCCCCCTGCTGTCCTCCGATCAGGGCGGCGATGCGTTACTGCTCGGCACCCTGCTCATGTGGCTCGTCATCGCAGACCCGTTCTTCACGTTCCTCCAGCGCCTGTTGAGAGGTGACAACATCCTTGCGCGGCACCGCATGCACGTCTTCACGCGCCTGGTCGCTGGCGGCTACAAACACACCACGGTCAGTTCCCTGTACATATCCCTGACCCTGCTGGCGGGCGTCCTTGCCTACTTCCTCTCGCGCGGGGAAGATGTTGTCCAGCCCCTGGTCATCGTGGGATTGCCGCTGATCTGGATATGGATGTCCGTCTACGCGGCGCGTCTCAAAAATGGTAAATAGGATTCGGACTCTCGCTTCGCTCTACCATCAGGCTGGATTCCGTTGGTCAGCCTTTCGCCTCGCCTATGCCTTTCGCCTCCGCACCGGACTCATCCGTTTGCAAATGCCGCAATACAAATGGGCAGATCGTCCGCTTGAGACATGGTTGAGGAAAGGTATTCCATCAACATCCGAAGCCTATTTTCAATGGCGAAAACAACATTCCCCGAAATTCTTTTTTGACTTAAGCCACGCTGAGCGGAGCGGTAACGAAGACGAAGCGCATTGGGATAAGCAAACCGCCATCGCCGAAGCCGACCGCATTCTCAACGGCGAGATCAAATACTTCTCCCATCAATTCATCAAAACTGGTTTTCCTCCCAATTGGCAAACGGATTATGTCACCCTGACCCTGAGCGATAGCGAAGGGGAAGGGTCTCTACCATCGCAGTTAGGGATTCTTCGCCGCTCCGCGGCTCAGAATGACATGAACAAACACTGGTCCCAACTCTCCGACGATTCCTCCATCGATATCAAATTCATCTGGGAACCCAACCGCTTTGCCTTTGTCTATACCCTCGTCCGGGCGTATGCCGCGACGAAAGACGATAAATACGCCGATGCCTTCTGGACGGCGGTCGAATCATGGGCGGAGGAAAACCCTCCAAACACGGGACCAAACTGGATGGATGGTCAGGAAGCGGCTTTACGTCTCATGGCATGGGTGTTCGGCTTGTATGGTTTTGCCCGGTCCACAGCATCCACGCCGCAACGGATTGCGCAACTGACAGTCCTTGTCGCATCCCATGCGGAACGCATTTACCAGAACAAGTCCTTTGCCATATTCACGCACAGCAACCATGCCGTCACCGAAGCGCTGGGACTGTGGATGGCGGGACTTTTATTCCCCGAGTTGAAATATTCCGACAGGTATCTTGATTTTGGGTATCTGTCCCTCGAACGCGAAGCCCGCGCCCAGATCTTCCCCGACGGCACGTATTCGATGTACTCGCTCAACTACCATCGTTTTATCCTTCATATTTATCTTTATGCAATTCAACTCGGAGAGGTCAACCACTTTCCACTTTCTACTCAACTAAGGGAATCAGTCACAAAGTCTATAACCTATCTCTCCCGCCTCATCGACCCCAAAACCGGACAAATGCCCATCTACGGCTCAAACGATGGTGCGCTCGTCCTGCCGTTGAACAACTGCGACTTCACTGACTACCGTCCACTTTTGCAGTTGGATTGGTACATCACTAAAGGCGAATGGCTTTTTGATGCTGGTGAATGGGATGAAGATATTTTTTGGTTATGTGGAGAATCACTAACCGCTAAGAACGCAAAGGATGCGAAGAAAGAAGAAAGAGAAAAGAATCTTAGCGCTCTTCGCGTGCTTGGCGGTGAGTCTTATCCCAATGGGGGAGTCTACCTCCTCCGCAACACGGACAGCCACGCCCTCATCCGCTGCACGGACTTCACATCCCGTCCCTCCCACGCTGA
Source organism: Chloroflexota bacterium (assembly GCA_041302025.1). Taxonomy (GTDB): domain Bacteria; phylum Chloroflexota; class Anaerolineae; order Anaerolineales; family Villigracilaceae; genus Defluviilinea. The sequence continues at coordinate 7,229 of JBFYRY010000088.1, read as the reverse complement.
CCAACTCCACATCGACTTGTGGATTCGCGGTCACAATATCGCCGTCGATGCCGGGACTTACCTCTACAGCGGCGAAGGTATTTGGCGCAATGGACTGGCGCACACATCCGCGCATAATACTGTCACCGTGGATAACAAAGACCAAATGACCATGCTCAGCCGCTTCACATGGACAAATTGGTCAAAAGGAAAAGTTCTCAAGCACGATAAAAATATTTGGCAGGGGGAGCATGACGGGTACAAACCTGTATCTCACAAAAGAACGGTCATTTTATTGGAAGGGGATCGCTGGTTGGTGATTGATCATCTCGTTGCCAACGAACCGCATCAGTACTCGCTTCACTGGTTGCTCAGTGATTTTCCCTTTGAGCAGAAAGATAATTTAGTTTTATTGTCTCTTGGTGAAATGAAATATATGGTGCAAACTGGAATGGTGGATGGCAACGGTAAATTTTCCCTCGTCCGTGCCGACCCCAGCTCCACGCGTGGATGGCGCTCACGCTACTACGGTCACAAAGAACCCGCTATCTCCGTGATGCTCGAAGCGGACTCGCCCCAGGTCACCTTTTGGACGTTCTTTGGGGTTGAGGGTGATGTCCTTGAAATAGTGGGGAATACCTTGAAAGTAAATTCAACCGAGATAAGACTCAACCCTACTAATAACTGATCACTCGATCACTGCTTACTATTTCTCTGCCAAATAATGAAGCAGGATCAGCCCAATGCCAAGAAAAAGTGGGACGAAGCCTCCCAGCATCCACGGTCCGAGGTGAAGCGGGTAGTCGTTGGGGGAGTTGAAGCCGATAAAGTAGAGTCCGAGCGAGAGGGCGAATCCGAGTGATGTGAGGACAATCCCCCAACGCAATAGACCTTTGCCAGATTTCGTCTCGGGTTTGGTGAGTCCCTTTTCAGCGAGAGCAATGGTTTCCCTGTAGTTCATGTAACGCAGAAAAGCAAGGAAGCCGAAAATGACGACGAGTATTCCAGCAACACCGAGACAAACGATCAGCACATTCATAGTTCCTCACAACAAAAAACGGAGTGCCCGTATTCTACCAGTCACTCCGTTTTGTTTGCGCGGCGGTTACTTCAAGATCTTGATGCTGATATTGCCGCTGTTCGTATCCACTTTGAACTGAGCGCCGCCGCCGTTCATTGTGCCTGCCTGTTGCGCTTCCGAAATGTCACCTGTGAGCGTGATGGTGATCGGAATGTCGGAGGTGATCTTGCCGAATTCGGTCTTCAATTCGACGTTGAGGGCGGAGTCCGCGGGAAGGTTCAGTTCGATGTCGCCGAAATCCGAGTGAACAGTGTGTGGACCGTCGCCGAGTGAACCTGAGAAGTCAATGGAACCGCTGTTGGTGTTGAGGTCGAGGGTCACGCCTTCTGCGTTCTTGATGTCGATGTTGCCGAAACCTGTGTGTGCCTTGACCGAACCTTTCACACCATCCACAGTAATGGTTCCGCTGTTGGTTTCGACATCATAAGCCGATGCCTTGACCTGTTCGAGGGTGATGTCGCCGAAGTCGTCCTTGAGTGTCAGGGTGCCGTTGACGGAAACAGCTGTCAGTGAGATGGAACCGCTGTTGGTCGTAACTTCCAGCGTGCCTGCCGTGCCTGTCTCAAATTTGACGTTGCCGAATTCTGTGGAGAGGGTCATGTCCTTTGTGGCACGGACGTTCTCAAGATCCAGTGTGCCGCTGTTTGATTCGACCTTGATGTTCGCACCGCTGACCTGATTGAGGTCGGCGCTTCCGAAGCCTGAGTAGATGTTGACATCTGCCGCGCCCGCGTCGACGGTCATCATGTCGACGCGCCCGCTATTGGTTGCCACTTTGACAGGTCCATCGATCTTGTCGAGCGTGATGTCGCCGAAGTCATTATCGAGTACGACTTCTCCCTGGATGTTGCTGATATTCACTTCTCCGAACGACGCATCCACATCCACTTTGGTCTCGAGGGGCACGGTGACGGTGAAGTCGACCTGCTGGTTGATGTTCGTATTGATCTCGGGATAGTCAAAGGTCAGCGTGATCGAATCGCCGTTCTGTTCGATCTTGTATTGGATGTCTTTCAGGGCTTCTTCAGCCTTCGCCTGGTTTCTACCATAGCCGGTCTTTGTGACGCTTACACTTACTTCTTCAACGTCTGCACCAGTGATGGTCACATCGCCTGCGTCATCCACGACCTTCAAAGTAACGGCTCCGTCCACTTTGAGCGTCTTGCTTTCTTCTGCCTCTGCGGAGAAGCCTGTGGAATTAGGTAATATATCTGTTGGGAAACCACCACCGCGGAAGGCGAAGAATAACACTCCTCCGATGCCAGCCAGCACGAATACCAGCGCAATGGTCAATAATACGATCACAATGGGTCTTTTCATTTTCTTTCTCCTTGTTTACGAAGTGCCGCAAATAGCGGTATGATGTTTCTCACTTCGTTTGACAGGAGATTTGAGGAAAAGTTTCAGACAGTTTCCGTCATTGCGAGCCATCCTGAGCGGGGCCGCCGTTCGTTGGCGGCGTAGTCGAAGGATGGCGAAGCAATCTCCCAGTTACTTTGAGATTGCTTCGTCGTCGCTCCGCTCCTCCTCGCAATGACGGGATGATATTTGAAACTTTTCCCTCTTTCCCCTGTCTAACCTCTTGAAGGAACCATTTGTGGACAACGAAAAGACTCTCATCCAGCGTGCGCAGAAGGGAAATCATGATGCTTTTGCCGCACTGGTGGATGAACATCAACGCTACGTCTACAATCTTGCGTTGCGCGTCGTAAAGGATGAGAACGAGGCGCTAGACCTGACGCAGGAGACCTTTGTGCGCGCCTGGACGGCGCTGCCGAACTTCAAGGGTCAGTCCCAGTTCCGCACGTGGCTGTACCGCATCGTCACCAACCTGTGCTACAACCGTCTGCCCAACCTGCGACGCTCCCTCAATGACCTTGGCGATGATGTGATGGAAGACATCCCAGAACCGCATTTCAATTCCCCCGCATCCGAATTCGAATCAAATGAAACCAAACGACATCTCAGTGAAGCGATTCAAAGCCTGGACGCCAATTACCAATTACTCATTACCCTCAGATACCAGAACGAACTTTCCTACGACGAGATCGCCTCGACTCTTAACCTGCCGCTTGGCACCATCAAAACGGGCATTTTTCGCGCCAAGGAACAACTCCGCAAGTCGCTTGCCCAATTGGAGGACGCATGGATAACCGCCTAAAACAGGATACGCTGATCGAAGACGCCCTCAAGTCCCAACCGCTCGCGCCGATGCCGCGCAGTGTCACTGTGGATGTGATGGCTCGCATTCAGAAAGACACATATCCCAAGCTTATCGCGTGGAATGACTTTGTTTTGAGTCTTGTACTTGCACTATCCATTAGTGCGGTGTTCTTCGCCGTGCAGAGTCTTCCGCCCATCATGCTTGCCAAACTTCACATTCAGGGCATTTTGCTATATCAGGATTTTCTTGTGAACGCACGCTGGCTCATCCCCACATTGTTCTTTGGGTTGGCAGCGTTCCTCTCGGCTCTGACAATTCCCACCTTAATCAAAATGACGTATAAAAGTCCATCCTACAATTAAATCGTTCGCCCTGCAGTCCAACTGCAGGGCGAACTGGTCAATCCAATCTTTGCAGGATATGACTGACTGCTGTTGACGCTGGTCCGCCGAGGGACTGGATCAAGGCGGTCTTTGCGTTGGGGATTTGGTTCGCTTCAGCCTGACCCCGCAGCTGGATCGTTGCTTCAACAGCCTGATACACGCCCGCGGCTCCACCGGGGAATCCGCGCGCTTTCATGCCGCCCATCGTCGCACAGGGGATCGTCCCTTTGAGACCGATCTCGCCATCTGCGGCGAGTTTCCAGCCTTTGCCTTTGATGGCAAACCCGACCGCTTCCAGTTGCAACGCGGCGTAGATGCTGAACGTATCGTGATACTCGAAGAGATGAATATCGTTGAGTGTGAGCCCGACCTGCTTCATGGCTTTGCCCGCGGAGATCTGCGCGGTATCGAAGTAGAGCATGTCCTTGCGGTCATGCAATGCAAGCGTGCCTGACGAGGCTGCGGAGCCAGCGATCTTCACGAGTGGCTTATGCCAATCGGACGGGAGCAGGTCACGGCGAGTCAGAACGAGCGCGGCAGCGCCATCCGCATTGGGAGCCATGTCAAACATATTGATGGGGTCGCTGACCACTTCCGCTTTGGCGTAGGTTTCAGGCTTGATGGCTTTGCGGAACATGGCGTTCTTGTTCGCGACTCCGTTGGCATGGGCGGTGAGCGCAAATCCCGCGAAGCCGTCTTTGGGAACATCATATTCATGGATATAACGCTTCATGAGGAGCGCGGCTTGCGAGGCGGGGGTCATGCCTTGAATGGCTTCGAAATCGGAATCGCTCGTGGTGGCGAGCGCCGCATCCACACCTGCGCCAACCTTGTCCGTAAACTTTTCCACGCCGACAACGAGCGCAACGTCAACAAATCCGCTGGCTACGGCGAGATAACCCTGCCGCAACGCCGCACCGCCTGATGCGCCCGCGGCTTCGATGGTGACAGCCTCAATGCCAAGCAGACCTGCAAAGTCCGCGATGAGCACGCCGAGATGCGCCTGGTTGGAAAGATTCGGCGCGAGCATATTGCCAACGAATAACGATTGCGGCTTAAGCCCGCCTGCATCCTGTACGGCGTCTTTGATGGCGGCAAAGGCAAGGTCGCGCAGACCAATATCCCAATGCTCGCCGACTTCTGTTTGTCCGATACCTGCGATTACGACTTCTGTCATTTATTTCCTTAATGTTGTGTCACCCTGAGCGTAGCGAAGGGTCTCGACTACAACGAGCGAGACTCTTCGGTCGCCCGATGGGCTCCCTCAGAGTGACATGATTATTTCCAGATACTCTTCAAAAACTTGATCTTCTCAAGTGTCTGGTAACTTCCGCCGCCTTCGTGACCGTTGTAGGGATAGACCTTGATATCCTTTTCGCCGGCCCAATGGTTGTACGCGGCGTAGACTGTCGAGGGTGGGCAGACCTGGTCCATCAAGCCAGTGCAGAACAATGCTTTTGCTTTTGCTCGTGCAGAGAAGTTGACGCCATCGAAATACGAAAGCGTATTGAAGACCGTGTCCACTTTATCGCGATGGACGTGACAGAACTCGGCGATCTCTTTATACGGATACGAATCAACGAGTTCGGTGGCGCGGCGGTAGTGACAGAGGAACGGCACGTCGGGCATGGCGGCGACCACATCAGGGACGAGTCCCGCTGCGGCGATGGTGATGCCTCCGCCCTGGGAGCCGCCGGTTACAGCGATTTGGGATGCATCGACTGCATTGTGAGAGCGCGCGGCTTCAATGGCGCGGACGGCGTCGGTAAAGACGCGGCGATAGTAGTAATGTTTCGGGTCAAGGATGCCCTTGGTCATACTGCCGGGGTAGTGGGCGTTGCCGCCCTCGGCGTAGAGATCGGGCGTGTCGCCCGGGGACCAGGTACTGCCCTGTCCGCGCGTGTCCATGACGAAATGGGCGTAGCCTGCGCTTGCCCAGAGCAGCCAGTCGAAGCCGAATTGACGTCCGCCGCCGTAGCCGATGAATTCAACGACACAGGGTAGGGGCAAACGGCTGTTTGCCCTTACATATTGCGTTGGCAGGATCAACCAGCCTTTGACGGGTTGTCCGCCGAAGCCGTTGAAGGTGACATCGAAAGTTTCCTGCGCCACGAGTCCGTAATCCACTTTTTCGAAGGTCGCGTTGAGAGGGAATGTCCGCGCTTCGTCGAGGGTGGATTTCCAGAATGAGTCAAAGTCCGCGGGTTCGGTACGGGAGGGGAGGTAGGTTTTGAGTTCGTTGAGTGAAAGGTCGAAGAATGCCATGGTGTCTCCTCATGTCATTGCGAGGAACCTGCGATAGCAGGTGACGAAGCAATCTCATAGTTGGTGGTTAGTTAAGATTGCTTCGCTTCGCTCGCAACGACATAATTGTTATTTCATTTGTAATTTACCGCGATAACGCACATACGTTGCGTAATCAATTTCCGTGCGGCGCTTGATGTATTCTTGAGTGGTTGTCGCTCGTCCTGCGCGGAGCGGAGCTTTGTCAGTGACGGTGATGTCGAAGGCGTCGGAACCAGCTCCGGAGCCGAAAGAGACGACGAGGATCCGCTCTCCAGGCTGGGCGATGTCAAGGGTTGCCGTGAGTCCGATCATCGCAGCGCCTGCGTATGTATTTCCAATGGTGTGGACCAAAAGCCCAGGTTCAATTTGTTCCATCGAAAATCCGAGTTGAGAGGCAACGCGTTGCGGGAACTTCGTGTTGGGCTGGTGGAAGATCGCCCACTTGTAATCTTTGGCGGTGGTGCCGGAGGCTTCCATCATGTGCGTGGCGGCTTCAGTGATGTGCTTGAAGTAGGCGGGTTCGCCCGTGAAGCGCATGCCGTGCTCGGGATACTTTTGATATTCGCGCCGCCAGAAATCCGGTGTGTCGGTGACGTAGGAATAGGAGGCGTTGATGATCGCCAGCGACTCTTCTGCAGGACCGATGATATACGCGCCGCCGCCCGCGCCCGCGGTATATTCAAGCGCGTCGCCGGGTTTGCCTTGCGCGGTGTCCATGCCGATCGCCATGGCGTAATGTCCCATGCCCGAGCCGACCAAGCCCATCGCAGCGACCAACGCTTCGGTGCCGGCTTTACAGGCGAACTCCCAATCGGCGGCTTGCGTGTTGGGGACGGCGCCAATCGCTTCAGCGACCAAGGTGGAAGTTGGTTTCACCGCATAAGGGTGGGACTCAGACCCAACCCAGACCGCCCGTAACTCGGTCGGGTCAATTTGGGCGCGTTTCATGGCATTGCGCGCCGCTTCAATGGACATGGTGATAACGTCTTCATCCAGCCCAGGAACGGCTTTCTCTTTGATGGGGAGTCCGCCTTTGCCGCCTGTCCATACGCGCGCGACTTCTTTTGCGGGCAGACGATAACGCGGCACGTACGCGCCGTAGCCGACAATGCCAACCGGTTTGGCAGGTTTAAGGAGGGTGGGGGAGTGTGTGTGAGGGGTTGTCATTCGTTTTCCTTGTTGGCTATAAACATCTTCCTGAATTCATCAACTATTCTATGAGCTGTATTCGGAATATTATTTAACCCAAGTTGCTACCTTGGGAAGAAGGTTGACAAAAGTCCATGAGATTCAATACAGTTGAGGTATCCCGACCAGCAACTGGAGAACCTCATGG
>JBFYRY010000324.1:0-4336 GCA_041302025.1 Chloroflexota bacterium | reverse complement strand
ATCATTTGAAGTGCGCTCCTTTCTGTAGATTTAATTACGGTTGCAGTGTACATGAGAGAGGGATTAATTGTCAAGGTTGTTGAATCAAAAAGGTGACAGTCAATTTCGGTTTGACTGTCACCTTTTTTTCGCGGTGTGGGAAAACTAACCGCCTTTTTTTTGTACCTTTGCCCATGTATCCTTGAGATTCACCGTCAAATTGAACACTGGTTTTTCAGGCACTGAGTCTTTATCCACGCAGAAGTAGCCAAGACGCTCAAACTGGAATCGGGAGCCAATTTCAGCCGATGCCAAAGCTGGTTCCACATATCCCTTGAGAATCTCCAACGAGTTCGGATTCAAACAATTCAAGAACCCCTCTTCGCCTTCTTCAGGATCGTGGATTTGACCTTGCGCCCATCGGGTGAGTCACCGCCTTTGGTGGCGGGATCATACGTGGCATGGACTTCGATCACTTCGCCTGCATCGTTTTTCACCACATGCGTACACTTGATGAAATACGCATAGCGCAATCTCACTTCGTTGTCCGGGAACAGGCGATAATATTTCGGCGGCGGTGTCTCGCGGAAATCATCCTGTTCGATATAGATGACTTTCGAGAACGGAACCTTGCGCGTCCCGGCGGCGGGATCTTCGGGGTTGTTGACCGCATCCATCTCCTCGACCAGGTCTTCGGGGTAGTTGTCGATCACGACCTTGAGCGGACGAATCACCGCCATGCGGCGGAGCGCGGTCTTATTCAGATCCTCGCGCACGCAGGCTTCGAGCAATGCCACATCGCTGACGCTGTAGTTCTTCGCCACGCCCACGCGCCGGATGAATTCCAGCACACCTTCGGCTGTGTAGCCGCGTCGGCGCATCGCGCGGAGGGTGGGCATGCGCGGGTCGTCCCAGCCGCTGACGACATTCTCCTCGACAAGTCGGCGTAATTTTCGCTTGCTCATAACCGTGAAGGTCATATTCAGGCGCGCAAATTCGATCTGGCGCGGCTTGAACACGCCGAGTTGATCGAGGAACCACTCGTACAACGGACGGTGGTCTTCGTATTCGAGTGAGCATAACGAATGTGTGATGCCTTCCATCGAGTCGTTCTGTCCGTGCGACCAATCGTACATCGGGTAGATCTTCCACTTGTCGCCGGTGCGATGATGGTGCTGGTGGATGATACGATACATCGCCGGGTCGCGCATGTTAATGTTCGGGTGCGCCATGTCGATCCTGGCGCGCAAAATCCGCGAGCCATCGGGGAACTCGCCGTTCTTCATGCGCTCCAGCAGATCCATGTTCTCTTCCACGTCGCGGTCGCGGTACGGAGAATTTTTTCCGGACTGGGTCAATGTCCCGCGATTGGCACTCACTTCCTCGGGAGTCTGATCGTCCACATAGGCTTTGCCAGCCAGCACCAGTTTCTGTGCCCATTCGTAGAGCAGGTCGAAGTAATCCGACGCGAACGTCACCTTGACCCACTCGATGCCAAGCCAGCGCGCATCCTCTTCGATTGCCTCCACAAACTCAATATTTTCCTTGGTTGGGTTTGTGTCATCGAAGCGCAGGATCAACTCGCCGTTATTCTCCTTCGCGATGAGATAATCGATCATGAATGCCTTCACGTGTCCGATGTGGAGATAGCCGTTCGGTTCGGGCGGCAGGCGCGTGCGGACAGATTTGAAGCGTCCGTTCTTCAGGTCTTCCAGAACAGCTTCGCGGATGAAGTCAGTGGGTTTGGATTCTTCGGGACTCATTCTCAATCTCTTCTCTTGGATGAAATTCTCGCTTCCGACCCGCCCCGGCTTGGTTCCGTTATTGGGAACCTTTTCCCGGCTGGAGGAGTCGTTGCTGTATTATAACAAAGGTAATTGTCATATAATTCAATTGGAGGCTATTATGAGCGAATCGGAAGAAAAACAAACAAGTTTCCCAGGCACCTACTTCGACCGTGACACCGTCCTGCGCCTGTCCCGCTGGGCAGATGGGCTTTCATGGGCTGTGCTGGTTGTTTACCTGATCTCCTGGGTGTCGTCCCTGTTGATGTTCTTTGCCCAGTATTACAACGGCATGTTCTTCGATAAAGGCATGACCTTCCTGAACACCATCAATTTCTTCACGCCCTATCTGGTGCAACCGCTTCCCGGTGTCTTCTATTTCTTCGGTCTGCAGGGCATTTCCAAGGCAATCCTCATCCTGATGGACATGGAAGACAACACCCGCCGCGCCGCCCGCAAATAACCACTTCCTAACATCCGTCATTGCGACCTACGGGAAGCAATCTCCTCTTGCCATGCAGGGATTGCTCACTTGAACCAGCATGCACACTTGCCCTGGCGGGCAGTGCCAGGGAGTGCAGGTGTCGTCGGGATTTCGACGCTGTCGCGTCTCAATCATCCTCGCAACTCGTAGTTGTACTATTTCTCCATGGGGAACATAATTGAAAGACCGGCGTCATGCTAGTGAGCGGAGGGCTCCTTCAATGGACAATAAATGGAAAAACATATTCAGCACCAAACGCGCCTTTTTGTATGCCGGGATTGTGGCAGTCGTTGCCGGTGGGATCTTTTTGGGGTCAAAGATCTTCCCGCTGGAGGATTCTGCATCCGGTGAAAACGACATCCCTGTAGCCATGGACACAAATCAACCGCCCACCGAGACACCCGATAAATATGGCATTGATATCCAACTGAGCGATGGAGAATCACAACCGCAGGAGGCATCTTCACTGCCAGTGGCGGGCGGGGAATCGCTTCTGCCGGAGGAGATCGCTTCGATCCTTTCGCGCCTGCCAGACCTGGCATTTGACCGCAATGATCAGACCGACTTCAACCTGCCTTTGGATGTGTTGCCCCCGCCCAAACCGGGCAACACGATCGAAGAGACTTTCCCGCCTCTCGAAACGGGACCAGCCCCACAGGCGGTGGAAGCGGGTGCGCTCAAAGTCCTGCGGTTCGCTCCCGAAGGGGAAATCCCGATTGCGCCGTTCATCAGTATCACATTCAATCAGCCGATGGTCCCGCTTGGGACGTTGGGCGACCTGGCCGAGAAGGATGTGCCGGTCACCGTGGAACCTTCCCTGCCCGGGACATGGCGCTGGTTGGGAACGAAGACTCTGACGTTTGAATATGATTCTGAATTGATTGATCGTTTGCCCAAAGCCACTGAATACACGGTCACCGTTCCGGCAGGGACAAAATCGGCAACCGGCGGCACGCTGGCTGAATCCGTTTCATGGAAGTTCGCCACTCCACCGCCCGTGGCTGCGAGCATGTATCCATATGATTCGCCGCAACCGCTCGAGCCGCTCTTCTTTGTGGCGTTCGACCAGCGCATCGACCCGGCGGCGGTGTTGAAGACCATCACCGTGCAGGCGGGAAGCAAGGATGTGAAGATCGTTCTGGCAAGCCAGGCGGAGATCGATAAAGACAAACAGGTAAGTCAACTCGTCCAGAGCACGCAGGAGGGACGCTGGCTGGCATTCCACGCAGTGGAAGCCTTTCAACCTGAGACGAATATCTCGGTCAATATTGGACCGGGAACCCCCTCGGCGGAAGGTCCGCTCACAACGATCAATGTGCAATCGTTCGGATTCATGACCTACACTCCATTGCGGATCGTGGAGCATCGTTGCGGCTGGTATGATGATAATTGCCCGCCGCTGACGCCGCTTTACATCCGATTCAACAATCCGCTGGATACAGGCATTACCAGTGCAGATATGCTGAAAGTGGAACCTGAGATCCCCGGCGTGTTCGCCAACATCTACGGTGATTCGATCGAGATCAACGGCGCGACCAAGGGACAAACCACGTACACGGTGACCGTTTCCGGGAAAGTGCAGGATATCTTCGGCCAGCAATTGGGCAGGGATGTGCGCCTGACCTTCAAGGTGGATAAAGCTGAACCCGCGCTGGTGAACACCGGGCAGAATTTCCTGACACTCGACCCGACGGCATCCAAAAAAATCTTTTCGGTTTACGCGGTCAATTACAAGAAATTGAATCTTAAGGTCTATGCCGTTCAACCCGGCGATTGGGACCGTTACAAACTCTATCTGCGTGAATGGCAAAATACAGACAAGCCACCCGCGATGCCCGGCGAACTGGTTGAAGACATGGTGTTGAATCTCGATCTACCCGATGATGCGCTGACCCAGGTGGACATCGACCTGGGCAGGCACATGCACGGAGAGTTCGGACAGTTTGTTGTCATCGTCGAACCGCCCGCCGGCATCTTCGAAAGCGAGAATGATAAATGGATGCGCTTCTCGCAGACGATCATCACCTGGGTACAGATCACACAGATCGGGCTGGATGCGTACACGGATCACAGCGAAATGGTAGCCTGG
>JBFYRY010000323.1:0-3978 GCA_041302025.1 Chloroflexota bacterium | reverse complement strand
ATAGCAGATAGACGTTTTCTTTTGGGCATCGGTTTTTCTCCGGAAACTGCACCTTAATTATGCCCGTTTCTGTGTCTAAATTCCCTTATCCACTATAAGGTATCTGCATGGCTTGATGCTTCACCATATGATTACAAATTCCTAGAAGCGAAAACAAAATTGAACAAAAGAGATTATCCGGTTCTGCTTATTTACTTTGATGATCGGGAGGAAAAGATTGAATCAATACCACTCCCGATAGACAGTGGGGAAATTCTGGAGGGTTATTTTATGGATGGTTATTGTTTCGTTGAAATCGAAAAAGTGTAGGTCAGATAACATGCAAAAAGTGACAGTCACCTTCGAAGTGACTGTCACTTGGGTTTAAATAATTTCAACGCCACCTGATATTCCGTGCTTAGGTCGAAGCCAATATTCTGTTCAGGCGCGATCTGCTTGAAAGCCACGTATTGCAAACTCACCAAATGCAAGCCGCTAAAGTTGCCTTCGAGGGTTCGCAGGCTGTATTGTTGTTCCGCGCTATTCACGTCCAGTCCGCGTGTGCCGAGAATGGCAATTTCCAACCCAATATTCCGCACTACTTCGGGCGCTAACTTCTCGAACATCTGGAGTGCGCTCAGGCAGTACATCACCGCATCCATGCGCGGCGCGTTCCCAGCCGCGGCATGAAAGCCTTCCTCGGCAATCTTTGAACGCGCTTTACGTGCCCGTTCCGCGATCTCGCTGAATTCATCGAGTTCAATGGTTTTGATGTAGGCTTGATCGGCTTCCAGTGTGTTCCCGCTGAGTCCCAGGGCTTGGGCAAGTCCGTACCACGCGGCTTGATCGTTTGGGCTGATGGTTGTGGCGTTTTGAAATTGTTCCACGGCTTCTGCGTATCGTTCCGCTTGCAGCAGCCCCGCGCCGAGATTTCTTCTCGCCCACAAGTCATTTGGGTTTTGCGAAACGGCGGTTTGCAGTTCATGGACGCCCTCGTCCGTTTTGCGGGCGCGGAGCAATGCCACGCCGAGGGCGACGTGTCCGTGCGTGTGATATGGGTCCGCCTGGGTGAGGTGGCGCAGATGTTCAATGGCATGGTTTAACTCGCCTGCGTCACTGTATGCCATGCCGAGATTGAACAGAACATTCCCATCATTGGGTTCGTCACTCAGCAGAAGTTCGAGCAGGAGAATGCCATCGTCCGATTTTCCGTTATTCAGCAGTTCGGCGATCCGATCCTGCGGATTTTTCTTTGGGCTGGGCTTCCACGTGATTTGAATATCACCGTCTGCGTCTGTGGTCATGGTCTGGATCACGCCGTCCAGCAGATTCAGCGCATCCCGAATTCGATCCGCATCGCCATTGATGTGGAAGTGATATTCTGTTTTCATTTTGCCCTCTTGTAAATGATGACGTTGCGAGGAGGAGCGAAGCGACGACGAAGCAATCTCCCCATGTCCAGGGGGTTGCTCACCTGCACTTGCGCCAGGTGCAAGTGTCGGGCGGAAGAACGCCGCCCTCGCAACGACATGGTTGCCTTATTCATATTTCACCCACACATACCAATCACGAATCCCCAAACTCTTCGCCCACGCATCCACGAGTTCATAATCATGCGCCGCATCGCTCGGAATGCGCTCGAAAATCTTGAGCAGTTCGTTGCCCGCCGCTTCAAATCCATGTGAACGATAGGGGTTGACGATCTCAGGTCTCTCCAGCCGCTGTGACCAATACAGGGCAAATGCCGTATTGATCTTATGTGTCGCATCGAATACTTCGCGCGGGAGTGTCTCGCGTACCCGCTCGGCAAGTCCGCTGAGGTTGGTCTGCAATTCGTGCTCCACGTGCTGTGATTCAAATGCAAGCAATTCCGGGTAATCGAGTGTGAGTTTGTCGCTGACTCTTAATCCCACCGCCATGGAATACAAATGCACGATCAACCCTTGCAGGAGTTGGTCGAGTAAAGATGCGGCGTGGTCTGTGTCCAGTCCATACCGGCTCACGACTCCATCTGGAGCGTATAAAATTTTTTCGAGTGGTTGGGCTGATGCAGGGGAACTGGCGATCTGAAAACGCTCATCCGCCTCGCGTTCGAATAAACGCAAAGCCAGAGCGCATTGCCAGCAAATGATGAAGTCTAGCGAATTTTCGCGAAGCGTGTGGGGGGGGGCGTTGAAGGAAAGGATGTGAGCGGGCAAGGGTCCGCGTGCCACTCTCAACGAGGCAAACACCGGGAGATTCTTATCCTCCACGATCTGCACAGGGTATCCAGATTTTTCTTCCAAACGGGCAATGATCTTTCTGGTTGTATCGCGAAGGTTCATGATGGCTTGATTCTACCATCTTCCAATCGTCTCCTTCTGTATTCGGCAATTCTCAGTATGTCGTTGCGACCTTCGGGAAGCAATCCCCTGGTTGTAGTGAGGAGACTGCTTCGCCAGAGGCTCGCAGCGACATATACATAGTGAGAATTGCTGACAATTCCATCCCTGTTTTATACCGGGGAGTGTATTCCAACTATCACTACCTCCCAGAGTATAATTATCCCAATGGACGAACCACAACTCACCTTCAAACCTTTCGGCATCTCGGCAGTGCTCCTCATCGTCATTGGCTGGGGCGGATTGTATTTCATCGTCACGCAAACGCTTCCATACTTCATCCCCCGCTACGGCTTCTTCGTCTTCGCATTCATGGCGCTGACAGGCACCGTCCTGCCCATCGTCTATTTTTTCCACTGGCGCTTCCCCGACGAAAAACCCAGCGAAGCCGGGGTGATCGTCCGTCAGGCACTGTGGTTCGGCATCTACGGCGCCACCCTCGCCTGGCTCCAACTCGGGCGCCTCGTCACGGTCTACGTCATCCTTGGCTTGGCGGGCGGGCTGATCGCCATCGAATACTTCATCCGCCTGCGCGAAAAATCACACTGGAAACCCCCGGTCCAAACCGATGACCAGCCTTCGTGACCTTCCCTCCGTTGAAAAATTATTGGGACATGCGGACTCCCTCATCAAGGAATTTGGTCGCCCGCTGACTCTGGACTCGCTTCGAGCGGCTCTCGACGACGCCCGCGCACGGTTCCAGTCCAAGCCGGAGGCTGGTCTGCCCTCGATGGACGTTATCCTGGCTCAAGCCGAATCCCGCCTCCGCGCATGGACAAGTCCGACCCTGCTCCCGGTCATCAATGCCACCGGGGTCATCCTCCACACCAACCTCGGGCGTGCTCCGTTATCGAACGCAACCATCAAAGCCATGAACGTTGTTGCCGCGAACTACTCCACGCTTGAATATGATCTCGAAAAAGGACAGCGCGGCTCACGCTTGATCCATGCCGAATCCGTCCTGCAAAAATTGACCGGTGTCGAAGCGGCGCTTGTGGTCAATAACTGCGCCTCGGCGGTCTTGCTGACGTTGTCTGCGTTGGCGAATAAAAAGCGCGTGGTTATCGCACGCTCGCAACTGGTCGAGATCGGCGGCGGATTCCGCGTGCCGGATGTGATGAAGCAATCCGGCGCGAAACTGGTCGAAGTGGGGACAACGAACAAGGTGCGAATCTCCGATTACAAGGATGCGCTCGAAGAACCGACGGGGTTGGTCATGCGCGCGCATCGCAGTAACTTCAAGATTGTCGGCTTCACCGAAGAACCTGAACTCAAAGACATCGTTGACGTTGCTCATCAGGCAAATGTCATCGTCGTGGATGATCTCGGCTCTGGCGCGTTGCTCGACACCACGAAATACGGCTTTGCTCACGAACCGACCGTGCAAGAGTCCCTTGCGGCGGGCGTGGACCTGGTCTGCTTCTCCGGCGATAAACTGCTCGGCGGTCCGCAGGCGGGGATCATCCTCGGCAAAAGAGATTTGATCGATAAGATCAAGAAACATCCGCTGGCGCGCGCCGTGAGAGCCGATAAAACCTGCCTGGCGGGAGTCACTGCCACACTGCTCCACTATCTCAAGGATGAGGCGGAGCGGGAAATCCCCATCTGGAGGATGATG
>JBFYRY010000322.1:0-3980 GCA_041302025.1 Chloroflexota bacterium | reverse complement strand
AACCACCCTTATTGAGATTGAGTGTTTCATTGCCGGTTTTATTTTGATTATTGCTAAAGAACCGGTTGGTGGCGACAAACAATAACATGAGCGCGATCAACGCACTGCCCAATTCGCGCGGGATGCCGGAGCGGATCTGTAATCCCACAAGGGAGCCGGTGCGCAACCCGCCCAGTAGGAAGGCGAAGAGCACCACACCGGCGGGATGCAGGTGCCCGGCGAAGGCGATGATCAGACCATCAAAGTCGTTGACTGCGGAGAAATTGGAGACGAAATGATAATGGACTCCCAGGACCTCCACGCCGCCAGCCAGCCCGGCAAGCGCGCCGCTGAGCACCATCGCGAGCAATACAGGTTTATGAACAGGCATGCCGCCGTAGAGGGCAAAACGGGGAGCATTGGCGTTGGTGCGTATTTCCATGCCTCGTGTGGTGCGCCATAGCAATAGATAGATCAGCAGGGCGGCGGCAAGAGCGACAAAAATCCCAGCCGAAAGTTTTGTGCTGGGAATCAACGGCAGCAGGCGCGCGCTTGCATCCGCACGCGGCAGGCGGACCAGCCCCACCAGTACGCTCGCAATGGGATTGAGCAGTAAAGTGGCAATGATCTCATTTACGCCGATGTAGTGTTTGAGAAGTGCAGGGACCAACCCCCATAACCCTCCGAAGAGGGCCGCGCCGAGGAGCGCGACGATGGGATGGATGACCGGCGGCAGTGACACGCGTCCTGCCACCCAGCTGGCTGCTGCTGCTCCGAAGAGCATTTGCCCCAGCTGACCGACCGAGAAGAACCCGCCGCGCAATGCAACCGTGGCGGAAAGTCCGCTGAGGATGAGCGGGGTGGCGAATTGCAAAGCGGTGACTAGGGCGCAGCGACCGGGTCCGGGGTTGCAACTGAAGCTTGCATTGAACAGATCAGCGTAGGCCGAAAGGGGATTTTGCCCGGCGGCAAGGATGAGCACTGCCCCGGCAAGAAGACTAAAAAACACCGGCAGCAACAACCAGGCAAGACGTTTCAGAAAGCGGATGATCGGAGTGGTTCTCAAACTTCGGGTTCTACCTGGAGACTATTGGCGAGAGATTCGATCTCTTTGAACTCAGGCATTGTTGTGGCGGCTCCCAGATTTTTCACCTTGAGCGATCCGCAGGCAACCGCCCAGCGCAGGCTGTGAGGCAGGTCAAATCCTTGAAGCAGGCCGAAGAGCAGGCCGGAGCGGAAGGCATCCCCTGCACCGGTGGCATCAGCAACTTCCACTTTTGGCGGTTGGATGAGGAAGCCGTTACCCTGCGCGTCGAGGGCGTGGACGGTTGATGGACCGTCCGTGGTGACGACGATTCCCCTGGAAATGGACTGCAATTTACGGGCATGCTGGCGCACGTCCGCGCCGGGAAAGGTCTGGCGGATGTAAGGCGCGGAATTCGTCGCGATGCTGGTGTAGGGCAGTACTGGATGATCGGGCCAGATAACATCGCCAATGGCAGTGGATACGCCAGACTCGAAAGCCAGTTTGGCAGTAGCGAGTCTTTCCGGTCCGCCGTAGAGATCGAGTGCAAGGTATCTGATGCCCTCGAGCATTTCCTTTGTCAGCGGTATCTTGGGTGCCTGTGGATACCAGAAGATCAGGAACGAGCGTTCACCGTCGGGGGTGACGATGGCGCGGGTGAATGGCGTTGTGACATCTTCGCGTTGTTGCACCAGGCTCAGGTCAATGTCCGGATGCTTGCCCAGATTCTCCCAGATCATTTGTCCGTAGGGATCCTGCCCGATGACATTGCCCATTAGTTTTACTTTTACGCCCATGGCTGAAAGCCAAACCGCAGTATTCGCCGCCGCCCCTCCGCTATGATAACTATCCGACTTCGGGAAGACCGCGTTCTCGGGCGAAGGCAGACCGTCGGCTTGAATGATGTTGTCGATGCCGATCTCGCCGTAACATAAGACTTCGCTTGTTGCCATTTGAGCCTCACACTTTACAATTGAATATGCGACCAGATCAGGTCGCGGCATTTTTCTGCATCCACGTCGGTGACCACTTGGACGATTGCCCGGTCATTGGCTGTTTTGGAAAACCGTGTGACGCCGCGCGCCTGCGGGTCAGTCAATTCGACCTCGACACTGGTTTCTTCCGTTCGGAAAAGCGACTCGTCCGCCAGATAGGCGGCGGCCACAGCGTCATGAAGCGCACAACCGTCCTGTTCCCAGCCCATCTCTTCCATGCGGTCGATCCAGCCGGGGGCTTGTGTGCGGAGCAGGTCAATGGCGGGGTGCCCGGCTGGAAGCGAGGAAAAATCTGCGCGGGAGAAATGGACGCGGCGGGTGATGTCCAGCCCAAGGATGTGCACATCCCAGCCGGAGTTGAAGACGATCTGCGCGGCATGCGGGTCGCATCGGACGTTGAACTCTGGCTGCGGATCCCGAACGTTGAACGAACCGCCCATGACAATGACCCGGCGGGTGAGGGGAACAATGCCCGGGTCGAGGCGGAGTGCCAGCGCCAGGTTGGTCATAGGTCCCAATGAGAGGATGGACATCCGCCCGGGATGAGAACGAATCGTTTCGATCATCAGGTTTGCGGCAAAGGTATTCGTGGGGCGTGCATCCCAAGGCAGGGTTTTGTCGTAACGGGATTGCCAGTCATCGAACCAAGCCATGTCGGCGAGGAGTGGTCCCTTGGCGCCAATCCCAAACGGAACGTGTGCCTCATCCAGCCAGGTGAGCAGACGGTCAAGGTTAATCGTGGCATCCTGCAGGGGCACATTGCCAAAGACCGAACCTGCGCCGACGATTTCCAACGACTTGTGTCGCAAAAGAAAGATCAGTGCGGCACCGTCGTCTATTTCAGCACCGGGCGTTCCCAGACCGACATCGGTATCCATATAAACAAGTTTCTTGTCCATAAGTCAAAGGAGTGCAATCAACTTGCACTCCCATTTGATTCCATCCTTTGATCGTGATGTGGTTATTTTTCCGTGGCCGCGGCAGTTTCCTCGGCATGTAGTTGAGAACGGAAGCGACGCCTTGCCATGCTGAGCGCGACCTTGCCGCGCAGTGCAATGACGACCAGCACAAGTAATGTGGCAACATTGGGCAACAATTTCACAAGGTTGGGCGGCAGGTCGGTCACGTTTTGGATGCGGACCGAGAAGGCATCGGCAAAGCCAAAGAATAAACTGGCGAGGAAAACTCCCACCGGATGGTTCACGCCGAACATGGCTGCCGCAATGGCGATCCAGCCGCGTCCGTTGCTCATGTTACGGGTAAATAATTTCAAGTGACCAATGGAGAGGAAGGCACCGCCCAAACCAGCCAGCGCTCCACTGATGACCAGTGCGAGGGTCTGTAATAGTACGGCATTGATGCCCACGGTCTCTGCGGCGCTTTTGTTCTCGCCCACCGCGCGCAGGTGGCGTCCGCCGCGCATTTTGTAAAGGACGATGAACATCACGATCGTCACCAGCCATGAAATGTATACGATGACGTTGTAGCCGCTGAGAATTGGTCCCAGGAATGGGATGTCCTTGATCAGGGGGATCTCAACGTCAGGGATACGGACGATGCTGGGATCGGACCAACTGCCCACATTGCCGAACATGGCACGCATCACGAAAACGGTCAATTCGACAATGATCAAGTTGAAGGCGATTGCCAGGATCACAAGGTCCACTTTGTATTTGTGATACAGGAAAGCAAAGAGCAAACCCAGCAAACCGCCGGCCACCATGGCAACCAGCAAGCCACCATAGGAGTTGCCTAAATAAAAAGCTGCCAGAATACCCACAAAGGCACCCAGCAACATCTTGCTTTCCAGTGCCAGGTTGAGCACGCCGGCCTGGTTGCAGAGCGCTCCGCCCAACGCGGCCAACAGGATGGGCGTGGCAAGACGGATGCCGCTGTTGAGCAATTCGACAGTAAAAACGCTGAAAAATCCTTCCATGTTAGCGACTTTCTCCTTTCAGTTTACTGCCTTGCCTGCGGGCGAA
>JBFYRY010000087.1:0-16903 GCA_041302025.1 Chloroflexota bacterium | reverse complement strand
AACTGGCGCAAGGCGCTCTCCATCCGCCCGGGATATGAAGATGCGATCTACGCGCTGACCTTTGTCGGTGTACAACCGTAATACAATCAAGTGACTGTCACTTTCGCGAACGAGTGACAGTCACTTTTCCAACAATTGGACAACTCCATGAAACGATTCATCCCACTCCTTCTATTGATCATCCTCGCCGCCTGTGGAACCCCGACCGAAGCCCCCATCCTCGAGCCGACCGCAACCTTCCTTCCAACTGTCGCGCTAACGGAACCCGCAACGACCGCTCCCACGGCAACCCCTGAAATCATTTCCACATCCACCCTCGCGCCGACGGAAGCGCCGGTGACATCACGCGTCTCATCCATAGATGGGATGCCGCAGGTCTACATCCCCGCCGGAACATTTCGCATGGGCGGTATGGATATTCACGCAACGGAAAATGAAAAACCCGTCCACAATGTGACGCTCGATGCCTTCTGGATGGACCAGATCGAAGTCACGAACGGGATGTATGCATTGTGTGTCAATGCCGGGGCATGTGAACCGCCGCATTTATTCAAATCCCAAAGACGGCTCGATTATTACAACAACCCCGAGTTCAAGGATTATCCAGTTGCCTACGTCACCTGGGGACAGGCAAAAGCCTATTGCGAATGGGCAGGTCGCAGGCTCCCGACCGAAGCGGAATGGGAACGCGCCGCGCGCGGCGACGATTTCCGCACCTTCCCGTGGGGCGAGGATAAGCCCGATGCCACGATAGCAAACTTCAACTTCATGGTCGGCGACACCACGCGCGCGGGGACGTATCCGCTGGGAGCCAGTCCGTTCGGCGTGCTGGATATGGCGGGCAATGTAGCGGAGTGGGTGAATGATTATTTCGATCTCAAAACCTATGAAACGGCGGCGACTTTCAACCCGCAGGGACCAACAGAGAGTTATACCTATCAGCGTGTGGTGCGCGGCGGCAGTCTGGGCGATGCCGAAATCAACATCCGCCTTTCGAAGCGGTCATCTGTGGCGGGGCCAAACCCAAGGATGTTATTGGATCCAACCGCGTTGATCGGCGAATACTCCCCGCGCATCGGCTTCCGCTGTGCGATGGATGAATGAGCACGTCGTTGCGAGGAGCGTTCTTCAGCGACGAAGCAATCCCCTCACCGGCAGAAAGATCTGTTACATGGGCATGTTCAAGCAACGGGAGATTGCTTCGTTGGGAAATGCCTCATCCTCGCAACGACATCATTTCATCGCGTACACGGCATACCCGCGCGGCGCGGCGTAGAATTGCGCGCGCCCGTCGCGGTCGGTGGGCTGGTTGATCGGGCGGGACATGTCAGTTTTACCGGACCAGGCAACGGGTTGGAAAGAGGCATTGTAGAACTTTGTCGTCACCATGCGTCCGTTCCAGGTATCCCCACGGTTGTTGAGCACGTAGATGAGTCCCGGTTTATCCCCGTAGCCGGTGCGTTGTATGATGTAAAGGTTATCGTCGATGTATAGCACTTCGGTGTTGCCGCCCGCGAATTTTTCGTGCGCAGTGACGAGCGCGGCGATGCCATTCGGCGAGCCGTCCAGCGCGAGATTCAAATTGAAGTAATCGTGCCAGAACACGCAGGGATAACCCTCGTGTGTGAGGATATATGAATAGGCCAGCAGTTTATCGTTGACGATGGGACGTCCCTCGTCGCGCAGGTCGTGGTTCTCGACGAAGGTCACCGTGGTCTGCGGCTGTTTCTGCAGAATGGACTCCCACATCATGATGCTCCGCAGGCTGAAACCGTATTGGTCGCACAACGCCTTGAGCATTTCGCGCAGGGGGAAGTCGAACGCATCCACCGGATTCGAATTGGAGAAGTTCGCCGCCTCCACCCAGCGCAATGTGTTGGATGCTGAATCCCAAAACTCGGCAATGCCATACGGCACCACAGGCTGACCGTTGCGCATGTAACGGTATTCCTGAAACGCCGCAATGGTGTTCGCGCCGTACCCTTTCACAAAGTCATAACGAAAACCATCGAAGCCTACTTCCTCGATCAGCCAGCGCGCCAGCTTGAGCAGTTCGCCATAGACATACGGATTGCGATGCGAAAGGTCGGGCATGTCACCGAAGGTCATCTCATCCCAATGCTCATACATGTTCGGATGGAACGATTCCCAGTTGCGCGGGAAATTTCCGCTTTTGGGATTGAACTTCGTCCAGCGCGGCTGGTTGATGAGCGGATTGACCTCCTGCTCGTCCGCTCCGCTGTTGTGGTTGATGACGACATCCGCGATCACTCCCAGCCGATTGCTGTGCGCCGTTTCGATGAGTTGACTCAACTCCTGCCGCGTCCCGAACCAGGTTGGGATACTTCCCTTCTGGTCGAACTCGCCGAGGTCGTAGTAATCATATGGGTCGTAACCCATTGAAGGTCCGCCCAGGTTCGCGGCTTTGTGCACCGGCGGTAACCACAGAGATGTGAATCCTGCCCTGGCTAAGGAAGGTATCTGCTCGCGGACATAGTTCCACCACTGGAATTCCTTGTTGTCCACACGCGGACAATCCCAAAAGAAAGTTTGCATCATGACGCCCATAGCAAATGCTCCATTTCAGAAATTTTAGCTGGTTTCATAACGCGCCCGTTCTTCCATGATCTTTCGGCGTTCGCGTTCGATTTCTCTCGTCAATTCTTCTTCGGTGGGAAGAATTAAACGATACCTGGATGCAAAGAGTTGCTCGCTGTCTTTAAGAACGGAATATTTCACAACCGTCTCATCCTTTGACGTGCAAAAATGATATCCACTGTTGGATCTCATCTTCACCGCGTTTCAAGTCATCGAACATGCGCACATACATATCCATCTGTCCAATATCCTGGTGGGTGAGCTTTTCGTTTTTCAAGTCGATCAAGACAAAACATTTGATCGGAACGACCTTTCTATTGTTCATACATCTCCCCGGACCATAAGCAGGATGGTATCCACAATGAACGCTCCTGGATGAATTTTTGAATTGTACCGCACGCAAAACGTCCCGAAGGTTTTTTCGGCAGTTCACTACCGTACATTTGAACCGCGAAGCCCGCAAAGTCCGCTAAGAAAACCTTTATTCTTTTGCGATCTTGGCGCTCTTAGCGGTAAAAACAACACTGTGTATGGTAGAGATTTCGGCGGTAATTCTCAATCCACCATCGTCACGGTCGAGGCGGGACCGTTGTACATGACGGTATCCCCCAATCGAAGATGACGTTCGGGTAGCGGAGAGTCATTTCCCCAAAACTTTTTTCCACGCGAATACGAGCAGGAAGAACACAGTCGCGGTCAGCACGATTGCCGCACCGGAAGCTATGCTCAGATAGAACGATAAATACAGGCCAACAATGCCCGAGAGTGAAGCAAACACCGCCGCAAGCATCATCATCGTGGAGAGACGATGTGTCAGCAGATATGCCGTTGCCGCGGGCGTGACGAGCATGGCGACCATCAATGCCACGCCGACCGTTTGAAGCGAGACGGCGACAGTCATAGCGATGAGGGTAAGCAACAGGTTATTGAGCAGTCCCACCGGCAGGCGCAATGTCGCGGCAAGGATGGGGTCAAAGGACAGGGTCATGAATTCCTTGTAGAAAGCGAAAACGAACAGGAGTACGATCCCGCCGAAGATCAGGATCAGCCACAGGCTTTGGGATGAAACGCTGAGCACATCCCCAAAGAGGAAGTGAGACAGGTCCACGGCGTAGCTTTTGACGGTGGAAATCAATGCAATGCCGAGTGCGAACATCCCTGCGAAAATGATGCCGATGGAAGTATCTTCTTTGATTTCCGCATTTTTGCTGATCGCGCCGATGCCCAGCGCAGCAATGATGGCGGTACCCAATGCCCACCAAAATAAAACATCCCGTTCGCCGCCAGTGATGAGATAACCCAATGCGATGCCGGGCAGGATGGTGTGCGCCAGCGCATCGCCGAAGAACGCCATGCCGCGCAGGACAACATACGTGCCAATTACAGCGCAGACGATACCAACGAGAACTGCGGCGATCATGCCGCGTTGCATGAATTCGTAGGAGAGCGGTTCTGTCAACCAGCTAATGAATGTGGTCATGTTCCCCTTCATCACAACAATCGTCTGTGCTTAGAATATTCTGCCCGTCAACGGGTTTCAACCGCCCGCCATAGGCTTTCAATAAATTATCGGTATGCAATACTTCTCCTGGCTCACCAAATGCAACCAGTTGATGATTGAGAAGCATAATACGGTCAAAATGACTCGCCGCCTGGTCAAGATCGTGGGTTGCCACCATCACCGTGACCCTTTCCTTTTTGAGTCTGTCCAGCAAGTTCAAGATGCCCTCTTGTGACGGCGCGTCGAGCCCTGTCAACGGCTCGTCCATGAGCATGAGTTCGGCTTCCTGTGCGAGGGCGCGCGCGATGAACATGCGTTGTTGCTGTCCGCCGGAAAGTTGACTGATCTGCCGTGCCGCAAGGTTGGAGAGTTCCACAGTTTCGAGCGCGTGATGAACGACATCCCAATCCTTTTTGTGGGGCCAGTTGAATGGACCGAGTTTGGCGGAGCGTCCCATCATTACCACATCTGCCACACTGACGGGGAAATTCCAGTCCACATGATTACGCTGGGGGATGTAGCCGATGCATACATGCCCTCCCGGGCGTGAGCCGAAGATACTCACCTCTCCCGATTGCGGTTGCAACACACCCGCCACCGCCTTGATCAACGTGCTCTTTCCCGCGCCGTTCGGACCCACAATGGCAACGCGTTCGCCTTCGTGCAGGTGAAAGGTGACATCTTCCAGTGCCACGCTCCCGTTGTAGCGGACGGTGAGGCGGGAAACATTCAAAATGGGCTGGTTGGGTTGGTGATGGGTGTGCGGGTACATAAAATCCTTCCGTCATTGCGACCTTTGGGAAACAATCTTCCTCATCGGGTTGGGGATTGCTTCACCTCGCTCGCAATGACGAGGGCAGTTATTTCAACGCGTTCACGATCAGTGTCACATTATGTTTCATCATATCGATATATGTCGCGGCGGGGGGACCATCGGTCAGCGATTCAAGGTGCAAGTCGGTGACAACTCTTACACCGGTTTCGTTGGCAATTTGTTTTGCCAGCGATTCGTTATCCGAGGCATCCAGAAATATTGCAGGCGCGCCGCTTGCTTTTATTTGATCGATCAGATTCGCCATCTGCCCTGCGGAGGGCGATGCGCCAGAACTGAAACTTTCGATGATGGTGCCTGCCATTGTAAAGCCATATCGTTCAGCAAAATAGCCCAGAGACTCGTGATTGGTAACAAGTAATTTTCGTTCAGGTGGAATTTGCGAGACCTGATCCATGATCCACTGATCCAGATTCTTCAATGTAGCCGTATACGCATCCGCATTGGAGCGATAGACCGCCGCGCCTTCGGGGTCCAGGTGTGTGAGTCCTTCACGGATATTTTCCACGTAGGTGATGACGTTGTTCGGATCGAGCCACATATGCGGATCGACTCCCCCCGCTTCTTCTCTTGGACTTGTGCCTGCGGAGGCTTCGATGATCGTTCTCTCACCTCCAGCGTTTTCCAATAACGTCTCAAGGAAGTGTTCATACTCCGCGCCGTTGATGATGAGGAGTTTGCTTTGCGCGATCTTTGCCGCGTCCTGCGGGGTTGGCTGGTAGGAATGCGGGTCTGCGCCGGTGGGGAGCAGTGACTCGACCTCCACGCGGTCACCGGCGATGTTGCGTGCAATGTCCGCCAGGAAGGTGGTAGAGGTCAGGATGACGGGATCAGATGTCCCTGCGTTGGAAGCGGGTGTTCCTCCGCATGCAGACAGCGCCAGCGTGAGGACAGTCAGAAGTACGAATACGCGATACATATATTTACTCCTAAAATCTACTGACAAGCCGGGCACAGTCCGAACAATTGCAGCCAATGGTCCTGGATCTGATAACCGGTTTTCTTCGAAATGGATTTGATAAGCGCATCAAGGTTATCGCCTTCGAAGAACGCGGCCTGACCGCAGTTCTGACAAAGCAGCAGATGCTCATGCCCATGACTTGCCGCGATGAACGCCTGACAGCCCTGCGGCTGGTGTACGCGCTGAATGAGGTGGAGTTCCTCAAGTTTTTCAAGCGTGCGGTACACGGAGACCAACCCAAGCGTGCTATATTTTTTGCGAGCCCTATCGAAGACTTCGACAGGGGTTAGGGCGCGCATGGAATTTTGGACAGTCTCGACAACGGCGCGGCGGGCATCAGTGATGCGGCATCCATTTTCCTGTAATTGGTCAAGCCATGGATCAACGTTCATAGGGTCTCTTTTTGAAATTGAAAATCATTTTCAATAAGTATACAAAAGAACAGGCAGGGCGTCAAGGTGGAACGCCCTGCTCCACATAGTTTTCTCAAAGTCAATGAGGAAGATCTTTTTGTGCGCGGATATCACGTATCGAACGGACTTTTTCCGTTTTTTACTGAGAAGTCAGTGTTGCCCGCCGCGAAGCGTCCGTGTACAAAGAAAGAGTTTGTCAGGCGATAATGAGAAAGCCACGCCCTGTTCCAGAATTAACTTCGCCAGACCAGCGTGTGATACACAATCGATGCGACAACGAGCCCTGCCATCATGATGCCCGTGACCTTTGCAACCGGTTTACGTTGTTCCTCCGGTTTGGCGAGTTGGCCGGCATTAAGTTTGGCTCCCATCGCGGCAGTGACAGAAATGGCGGCACAGAACATGCACATGGGGAGCTCCTATTCTTTTTCCAGGTCGGCGCTTTCGTTCGGGAGCACTTCTTTTTTGAGCAGGAAGTAGGCGCCGGTGAAGTGATCGTCCACACTGCCTACGAGCAGGGCGCGGCGGGTCGGGAGCATGTTGACCACCTCCCAGCCTTCGAGTCCGCGGTCGTCGAGCGCGGGGACTTCGAAGCCTTTGCCGAGCGGGTCGTCGCCCATCAACGCGCCCGCCGCGATGTAGACCATCCTGTAGCGATAGACCCTGCCTCCCGATTGAAGCCGTTTCTTTGCGGACGCGATGCGGGCGCGGTGTTCGGTCTCGCGTTCGTTCTCCACGTCGCGGCGCATCCTCGCCATTTCAGGCGAATCAATGATCTCCTGCGCTATGGCAAGGATATCTTCATCGTCGCTGAAGGCGGCGGTCATGATGAATTCGTAGCCGCGCCGGTCGCCCAGTTTGACAAGCCCCTCTGCCGCGTCAAGTTGCATCATCCAGTTCTCATCCTCGGTCATCAGTTCATACAGGGTTTCAATATCGCGCATGGCGATCAGGTCATCGATCTGTGAGCTCATGTTTTCCTCCGGGTATTTTGGTGTTTTGATTGTATCATTTCAAATCCCCGGAATGGATGATGCCATCCTCCGGGTGTCTGTCTGGAATCCATACAGCAGAACTGGCAGGATTGTCAGGCTAATTTTCGGTTCATGCTATGAGTATTTGACGGAATGGGTTATGATTTGCGTATCAACATGAGTATCTTTAATAAAATATCAAGTCAAATCCTGCTTGATCTGGATGATTTGGAGGGCGATTACCGTTCCTCGAGTTTGTCTGTCGACAAGGCGCAAAGCATCCTGTTCCTGTTGATCGCCGCCATCGGCATCATGGGCATGTTTGCCGTCGATCATTTGATGTTTGCCGCCAGACCGGATCTGTTCTGGCGGACAGTGATATATCGCGGCGGTTTTGTCCTGTTTACATTGGTCATTATTTTCGCCATCCACAAGACGGACCTGGTGCGGGTTTTCGACCGTCTTATTCTGGGCTGGCTGTCGGTGTTGATCGTTTTTCTGTTGTTATTCAACTTTGCCCGCCCTGCCAATTATCTCGCGACCGTTTCCGATATCATCACTGTCTTCGCGGTCTATGTGCTGTCGCCGCTCCGGTTCAGGCAGAATGTCGTTCTGGCGGTCTGTTTTTCCATCGGCACAGTATTCATTAATTATTTCATGAAAACAGATGTGGACCCGGTAAGCCTGCGTGTCGCGATCATGTCGCAGTTCGTCGTCCACGCGCTGGGGGCTGGCGCGGCGTTGCAGTTGCAGTCCTACCGCCGCAGTTTCTACAAGGCTTTTGTTGACGAACGCGATGCCAAGGAAATGGTGGCATACCTTGCCAATATTGACCCGCTGACCAAGAGTCTGACGCGGCGCCAGTTGTTCAGCATTGCCGAAAGCGAGTTCCTGCGTTATGTGCGCTATCACAGATCGCTTTCCATCCTGGTCATCGATGCCGACCGCTTCAAAAATATCAACGATTCATACGGGCATCATGCGGGCGATATTGTGCTGAGGAGTCTTTCCCTGGTGGCGCTGGAACAAAAACGGGCACAGGATACCTTCGGCAGGCTGGGTGGTGAGGAGTTCGGGTTGATCCTGCCTGAAACCGCGCTGGAACAGGCGAAGATCGTGGCAGAACGCATTCAGAAAACATGGGAGCAGTCGCCGGTCAATCTGGATGGGAAACTGATCCATTCCACGGTCAGTATCGGCGTGGCGGAGGCGAATCCCGACGACAAGTCCCTGGAGGATATTTTGCGCCGCGCCGACCGGATGATGTATAAAGCCAAGGAAGCCGGAAGGAATTGCGTGGTCACAGAATAGAACATCCCCTCACTATCGAATAGTGAGGGGATGTCTGTTTTATTTCAAGGTTCGACCGGGTATCCTTTCGAACGCCATTCGTTCAAGCCGCCTGACATGCTGGTCACCTGCTCGAAGCCGGCGTTCAACAGGATGTCGCGTCCCTGCTGACTGCGGTTGCCGGAGCGGCATACCACCACGATCTCCCTGTCGCGCGGCACTTCGTTGAGACGCGCCTCCAATTCATCGAGCGGAATGAGCGTGGTATCCGGCGCGTGGAATTCGTTCCACTCCTCCACCGTACGGACATCCAGCAGGAACGCGCCGCTTTGATACTTGTTGTGCGCTTCTTCGACACCGATCTCACGCGGCAAACCGGTATCGGCGTTCCCGCCACTGCTTTTCAGGATAACAAAAACGATCAGGGCAATAACAGCCAGGATGGAAATCTGTACGCCCGGGCGCATCAGCATCGGACGCGGTCGGCGCTCCGAACTTCGGCGGCGATGACTTTCTTGTTTTTTTCTACTCACGGTTTTCCTCTTTACTTCTGAAATGAATTGATGGCGCTTTCGAGATCGCCGAAGACTTTAAAGAACAATTTCAGTCCCGCGGCTTCAAGCGCCTTATCGACCCCGGACTGCGGCTTGAGAAGCTTGACGTGCTTGCGGGCGCTGTTACTGTGTGTGAAATCGGTGCGCACTTCCGTGCCGTCTGTTTCGATATTCTGCGGCACACCGCTGTAGATCAGGGAAATCTGGTGGATCGAGATCAGTCCCACGCTGGTGACAGCCGGTACCCCGCTCAGGTCGATGATCAGGTCTTTGGCGGTGTCCTTGTATATTTCCTGCGCCCGGGTCACGATATCGAGGTAATTCGATGCGTTGATCTCACCCTGAATGCGCATGACCGCAATGGGCTTCTCCGCCTGATGAATGGAAACATCGATTTCCATGTGACCTCCTGGGATGTCTTGTCTAGAAGGATTTCACAGCCTCGTCGAAATCGGTGAACATCTGAAAGACGCGGTTAAAGCCTACCATTTCGAGCACACTCTTTACTTCATCGCGAGGGTTGAGCAGTCTGATGTGTTCCTGTATGCCTGCATCGCTGGTTTTTCCCATGGACCGATAGACAGACCAGCCGGACTCGGTATCGTGCAGTTCCTCGCCCTTTGTCAACAGGGCAATGCTATGCAACGCAACCAACCCGGCACTGCTGATGTAGGTCAGGTCGGTCAGGTCGATCAGAAAATCACGCGCGCCTTCCTTGTACAACGCCTTTGCCTTGTCGATCAATTCCATGTACGATTGCCCGTCCAATTGTCCATCAACCCGGACAATCGTCACCTGCACGCGTCCCACAGCCTTTGAAATCTTAATATTCATAGCCGCTCCTCTCGTCTCTGAACTTTGGTTTTACCAATTATAAACCTGCTTTTCGATTCAACCGCTCCATTCGATGCTCGATCTCTGCAACCCAAAACTTGCGCATGTACTCGGGCTGATCGACCTTCTCCACGCGTTTCAACGCGCACTTTGTCCATTTGAGCGCGGACTTCACATCCCGCTCCTTGTGTTCGTAATGTTTCGCCAGTTCGATGAACGCATACAGATGACCGCGCTTCGCCGCCTCCTCCCACAACCGGACGGCTTCCTCCATGTCACCGCGCCTCTTTTGCAGGATGGATAGCCGCCTCACTGCCACGCCGAAATCTGATTCCGTTATATCTGATTCGAGTCCATGCTCGAACAGGCGCGCCGCCTGCTCCCAATGACCGAGGTCTTCGAACAATTTACCGAGCGCGATGAAATCGAGACCGTGTTGCACCTTGCCCTCGAACGGACTCTCCAGCATATCGTTCATGTGCGCGAGCAATGCCGCCATCGCCGCCACATCCATGGCGTTGTGGTAGAACACGCCTCCCAGCGGACGTGCGTCACCAGTGCGCAAATAATCGAAGTATAAAAATGGGATTTCATACCCCGGTACTTCCTCGCTGGAGCGTGTCAATCCCAGCACGTACACTTCGAGAAATTTCAACGCGCGCGATTCAAGCCGATCGCGCCAGAGACGCCGTGCCAGAGGCAAAAGGTCGAGATGGGAATAATCCTTGAAAGGAACAGGGATGTGATGCAGGCGGTAGCGTGTGGCAAGCAAAGGCGCGTCGAACGCCTTGCCGTTGAACGTGACCAACGCTTCACATGGCGCCATGAACTTTGCCAGCCCTTCCAGTAATGCCGGTTCCTCCGCCGGGTCGCGCATGAAGAACTGCTTCAGCACGAACTGATCGCCGATGAAACGCGCCACACCGACCATGAAGGCATACGTCCCGGTGCCGCCGGAGAGACCGGATGTCTCCGTATCGAGGAATGCGAATTTGGAAAGCGGAAGGGTGGAAAGTTGGGCGTCGTTCGCCCATTGGGAAACCACAGAAAGGGGATGGGAGGAAAGAAGGGGGGATGAGCCGTAGATATGGTCTTTCGAGTAGACCTGTTCCGCGATGAACACATCCCCGCGCGGGGTGGGGGTGAAACTGCCAGCCACGACCGAGTCAATGGAGTGGGAATCAATTTTCGGCTTGGAAGGAACCGGAACTCCCTTCCCAACGCCCAGTGATTTGAGTTTGTCTGATATGGTGGGCATATTGCAATTGTATCGTAAACGATTTTTCAAATGTCATGTAAGTTTTTCAAGGATATAATTGGAGGTAAGTTGGTATGTTTGGTAGACGTTTTTTGAAAGTCTTTTTATCTTTATTTCGCATCGTTGCAAGTGTAGGGGTTATTATTGCCAGCCTTTTGCCCGTGAGGGAAGTTCACGCCGCCGCCATTACGGTCAATTCTCTTTTAGATACGACCGCCAACGACGGTGTCTGCACCATCCGTGAGGCGATCATCAACGCCAATAACGATGCTGCCACGTGGACGAACTGTGCGGCTGGCACCGGCGCGGATGTGATCTCATTCAACGTGACCGGCACGATCACGCTGACCTCCTCCCTGCCCAATATCACTGATGTGGACGGGCTGGTCATTAACGGCGCGAACAATATCACGATCAGCGGGAACAACCTGTACCGCATCATGGCAGTCAATGCGAATGTGCCTGCCACCCTTCAGAATATGACCCTGACTGCCGGTTCGGTGAACGGGAGCGGCGGGGCGATCAGCAATGCGGGGAACCTGACGGTGACGAACGTTTCGTTTACCAACAACCTGACAATCACCAATGCCACGAACGACGGCGGGGCGATCAATAACCTTGCCACAGGAACGTTGACGATTACGAATAGCACCTTCACCGGCAATTACACACAGGATAATGGCGGGGCGATCCACATCACGGGCGGCACGGTCAACATCACAGGCAGTACGTTTACGAACAATAACAATATTGCCATTGACGACGGCGGGGCGATCTATCTCGCGGCGGGAACACTGACCGTTTCAGGCACTACATTCACTGGCAACCGCGCCAACGAAGAGGGCGGAGCGATCTTCAAGAACGGCGGCGCGTTAACCATCGACAATAACAGCGTGTTCGATGGCAACATCTCGGTCAATGATGGCGGCGGGCTGTATGCCGTCAATGCCGGGAATGCCACCATCACGAACAGCACCTTCCGCAACCACACGAACGCCGGGATCAACAACGGCGGCGCGTTGTATTTCGCAACAGGCACATTGAATATTACAGGTTCCACGTTCACAGGTAACCGTGCTCCCTTGAACGTGGGCGGCGCGATCTACTTTGTATCGGGCACTGGCACCATATCGGGCACTACATTTACAGGCAACTATTCGCAGACAAACGGCGGCGCGATTTACAAGGCTGGCGGCACGCTCACCATCAATACGAACAGCCTGTTTGACGGGAATTATTCCCTGACAAACGGCGGTGCGGTCTACTCCACCGGTGCAGGCACGCTGAATGTTCTGAATTCCATATTCACGAGCAACACCGCCGGGACGGATGGCGGTGCGGTTGCAATCGCCAACGGCATAACAACCCTGACCGGCAACACCTTCAGCGCCAACATCGCTGATGACGGCGGCGCAGTCTACAGTAATGCCGCAACGCTTTTGACGGTCACCAACTCTATATTTGCGGGCAACCTTGCCAGCGGCGAGGCAGACGGTGACGGCGGTGCGATCACCATGAACAGCGCCACAGCCGGTTCCAGCCTGACGATCACAGGCAGTTGCAACATCCATTCGATTAAGCACATTTACGGGGAATACCGTTGTGGCAACAGCAAATGTCAATGCCTATGGTGGGGCGATTGCTAATTACGGCACGGCATTCATCCTTGCCAATGATACGTTCTCCGGCAACACCATCACAAAAAGCACGGCGGGCACAGGGAACTCACAGGGCGGCGCGGTGTATACCGGCGTCCTCGCGGCAGATACAACCACCATTCACAACGTCACGTTCAACGGAAATTCCGCCGCTGAAAGCGGGACAGGCACAGCCGAAGGCGGAAGTTTGTTCCGGGTGGCTGGGACCGTGACCGTTGCAAACTCCATTCTCTCCAACAGTACAGAGAACGGCGCGGCGGGCAACTGCGGCGGGACCATCACCGATGGCGGTAACAACATCCACTTCAATGGAGCGGATTGTCCGGCGGCGTTCACGAACGCGAATCCGAATCTCGGAACGTTGACCGGATTTCCGCCATATTTTCCACTCAATGCGGCAAGTCCCGCCATCGATGCGGGGAGCAACGCGGTCTGCGCCACGGCAAATACAACGAATAATCAATCACAAAACGGAATCGTTCGTCCGCAGGATGGCGATTCCAATGGAACGGCGCTTTGCGATATTGGCTCCTACGAATTTCCCGATCCGCCGCCGATTGTCGTTTCGATCACACGCATTGATCCATCGCCTGCCAACGCAGTATCCGTCCAATTCCTGGTTACGTTTAGCGAGAGCATTACAGGCGGAGATGCGGTTAATTTCACGGTGACAACCACCGGTGGAGTCGGAGGCGCATCCGTCACCAGTGTGTCGGCGGGTCCCGGCACAACGCGCACCGTCACGGTCAACACCGGCGCGGGCGATGGCACCATCCGTTTGGACATGACGAACAGTATCGGTATCACAGATGGCGGAGGAAACCCGGTTGCCGGTCTTCCGTTTGTCACCGGCGAAGCGTATGTCGTTGATAAAACGCCGCCCGATACGAATATTGTCTCCAGCCCAACCAACCCGGATAACGACCCCAACCCGACCTTCGATTTCACGGGCAGTGACAGCGGCTCAGGCGTTGCATCCTTTGAATGTCAACTCGATGGTGTCGGCGGATTCGTTGCCTGCACATCCGGCTCGCCTTTCGGTCCATTCACTGACGGCTCACATACATTCGAAGTGCGCGCAATTGATAACGCCGGCAATGTGGATGCTTCGCCCGCATCCTTCTCATGGACGGTGGATACCGTTGCTCCAGATACTTCCATCACCCTCAGCCCTGCCAACCCGAGCAACATCGCCAGCCCAGCCTTCGATTTCACCGGCGACGATGGGACAGGAACAGGCATCGCATCCTTTGAATGTCAACTCGACGGCGTCGGCGGATTCGCTCCTTGTACATCGGGCTCCATCTTCGGGCCTTTCACCGATGGATCTCACACCTTTGAGGTCCGTGCCGTTGATAATGCAGGGAATGCTGATACAAGCCCCGCCTCTTTCTCATGGACGGTGGATACCGTTGCTCCAGATACTTCCATCACCCTCAGCCCTGCCAACCCAAGTAATGACCCCAACCCGGTCTTCACCTTCACCGGCAGTGATGGCACTGGTTCAGGCATTGCATCCTTCGAATGTCAATTGGATGGCGTCGGCGGGTTCACTCCCTGCACATCCGGCTCGGCTTTCGGTCCACTGACGAGCGGCAATCACACCTTTGAAGTGCGTGCCGTTGATAACGCAGGTAACATCGATACAACCCCGGCAACCTATGCATGGACAATCGACCTCGTCTACCCGGTTGTGGTTTTCACAGGCATCACCACGCCTGAGAACAACGATACCTTCACGACCGGTCCCGCGCAGGTGGTCATTGAATTCAACAAGGATGTGAAGAACGATGCCAGTGCGGGCGCGGCAAACAATACCGCCAATTACCTACTCTTCGGCATCGGTGCGAACAACACCTTCGATACCTTCTCCTGTGCGGCTCCGGGCATAGATCCTAACGATGTACAGGTAACAGTGGCAAACCCGGTTTACAGCGGTGCGAATCCGTTCGTGGTTACGCTCGATATCAACGGCGGCATCCCGTTGCCGCCCGGGCGTTACCGTTTGCTGATCTGCGGCACCACATCCATCGAAGACCTGGTGGGCAACGAACTCAACAACGGCTTGAACGACACCGCTATTGATTTCACCGTGGTACGCAGAGGCGGATTGCCCGCCACCGGCTTCCCGATGGATGAAGTGACCCGCCTCCCGCTCCAATCCGCGGACAAGGCATACGCCTCCTACCCGGACCTACGGCTGGAGATTCCAAAACTGGGCTTGAATCTGCCCATTGTGGGAGTCCCATCAACCAACTCTGACTGGGATGTGACCTGGCTCGGCAGGAACGCGGGCTGGCTGAACGGTTCTGCCTTCCCGACCTGGAACGGCAACTCGGTCATTACCGCGCACGTCTGGGATGCGCTTAACCAGCCGGGTCCGTTTGCCAAACTCAAGGACCTGAAATACGGCGACCAGATCAAAGTGTATGCCTTTGGGAAGGTGTATACCTATGAAATACGGGAGACTTTCTCCATTGCGCCGAATGACCAGTCGAAGGTGTTCAAACATGAGGAAAGATCGTGGATCACGCTCCTGACCTGCGAAGACTATAAGGAACTCTCCAAAACCTACTCCCACCGACGGGTTGTCCGCGCGGTACTGGTCAGCGTGACGGAAGAGAAATAAACGATCATAATACTCAACAAAAAAGCGCCTCTGAGAATCAGGGGCGCTTTTCATTACCGGCTCATCTTAAGAACAATTCTTCGATTCCTGAAAGACATAAATTCCCATTGCAAACCTTTAAGCGATCTCCACTCCCGCCAGTTTTTCGATCACGCCTACCACGGCCGAATTGTCCAATTCACCCAGACCAAGGTCGATCATTTGTTGGAAGAGTTCCGTGTTGGCAATTGTCCCTGAAATGGGAATGTCGTATTCCTTTGCTGTTTCCCGGATGATCCGCAAGTCCTTCAATTGCATGTGCGCCTTGAAACCCGGATTGCGGTTGCCATCGAACAAACGCGGCGGTTTGACATCGAGGGTCCAGCATTGGGCGGCGCCGCCCTTGATGGCATCCACCACCTTCTTTGGGTCCACTCCCGCCTTTTTCGCGAAGACCAGCAGTTCGCCCATCGCCACCATCTGCGCGGCGACCATGATCTGGTTGGCGGCTTTCGCCACCTGTCCCGCGCCCGCATCGCCGACGTGGGTCACGGTCTTGCCCGTCGCCATCAGCACCGGCATCACCTTCTCCAGCGCGGAGGCATCGCCGCCGACCATGATAGTGAGCGTGCCGTTGCGCGCGCCGATGTCCCCGCCGGAGACGGGCGCATCGAGGGCGAAGACATTCTTCGTTTTCAGTTTCTCCGCGATCATACGGGCGGATGCTGGCTTGATGGTGGAGTTGTCGATGTAGATCAGTCCATCATGCGCGCCTGAAAGGATACCGTTATCGCCGAGTACCACCTTCTCCACGTCGGGGGTATCGGGCAGGTTGGTGAAGACCACATCCACCTGGGATGCGACATCTCTGGGAGCGTTGGCGCGTATGGCACCTTCCGCAACGAGTTCATCCACGGCGGCTTGGGAGCGGTTATGAACCACGAGGGGAAATCCCGCTTTGAGGATGTTGCGGGCAATGGACTTTCCCATCAACCCGAGACCGATATATCCGACTTTGAGCATGAGTGACTCCTTTTTAGCCACAGAGAGCAATGAGATTTTTGGAAGATTATAACGCCTGCCCCCTCCCAGCCTCCCCCAAATACGAAAGAAGGAGTTGGGATAATTATAAAGAACCTGCCCCCGATAACGGGAACAGGTTCAGGCTTTGAAAGATGCGTGGCGTCTTACTTGAGTTCGTACGTCACGTTGACGGTCACGGTGAAGGTCAACTGTCCCGGTTGGATCGGCACAGCCGCCGCTTCAGTCGCCGCTCCGCCGCCTTTGCCGTCAAAGACGGGGTAGGGCTGGCTGTCGTAGAAACCGATGTTCTGGATGTCGCCGAGTTTCACGCCTGCGGCATCGGCAAGTTCCTGCGCCTGCACACCGGCGTTCTTCACGGCATCGGCGCGTGCCTGTTTG
>JBFYRY010000086.1:0-13031 GCA_041302025.1 Chloroflexota bacterium | reverse complement strand
CCGCCAAAGACAAACGAATCCGAGATCAGGAACAACCATAATCCCAGGCGGTTGGTGCCCGATTTGTATTCGTACGAGTCGTGGTCGCCCTCATGTTCCGCATTAAGTTTATAGATGTGCATATAGTAGTACACAACGAGCGCGGCTTTGACGAGCGCCACCACAACCAGCAAAGCAACCGACTTGAAAGTAATTGCTACAAAGAATTCAAGTCCGGTCAGCGCTGCCAGGTAGACAAAGATGTAGATGCCCTGGCTCAACATGGTCTTTTTATCTTCAGTATGTGTCATTTTGCTCCTCCCCTCCTAGTGCTTCTTGCCTTTTGCAGGCGCAAATTCAACGTATTTCGAACCGGGCAGACCGTAGTCATAAGGCTCGCCGACCACTTCGAAGGGGACTTCGTAGTTGTGTGCCGCCATCGGGGATGGGACCTGCCACTCGGGGGAACGCGAGTTCCACAAGTTGCCTTCCGCTTTTTCGCCGTTCTTCACGCTGTGGAAGAAGTTGATGATAAAGATCAACACGGACGTCGCGATCAGGAATCCGCAGATGGTCAGTACCAGATGCGTGGTATCGAAGCCCAACGCGGCATCATAATCCGCGATGCGGCGGCGCATACCCAACAGACCGATGCGCATCATGCCAAAGGTCAGGATGAGGAACGACGGCGTCATCAGCCAGAAATGCACCTTGCCCCAGAACTCGTTCATGCGGCGGCCGGTCGCTTTTGGGAACCAGTAATAGAGCGCCGCAAAGAATGGGAAGACGAAGCCTCCAAAGATCGTGTCATGGAAGTGACCTACGATAAAGTAGGTATCGTGCAAGTGAAGGTCAACAGAGACCGTGGCGTTCGGGGGACCCGTCAGACCGCCGAGCAGGAATACAAAGATCGCGCCCACCGTGAACAGGAATGGCGTCGGCATGGGATTTGGGATCTTGCCGCCCCAGATGGTCGCCACCCACGAGAAGAACTTCACACCGGTCGGGATTGCCACCAGCAACGTACTGTACATGAACGGAACGCGCAGGTATTCATTCATGCCGGATGTGAACATGTGGTGAGCCCATACGACAAAGCCGACGAGGGCAATACCCAGCGACGACATCGCCACCCAGCGATAACCGAACAACGGCTTGCGGACGAACACCGGCAGGAGTTCGGAGATCACACCCAGACCGGGCAGAACGAACACGTATACCGCGGGGTGCGAATAGAACCAGAACAAATGCTGGAACAGAACGGGATTACCGCCCTTGGCAGGGTCGAAGAAACCCATGCCTAGCAAACGCTGGAACATCACCAACTGGAAGGAGAGACCGATCAACTGTGTGGCAGTCAGGGAGATGATCGAAGTCGCAATGGATGCCCACACCAGGATCGGCAGGCGCATGGCGGTCATGCCTTTGGCGCGCATCCGCAATACGGTGGCGATCACATTCATCGCGCCGAGGATGGACGACCAACCCGCCACGAACACGCCCAGGAAGAACATCTGCACACCCACGGGCCCGCGCGAGGAAAGCGGAGGATAGCCCGTCCAGCCGGTCTCGAATCCGCCCAGAACGAGGCTCATGAGCAGAAGCACTGAGGCGGGAACAGCGATCCAAAAGGCAAAGGCGTTCATACGCGGGAAAGCCATGTCGTGCGCACCGAGAAGCAGGGGCACGACATAGTTCATGATACCCGCGATCCCCAGCAGGATTGAAACGATCATGACCATGCCGTGCAGGGACATGAGCGCATTGTAGATCTGCGGACCGGTCTGGTTAAACAGCCGGAAAGTGGAAGTCAGGAATTGCAATTGGGATTGCGCCAGTTCCGTGCGGAAGATTAGGGCGAACAGACCACCCACGCTGATCAAGACCAGCGCTGTGACGGTGTACTGAATACCAATCACCTTGTGGTCGAGCGATACGCCGAGATATTTTTCCCAGCCCGGCACATCTTCGTGATGATCGGGTGTGTCGATGCCGCGCGCCCACTTCATCCAATCGTCCAGCGCGCCGACACCGAACAGGAAGGAGATCGCTCCAACCAAAGCGCCGAATACCCAGGCGGGTTCACTAAAAAAGAAGCTACCAAACAGTTGCGTACCGCGCATACCCATTAGGAAGCGAATGCCAGTAACAAAAAGCCCGCCGAACAGTGTACCGAAGATCTGCCAGTTCAAGCCGCGGGTGATCCCGCGATACCCAACCACCCCAAAGAAAAAGGCTGTGACCGACGAAAGCAACGTGAACAATCCAGCCACCGAACCGGAGAAGTTCAGTTTTCCGGAACCGGTCGTTAGAAGGGTCACCAGAAAATCCAGCCCCAGCCCGACCCCATATCCAACCACCCCGCCAATCACAAGAAGCAACAAACCGCTTCCAACAGATCTTGATTTTGTCATAATTTCCTCCACAACCTATCTCAGCGTCTTGATGTACGCCACAATATCAGCGATCTGTTCATCGGTAAAGCCGTATGTGGGCATGAGTTGCGACTCGTAACCAGCCACGATCTTCGCCTGAGGCGACTTGATCGATTCGGTCAGGTAGGCTTCGTCACCCGGCACGGTGGAGCCATCCGATAATTCCACTTCCTCACCGAAGGCACCATTCCACTTGGGACCGATGTTCCCGCCAACACCGTCGATCGCATGACATGCCGTACAACCATTTGCGGCGACAAGCGCCTTGCCGCGTCCTTCGGGTGTCGCCGCGGCTTCCGCCACAAGGGCAGCTTCGCCAGCCATCCACGCATCAAAATCTTCCTGTGATGTGACGACAACCGGTGTTTCCATGCTGTAGTGGGAGGCGCCGCAGATCTCGGCACAGCGCACTTTCCACGCACCCACCAAAGTCGGGGTGATGCGCAGTTCGGTCACGCGCCCAGGCACCAGGTCCTGTTTGACGCGGAACTCGGGCACCCAGAATGAATGGATGACATCCGTCGAAGTCATCTGCAAGTGGACCTGCTTCCCCACCGGAAGACGCAATTCTTTTGAGGTCACTCCATAATCCGGATATTCAAAACTCCACGACCACTGCCTGCCGGTGACTTTCACCACCATGGCATCGGGGTCGGCGCGCAGGGTCTGCGCCAGGGAATTCCCGCCCAGATATGCAAATAACACCACAGCAAAGAACGGCAGGATCGTCCACACGATCTCGAGCCGGGTATTGCCCTCCACGTGCGCCGCATCCGTCGTATCGCCTTTTTTGCGTCGAAAGACGATAAGGCTGTAGAACATCGGCACCACGATCAGGGCAAAAAGAAAGGACATGGCAATGACCTGCTCATTCCACATCCGATCGATCGGCACTGACTGTGCGCTGGCTTGCACGGGCATCAGCCCGGCACTATCCAAACCAACATACGTGAGACCAGCCATCAAGATGACCAGGATCCCCACAATCACAAAATGTCGCATACACTCTCTCCTGAAAAAAAGTACGGGGTATCCCTCCCAGGATACAACAACATCTTAATTTACCAAATTTTCTGTTATTTGTCACTATTTTTGACGGACAAAACCCCGCTTCACACGGGACCCTTAACCTGCTTCCGTTTAACCAGCCGCGCCCAACGCCGACAATACTTCCGCGCTATGCTCCGCCGGGCGCACATTCTCAAACACCTTGACGATGTTTCCGTTGCCATTGATCAGGAAGGTCGTCCGCAAAACACCTTCATACGATTTACCCATGAACTTCTTCGGTCCCCACACCTCATACAGGTCGCACACCTTGTGGTCTTCATCCACCAGCAATGGAAAAGGCAGGTCGAATTTCTTCCTGAACTTCACATGCGATTTCACATCGTCCGGGCTGACTCCCAGGATCACAACGCCTGCCTCCTGATATGCCGAGTAATCGTCGCGGAAATTACAGGCTTCCGTGGTGCAACCGGGAGTGTCATCCTTCGGATAGAAATACAAAACGACGTTCCTGCCGCGAAAATCGGACAATTTGCGCAAGGTGTTGTTATCGTCAAGCAATTCGAAATCGGGGGCAGGGATGCCTGCAAGAATCGGCATGAGTTGATCTCCTATTCCGCCGCACATTATACTCTCCAATAAAGTTCTCATAAAAATAACCGCCGTTTCTCAACGGCGGTTATGTGCTGTCGTGCAAACAAACTTCCTATGGAACTTTTGCGTTCTTCAACGCATTCTCCAGCGCGTCAATCGTGGCGGGCTTGATGATCATGGCAGATGCTCCGAGTTTCATCACTTTATTGCGCGTCTCCGGCTGGTCGTCGGAGGTGATGACGAACACAGGTACAGGAATCAGCCGCGGCTCCCTTCGCAGGTATGCAAGCACTTCGGTCCCATCCACGCCGGGCATGTTGATATCGAGACAAATGAATTTCGGGGTGAACCCGCCGCCCAGCAGGGACATGGCAGGGCTGGAACCATACGCCACGCGGGCTTTTTGTCCCAGTACGGTGAGCATTTGATTTAACGCATCTGCGGTCGAACGGTTATCGTCGATGATGAGTGCTTCAGACATCTAGTCCTCCAAAATAATCGTGCCCATAACGGACACATCGTATCCTGTCAGTTGAGAAACGGCTTTTCGAAACGCGGCACCAGCCAAAAGTCCGAAAAGAGGCGCAAGCAGGTCGCTTTCCGCATGTTCCTTCGGGATGACGAGGTCATATCGTTCCTGGAACAGCGGGATGAAATCCAGATCCAGTGCCTGCGCGGCGGCGGCGATGCCAAGTCCACAATCTGCGCGTCCCGAAGCAACTGCCGCCGCAACGCCGAGATGAGTATACTCTTCCTGCGAATAGCCCACAATAGAACTTTGGGGTATTGTCATCAAATTCAAATGATAGTCGAGCAGGACGCGCGTGCCTGCACCGCGCTGACGGTTCACAAATTGGATGCCATGCCTGCTGAGGTCTCCCAAGCCTTTGATGCCCTTTGGGTTCCCCTTCTTTACGATCAACCCCTGCTCGCGCCCGACCAACGCGATAACCTTGACCGGGATATTCGGCATGTACTGACGGATGTAGGAAATGTTGTATTCGCCCGTCTCCGGGTTAAGCAGATGAGACCCGGCGAGATGCGCCTCCCCGCGCCGCAACGCAACCAGTCCGCCCTGCGAGCCGACGTTGGCAGAGGCAAATCTGCGGTCATGCTCAGAGAGAGACTGCGATATGAGGTCGAGCGTGAGATCGTGCGAGCCGATGCAGAAAATGGTTTTCTCGATCTCGCTTCTGCTCCGATACAACCGAACCTGAATTTTCTCGCCCGCTTCGACTCCCTGTGTGCCGCTGGGAATCAGAGCCAGTCCATCGGCTTGCACCAGCGACGTGATGACGCCCGCTCCGCGCGACAACGGTGCGGCAAGCAATTTCTCCCCCACCCTGCCCACCACCACACGGACAAAGTCATCGTCACCCGCAGGGGAGACAAGTTTTCGTGTGAGGATCGCCGTTTCGGTGGAAAGTTCGTTCGGTCTGCGACCCAGCCATTTCGCAATGAGGGGTTCGACAAAAATATCAATTGTCAATGCGGCGGAAACGGGGTAGCCGGGGACACCGATGATAGGCACGGTGGACGGTGGACGGTGGACGGTGGACAATTCATCAGACTCGGTCTGCGGTCTGCGGTCTACGGTCCCCAAGATTACAGGATGCCCCGGTCTCACCGCTACGCCATGAACTAAAAGCGTTCCGAGTTTTTCCACAACCTTCGCGGAAAAATCCTCCGCGCCGGCAGAGGAACCGGCATTGAGCAAAACCAGATCGTGATCTTTCGCGGCTTCTTCCACGCGCTGGCAGATCAAATCGAAATCATCTTTTGTGATCGGGTAACGGGTCGGTTCGCCGCCCATCGCTTTGACCTGCGCCGCAAGCACGAGCGAGTTGTATTCGAGAATGTCGCCCGCTTTGAGGTCGCTCCCGATAGGGACGAGTTCCGTTCCAGTTGGCAGGATCGCCACCTTCGGCTTGCGCGCCACTTTGATTTCCTGATGACCCGCCGCGGCGATGGCGCCCAAGTCCACCGGCTTGAGGATATGCCCTGCCGGCAGGACCAACTGCGTCGCGACGATGTCCTCCCCCAGCGGGCGGACGTGACTCCACGGCGTGACCGAAGCACGGATGCGAATCGAGTCCGGGTCACGGATATCTTTTGTGATATTTCCGTGCTCATCCAACGATTCGACATTCTCAATGGGAATGACCGCGTTCGCCCAGCCGGGCAATGGGTCGCCGGTATCCACGTATTCGGCATCGGGTCCCATTTGAAGCGTGACCGGCGTGGACGGCATCGCTCCGTTGGTCATGATTGCGCGGACGGCAAATCCATCCATGGCGGAGGCGTGATAATGCGGCGAGGAAACTTTCGCCCAGACCGGCTCGGATGTGACACGTCCCAATGCGTTCTCATCGAGTGGGATGGTTTCAAAACCGAGCACGCGCCAAAGATCCGCCTCTTGCAAGGCTTGTTGCAACCGCGTCTGGGCTTGAGAGAGGGGAATATCGTGGAGATATACTGACATATCGATTTACGATTTACGATTTACGATTTACGATTGGTTGATGGACACAAATAGACACGGTATGAAATACAAGATACATGTTACGAAATACGAAGTACGCAACACGCAGCACAAATTACCACTTACTCAATTACCAACGCTGTCCATCGCCGCACCCAAGCGTTTGACGATCTCATCCACTTCATCTTCGTTGATGCAGATCGGGGGCGAGAATGCCAGCGTATTCCCAAGCGGACGCGAGCGCAATCCGCGATCCTGGGCAGCTTTGAAGATCCTGCCCGCCATCGCCGCGTCGGCGGCTTTGGTCTCCTTATTCGAGACGATCTCCACGCCACAGACCAGACCCAGTCCACGCACATCGCCGACAAACGGGAACTCTGTCAGCGTCTTCAAGCCGTCAAACAGACGTTTGCCGAGGTCCTTCGCGCGGGCGGGATAATTATCTTTTTCCATCAGTTCGATGTTCTTCAAACCAACCGCGCACGCCATGGCATGGCCGGAATACGTGTACCCGTGCATGTATGCTTCCGACTCGGGGGCGGATTCCATCGTCTCGCGGATTTCGTCCGAGATCTGGATCCCGCCCAGCTGGGCGTATCCGCTCGTGATGGCTTTGGCGAACGAGAGAATGTCCGGTTTGACGTTCCAATGTTTAAGCGCGAACCAT
This sequence comes from Chloroflexota bacterium, assembly GCA_041302025.1. Taxonomy (GTDB): domain Bacteria; phylum Chloroflexota; class Anaerolineae; order Anaerolineales; family Villigracilaceae; genus Defluviilinea. Next base: position 5,866 of record JBFYRY010000086.1, on the reverse strand, counting down.
TCCCCGGTACGACCAAATCCCGTAATGACTTCATCCGCAATGAACAGGACTTCATATTTATCGCAGATCGCGCGCACCAGCGGGAAATAATCGGCAGGCGGGACAATGACGCCGCCCACGCCCATGACCGGCTCGGCGATGAACGCCGCGACCGTATCCGCGCCTTCGCGCAGGATCGCTTCTTCGAGCGCGCGCGCCGCCGCCTGACCGACCGTCTCGCCCGCTTTCATCTCGCCCTCGAAGCGATATGGATTCGGCGCAGGGATGTGGACAAATCCCTCCGGCGCGGGACCAAACATGGTGTGATATTTTTCCAATCCTGTTGCAAAGGTGGTGGACAATGTCACACCGTGATATGCTCCCTTGCGGGCGATGACCTTGTACTTCGTCGGCTTGCCTTTCCGCTTCCAGTAATAACGCGCGGTCTTGAACGCCGAATCATTCGACTCGGAGCCGCCCGAAGTGAACAGGGTCGTGTTCAAGCCTTCGTAGGCAAAGCCCGCCAGTTTCTCCGCCAGTTGAATGGATGGCAGGTTGGTCATGCCTGAGAAATTGGAGGTGAAAGCCAGTTCCTTCATCTGGTCATAGGCGGTTTTGGCGAGTTCCTCCCGCCCATATCCCACGTTGACGTTCCAAAGTCCCGCCATGCCGTCAAGGATCTTTTGCCCATCGGCGGTGTACAGCCACACGCCTTCCCCGCGCTCCACCACCAACGGATTGGCATGAGACTTCGGGTGATAGACGGGATGCAATTGTTTTTTATCTTTCTCAACCCAGGTTTTTGTCTGGTCAGTCATTGTATTCTCCAATTCTGTTGGCAGGTTTGAACATTCCAACGTTCAAACCTGCCAACCTTGAAACTTTCTAACCAAGGACTTCCACATCATGCGGACCGGATTCCTTCAAACCTGCGCCGGTCATCCGCACAAAGATCGCCTTTTGCTGAAACTCCTCAACAGTGTGCGCGCCGCTGTAACTCATACCCGATTGTAATCCACCGACCAGTTGCATGAGTACTTCGCGCGCCCTGCCTCGATACGGGACCGCCGCTTCCACGCCCTCAGCAACATACTCTTCGATCTCCTCCTGGGTCAGGTCGTTGCCTTCACGCTTGTTGCGTTCGATATTTGCCTCAAGCGAAGCCATACCGCGTGAGGCTTTGTATTTATGTCCACGGCGGGTCATGACCATGCCGGGGCTTTCATCGGTGCCTGCCAGCAGCGAGCCGATCATCACCGTCTGGGCGCCTGCCGCCAGCGCCTTTGCCACATCGCCGGGGTGACGGATTCCCCCGTCCGCGATGGTGGGAACACCCGACGGGCGCGCGGCTTCGGCACACTCCATGATCGCCGTCAATTGCGGAACGCCCGTCCCCGCCACCTGCCGCGTGATGCAGATTGAACCGGGACCCACGCCCACTTTTACACAATCCACCCCGGCATCGATCAGCCGCTTCGTGCCATCGGCAGTAGCGACATTCCCGCCGACAATCTGTGCCTCCGGAAAGTGCTTGCGGATGTTGATGATCATCTCGATCTCAAGATGCGAATCGCCGTGGGCAATATCCACCACGATGCAATCGGCGCCTGCACGAAGGACGGCTTCCACACGGTGCATTTCCCTGTCGCGCACGCCGACCGCCGCACCCACCGCCAGCCGCCCTTTCGAATCCTTGGTCGCTTTCGGGAACTGAGTAATCTTCATGATATCTTTCAAGGTCACCAGCCCGACAACCTTTCCAACCTCATCCACCAGCGGCAGTTTCTCTACACGATATTCATGCAACAATCGCTCCGCCTCTTTCAGAGAGGTCCCCGGCGCGGCGCTGTGCACTTCGCGCGTCATGATCCCGGTCACCGGTTTGTTATCGTCATCTTCAAACAACAAGTCGCGCGTGGAAATGATGCCGATCAGTTTTTCATTCCTATCCAGGATCAGGATGCCGCCCGTACCGGTTTCGTCCACAATCTTCTTCACATCGCCAACCGTATGCGATTCATTCATCGTAATGGGGTTATCCACAATGAACGACTCAGCCTTCTTCACGCGCTCGATCTGGCGCGCCTGTTCACCGATGGTCATAAAGCGGTGGATCATCCCGATCCCGCCCTCGCGCGCCATCGTGATCGCCATCTCGCTCTCGGTGACCACATCCATGTTTGCGGAAACGATCGGCATCTGCAGGGCGATCTTATTCGTCAACCAGCTCTTTGTCGAAAGCATACGCCGCGAATCCACATCGGAGTATTGCGGCACCAGCAAAACATCATCATAGGTCAGGGCAGTATCGGGCAGGATCTTCACATTACCTCCAGACTTCCGAAGTCTCTGAGACTTCGGAAGTCTTATTTTATTGGGTCGCCCGAATTATAATGCTTGACGATGAGTCTTCATGCACTTTCCCCTCTGGATGGACGCTACGAAAAGGAGACTTCCGTACTTCGGGATTTCTTCTCCGAATTTGCCTATCTCCGTTCCCGCGCACGCCTCGAACTGGACTTTCTATCTGCTCTTTCCAAAACCGGCATTTGCCCACACCCAGGCATTTCTTTCAACACCTTTACAGACAAAGATGCGCTGAAGATCCAGGAATATGAAAAAACCACACGCCACGATGTCAAAGCGATCGAGTATTTCCTCCGCGAGAAACTACCGCACGAACTCCATCAATACATCCACATCGGGCTTACCTCCGAAGACATCAACAACATCGCGCAAGCCCTTGCCTTGAGAGACTCGCGCGATAAAGTTCTGCTCCCTGCGCTCGATAGCCTGATTTCTTCCCTGCGCGACTTCGCAAAAAAATACCGCGCCCTGCCCATGCTCGCGCGGACTCACGGTCAGCCTGCAGTACCAACGACCTTGGGAAAAGAGATCGCGGTTTATCTTGCCCGATTGAAGAAATGCCGCGACGAAATGGCAAGCCATACATTCGAAGCCAAATTGACAGGCGCCGTCGGCAACTTCAATGCATTCTATGCCGCGCATCCAGACATTGATTGGATGTCCTTCAGCAAAAACTTCATCGAAAGCCTCGGGCTTGAACCCAATCTCGTCACAACCCAAATCCTGCCGTATGACAACTGGATCCGCTACTTCGATTCCGTCCGATTGACGAACTCCATCCTGATTGACTACGCACAGGATATGTGGCGATATATCAGCGACGGATTGCTCAAGCAAAAAGTCGTTGAAGGTGAAGTGGGTTCGTCCACGATGCCGCAGAAGGTGAATCCCATTGACTTCGAGAACGCGGAAGGCAATCTCGGGGTGGCGAATGCGCTCCTCACCCACTACGGACAGAAACTGCCCGTTTCGAGATTACAGCGCGACCTATCCGATTCAACGGTGCGGAGAACGTTCGGCATTGCGCTGGGACATACCCTGCTGGCATGGAACAACGTCACACGCGGGATGTCTCGCGTGGATGCGGATGAGGAAAGAATCAAATCGGAGTTGAACGCGCATTGGGAGGTCGTCAGCGAAGGGGCGCAGACCATTCTCCGCGCGGCGGGACGGAGCGATGCGTATGAGTCGCTCAAGTCCCAGACGCGGGGACGTGTATTTAACGGAGACAGGTACCGGCGTTGGGTCGAAGCGCTGGATGTCGATGAGGAAACGCGCGAGAGGCTGATGAGTCTCTCGCCGGAAACATATTTGGGAGCGGCAATCCAAATCACAGATGAAGCACTTCGATATTCGATACTCGAAAATCGAAGTTCCGAATAACGCGTATCGAATATCGGAGGTCTTATGACAGTTACAGCAGTGATCGGTTCGCAATGGGGCGATGAGGGCAAGGGCAAGGTCGTCGATTTTTTGGCGGAGCGCGTGGATTATGTGGCGCGCTTCAACGGCGGAAATAACGCCGGGCATACGGTGATCAACGAGTTCGGGACGTTCAAGATCCATCTCGTGCCGTCGGGGATCTTTGCGCAGAACACGGTGGGACTGATCGGCGGCGGCGTGGTCGTGGACCCTGCTGTGCTGATCGAAGAGATCGAGATGCTCAACAAGGCGGGTGTGGGCGTGGACGGGCGTTTGTGGGTCTCGCCGCGCTCGCATTTGATCATGCCATATCATAAGATTTTGGATGGATTGTACGAAGAAGCCAAAGGCGCAGGCGCAACAGGGACGACGCGCCGCGGCATCGGTCCCGTGTTTGCGGATAAGGTCAGTTACAACGGCATCCGCTGGACAGACTTCACAAGTAGTACATTTGAATCGCGGCTGGCAGTTCAGTTGGAACTGAAGAATAAGATCATTGTCGCGCTGGGCGGAGAGGCGTTGAAATACGAGGAAGTGCGCGATACGTACCGTGGATATTATGCAAAGTTAAAACCGTACATCAAGGAATTGTTCTCGCTGGTACAGGATGGTTTGAAAGCGAACAAACACTTTCTGCTCGAACAGGCAATGGGGACGTTCCTTGATACCGATTGGGGAACGTATCCGTTCGTGACCGCTTCGACGACCATCCCCTCTGCCGCTTCGGCGGGACTGGGCATCCCGCCGCGTTACATCACGAACGTAGTCGGTGTGACTAAAGCGTACACTACGCGGGTCGGTGCGGGACCGTTGCCCACTGAGATCAAGGACTATGACAGCGAAGCATATAAGAAATTTGGCGAAGTCGCCGCCACAACAGGGCGTGTTCGGCGAGTCGGCTGGCTGGACCTGGAGATCGTCAAAACTGCTGTGCAATTAAGCGGCATGACGGAAATCTGTTTGACCAAGTTGGATGTGCTGAGCGGGCTGGATGAAGTCCAGGTCTGTGTGGGATACAGGTTGAACGGCAAGTCGGTGCGCTACGCCGATGTGGATGCCTACGGCTTGGACAACGTCGAATGTGTGTATCAATCCGTCAAAGGCTGGAAGGAAGACATCAGCAAGGCAAGGTCGTTTGAAGAGTTGCCAGTAAATGCACAGAACTATGTGAAGATGATCGAAGATGCAAGCGGGGTCCCAGTGAAGTGGATCGGGGTGGGACCGGAGCGGGATGCGACGATACGAAGATAGTTGGAGCCCGCTGGTATAATAAAAACATGCCTTTGACACCCAGATTCATCCGCACGGAAGTAGAAAGTCAGGCCTACCAAATATCCATCCATGCGGATGATGAGCGTATCGCAGATGGATTGACCTTGTTACAAGTGGAAACAGCTTTGATGCATTGTGAGATCATCGAAGCTTATCCCGATGACCCACGCGGTGAAAGTTGCCTTGCGCTTGGATTTGTGCACGGTAAAGCCATTCATGTCGTTTGCGGAAAGAATCGGGCTGGACACATGGTCTTAATAACGGTTTATATTCCATCCATGCCCAAATGGAAAGACCCCCGCAATCGTAATCGTTGAGATTTGGAGATAGCCATGAAACACACATCATATGACGACTGCTTTTTCTGCGGCGGCGCAGTGGAAGAACGATTAATGCCGCGCGAAATCCGCTGGAAGGGTGAACTGGTGGTATTTGAAAACGTCCCCACGGGTGTATGCGCCCAATGCGGAGAGAAATTCCTGCGCCCCGAAGTGGCAAAGAAAATTGACGAAGCCATCCTCGCCCCCAAAAGCCCAAGCCGCATTCTGGAGGTTCCTGTTTATCAATATCAGATGGATGTTGCTTGACCGAAAGTTACACTGACACAATGCGGCAGGTGCGAATGAAGCATAACAAGGCGGCGATGGCAAATGTGCGCCGCCTTGTTATATCCATGTGAAGTGAATCGGCGCGGGACCGGAGCGGGATGCGACGATTAGAAGATAGATAACTAACCCAAGTTGCTACCTTGGGAAGAAGGTTGACAAAAGTCCATGAGATTCAATACAGTTGAGGTATCCCGACCAGCAACTGGAGAACCTCATGG
>JBFYRY010000321.1:0-5013 GCA_041302025.1 Chloroflexota bacterium | reverse complement strand
GGTTGCACTTCTGCTCGTCTTTGGCAGGCGCGGTTTGCTCGGTCAGTGGCTGACACCGCTTGGCATTGCCTTTACCGACAATTTCTCCGGCATCGTGGTGGGCATGTTGTTTGTCAGCCTGCCGTTCCTGGTCAACCTCAGCCGCGAATCATTTGCGCTCGTGGATGATGAACTCGAACGGGTGGCGTTGATAGACGGAGCATCCCCGTGGCAGGCGTTCTGGTACGTATCGCTTCCGCAAGCGTGGCGCGGGGTACTGGCAGGCGCGTTGATGATGTGGGCGCGCGGCATCAGTGAATTTGGCGCAGTGGTCATCCTTGCCTACCATCCCAAGATCGTGCCGGTGCTGGTGTTCGAACGCTTCGAGGGATTTGGTCTCGTCGCCGCACAGCCTGTGGCGGCACTGTTGGTACTGGTCGCATTAGTGACGTTCATCTTTTTGCGGTTGTCTCTGCTCAAAGAGAGCAGCGAGTAGATTTGAAAGGAGAAAAATCATGAAACTCAGCGCACGTAATCTGTTGAAAGGGAAAGTCCTGAAAGTCATCAAAGGAGCTGTCAACTCCGAAGTGACCATCGAATTGCCTGGCGGCGAACAACTCGTTTCCATCATCACCAACGCCTCGGTCAAATCGCTGGGGCTGAAAAAGGGCAAGGCGGCATATGCCGTCATCAAGGCGTCCAACATCATGGTCGCCGTGGACGAATAGTCCCATTGTATTTGGCTGTATCCCGCAGAGTTTTTATTGCGGAAAGCAAATCACTTTACGAAAGAAGGAGAATTGAAATATGTCACGCACGACTAAATTTATCTTGTTCATGGGCTTGATCCTGTCACTGGTGTTATCCGCCTGCGGATCACCCGCCCCGACAGAGGCTCCGGCTGCCGAAGCTCCTGTTGCCACCGATGCCCCTGTCGCAACCGAAGCGCCAGCCGCTGAAGTGGCGTTGAAGGTCACCGGCAATGTCGCAAGCGAACAAGCCTGGACCGAAGACCAGGTCAAAGCCATGACCACGCTCGATGTGGAAGCAACCAACAAGAGTGGCGAGAAAGCCACCTATACCGGTGTGTTGATTTCTGACCTGCTGGCGATGGCGGAACCGAATGCCGATGCCAATACCGTGATCTTTGTGGCAGATGATGGCTTTACCGCCGAGATCAGTCTCGAAGAAGTGACCGCTTGCACAGACTGCATTGTGTCCTTCCGCGATAAGGGTGGTTTCAGCACTGTCCTGCCAGCCTACTCTGGGAAACTTCAAGTTAAAGGCGTGATCGAAATTCAGGTGGCAACCGTTGCGGCAACTGCGCCAGAACCTCCCGCCAACCCGACATTGATCCTTGCGACCACTACATCTGTCCAGGATTCAGGCTTGCTGGATATATTGATTCCGCTCTTCCAGGAAGAGACTGGCTTTACTGTTCAGACTGTGGCAGTGGGTTCGGGCGCGGCTATTCAAATGGCGCAGGAAGGTAACGCCGATGCTCTGTTCGTTCACTCACCTGCCGCTGAAAAGCAATTTATGGCAGACGGCTGGGGTAAGGAACGCGTCCTGGTTGCCCACAATGATTTCATCGTCGTTGGACCCCAAGCAGATCCCGCTGGCATCAAGGGACTTTCCCCAAAAGAAGCCTTCAAGGCTATTGCCGCGGCTGAGGCGCCGTTCATCGCGCGTGCTGACAAGTCAGGCACCAGTTCCAAGGAACTGAGCATCTGGAAGGGCGTAGAACTCGATCCCGCGACCGCCAAACCCGCCTGGTACGTTGAAACTGGTCAGGGCATGGGTGCCTCTTTGACAATCGCCTCTGAGAAGGAAGCATACATCCTCACCGATCGCGCCACCTTCCTCGCCAACAAGGATAAAATGCAACTGACCCTGTTGGTGGAAAACGATCCATCCCTGTTGAATGTTTACCATGTCATCACCGTCAACCCCGAAAAATGGTCCAAGGTGAATTATGATGGTGCGCTGGCGTTCCTCAATTTCATGGTCGGTCCCACCGCTCAGGATGTGATGGCAACATTCGGTGTGGATAAATTCGGCATTCCGTTGTTCAATCCCGATGGCGGCAAGACAGACGCTGACCTCGGTTTATAATCAATCCAATTTTGTAGGGGCACGGTCACCGTGCCCCTACACATTCGAAATTATGATCTTCGACGCCGAAGTCTTCCAAATCACTGTTCTGTCTTTGCAAATTTCAGCTTTTGCCACCGGGCTGAGCCTGTTCATCGGTTTGCCGTTTGGCACCTTGCTGGCGTTGGGCAAGTTCCCCTTCCGTTCCTTTTTACTGAGCATGGTCAATACCGGCATGGGATTGCCGCCGGTAGTGGTCGGTTTGTTCGTGGCGATGATGCTATGGCGTTCTGGTCCGCTGGGGGATTTGCGGCTGATCTATACCCCGTCAGCGATCATCATCGCCCAGGTCATCATCTCATTCCCGGTTGTGACCGGGCTCACCGCCGCCGCGCTTCAATCTCTGGACCCGCGCCTGCGTCTGCAACTCTATGGACTTGGCGCCTCACGACCACAAATGATCTGGATGCTGTGGCGGGAAGCGCGTCTGCCGCTTCTTGCCGCGCTGATGGCTGGATTTGGTTCGGTCATCTCCGAAGTGGGCGCGTCCATGATGGTGGGAGGCAACATCCGCTACCAGACGCGTGTCCTGACAACCGCCATTGTGCTTGAAACCAGCAAAGGCAACTTCGATATTGCCATCGCACTCGGGGTTTTGCTTTTGACCATTACATTCCTGGTCAACTGGGCGCTGACCTGGATCCAACAGCGGGGTGCGCGCCGATGAGAGCACTTGTCGAGATTCGAGACCTGTCCGTCAAGCGCGGAAATCATCTTGCTCTGCAACTCGATGAGTTGACCATTATCGAAGGCGAAGTGTTGGCAGTAGTGGGACCGAATGGTGCGGGGAAAAGCACGCTTCTCCTGACGCTGGCGCGTTTGCTCAAGCCTGAGCGTGGAAAAATTTTATTTAGCGGTGTGCAGGCTGAGGCGGAGTCTGATACGGCTTATCGTCGCCGCATCGCGCTGGTGATGCAGGATCCACTTTTGTTCGATACGTCTGTGTTCGATAATGTCGCGTCCGGTTTGCGGTTTCGTAGTGTATCCAAAGATGTGATTCGTCGTGACGTTCCGCTGTGGTTGGAACGGTTGGGGGTGGGGCATCTGTCAAAACGGCGGGCAGGCGAGTTGTCTGGGGGCGAAGCGCAGAGAGTCAGTCTGGCGCGGGCGTTGGTGTTGAAGCCGCAGTTGTTGTTGTTGGATGAACCGTTCTCGGCTCTCGATCCGCCCACGCGCAGTCGCATCCTGGAAGACTTGGGCGCATTGCTCGATGAAACTGCTACCACGACTGTTTTCGTAACCCATGATTTGGAGGAAGCGGCGCAATTGGGAAAACGGATGGCGGTCATTGTGGGCAACCGTTTGCGACAGGTGGGAAATCCTGATGAGGTTTTCGCCGCGCCTGCAGATCAGGATGTGACACAGTTTGTGAATCATCGCTCATCGAACAGTCACCGACAGAGGCAGGTACTTTGAAGCGGATTCAGAGAATATTTTCGCTACTGCTCTTTTTATCCTTGTTTCTTGGCGCATGCGCAGGGACACCAAACACTTCACACACATTGACTGTGTATGCCGCCGCGTCTCTGACGGATGCCTTCACCGAGATCGGCAGAACGTTTGAAGCGGAACATCCCGATGTGACAATTGTCTTCAACTTTGGCGGCTCGCAAAACCTGCGCACTCAGATCGTTGAAAGATTTGAGCGAAGCAAATTTGAAACTCGTGCTTGCCGCGGAGGAAGTGCCAGCGGGGAGGTATGCGCGTCAGGTGTTGGAGAATCTCAATGGCATGTTCGGTGCCGATTACAAAGACAAGGTTTTGGCAAACGTCGTTTCCAATGAAGATAATATCCGCCAGGCAGTGACAAAAGTCCAGTTGGGGGAGGCGGACGCGAGCATCGTGTATATCTCGGATGCGGTCGCGGTGCCGGAACTCCAGCGAATTGAAATCCCTGTGGATGCCAATGTGCTCGCAGAATATCCGATCGCGCCGCTGGTCGAATCCGCAAATCTTGAAATGGCGAATCAGTTCATTGCTTACCTTCTCTCGCCCGATGGGCAATCCATCCTCAAAAAATGGGGCTTTACACCTGTCTCTCCGTGATGTAAAACTAAATGCCCCAACCTGCAGGGCGTTTGGTCTCTTATGTCACATCCACGCAAACCACTCTTTCACACAAAACTCGCGCCGCTGACCGAATGGCTTTTTGTTTTGCCGAGTCTTCTTCTGCTGGCTTTGCTGGCTCTGCCTGTATTGGCGCTTCTCTGGCGCGCAGGCACAGAAGGCATGTTGTCGTTGATCGCCGAGCCGAGCGCGGTCTCTGCGCTCCGATTGAGTCTGCTGACCAGCACTGTAAGCATGTTGGTTTCCATTGTCACAGGCACGCCGCTGGCTTTTGTACTTGCCCGCAGGAAGTTCGCTGGCAAAGCTTTTCTTGAACTTGTGATCGACCTGCCTATTGTCCTGCCTCCATCGGTTGCAGGGATCGCGCTCCTGATCGCTTTCGGACGACAGGGAGTCTTCGGCTCGTGGCTCAACTCGATCGGACTCACGCTTCCTTTCACGACGACGGCTGTTGTGCTCGCCCAGACCTTTGTCTCAGCCCCATTATTTGTCCGCGCGGCGCGTATCGGCTTTGCCGAGATCGAGCACCAGATCGTCGAAGCCGCCTACGTGGAAGGCAGTAACGAGTGGCAATTGTTCCGCTATCTGATGTTCCCACTGGCAGGTCGTGCAGTGCTTAGTGGCGCCATCCTGGCATGGACACGTGCCATTGGTGAATTCGGTGCAACCATATTGTTCGCAGGTAACCTCGAAGGCGTCACACAGACCATGCCACTGGCGATCTATCTGGGTCTGGAAAGAAGTCTTGGGGTTGCGCTTGCTTTGTCCACGGTGCTTGTGTTCGTTTCGTTCCTGCTCTTACTTGCCACCCGT
>JBFYRY010000320.1:0-4027 GCA_041302025.1 Chloroflexota bacterium | reverse complement strand
TCTCTCCGGTTCCCGGCTTGGGCGACTCGGGTCATTCGTTCGCGACAGGCTGGCTGTGGTCGCTGGCTGGTTCCAACCCCGAGAACCAGCAGATTGCCATCGAACTTGCCGAATACCTGACAGCCGGTGATTTCATCGGGGTGTGGACGCGGTCTGCGGGGTATCTTCCCACACGTCCATCCAGCGCCGTTGCGGGGGACGATGCGGTGATTGCCGTTGCCGGGTCCGCGTATGCCGTGCCATCGAACACGGTGTTACAGGTGCTGGGTCCGCTCATGCAAGAGGCGCTGGTCCGCGTATTAAACGGCGAACAGCCCGAAGCCGCGGCGGGAAGCGTGATCGAGAAGTTGAAATAAGATGTTGAACGAATCACGATGTCAATTGGAAAACAGAGACGTGAGGCGAAAAAATAAAGCATCAGGCTCCCATTGGGAGCCTGATCGTTCAACTTTACTTTCCTTCTTCTTTGTCTTCTTTCTTCGGCATACCTGCCATCAGGAAGGCGATACCGCTACCGAGGGCAAATGCTCCTGCTGAACCAGCAGAGGCGAAGTCTGTGAATGCGATCGCGAGACCAAAGAAACCAAGCACGAGGGCAATTTTCACCTGCCACTCAGCCTTCTTGAAATTATCGAACACGAAGCGTCCGACTCCAAAACCGAAGACTAGAAAACCGAGGAAGCGGATGATAAAGCCGAGAAAACCGAAAATCTCATTAACGAGCGGGGGCATAATATTCTCCTTTGATGAAATGATCTATATCCAGGCCCACAACATCCACAGGCCTGTGATGAACACACCGATTATAAACCTTGCGCCGAATGCCCAGCCCCAGCCGATCATGTAGGCTTTGGTCGAAGCGATGGCGGCGTTGCGGTCTTTGAGTCTCCGCAGTTCCGCGAGGAACAGCCCCAGCGGCGCGGCGACAAGACCGATCAACGGGGTGAGGAAGATGCTGACGATGATGCCTGCACCGAACGCGATGAGTATGGAACTCCAGGGGATGAACTGGTCGCGCATCTTGCTGGCGATGATGAGGTTGTCGATGATGTTGCCGCCGACCATCAGGAGCGTGATGAGCGAAAAGGCGAACCAGTCCCAGCCGGTCATCAGCCCGCGCGATGCCTGGATGACGGCGTAGACCAGCGTGGCGAGCCACATGATCGTGAGACCGGGAAAAACAGGGACGATCAAACCAGCCAGCCCGATCAGGAGGGCGAAGAGGGTGAGTGTTTCAAGCGCGACTTGCAGGAAGAGGGTGAGCCATTCGGGCATGTTGATTCCTTTTCAGACTTGTGAGGTCTTTAAGACCTCACAAGTCCTTTTTATTTGATCACATCCACGCCGCCCATCCACGGGCGCAGGATTTCGGGGACGATGATCGAGCCGTCCGCCTGCTGGTAGTTCTCCATAACGGCGATCAGCGTGCGGGGCAGTCCGAGACCCGATCCGTTCAGGGTGTGGACGAAGCGCGCCTTGCCGCCATCTGCAGGGCGATACTTTATATTCGCACGACGAGCCTGAAAGTCGCGCACATTCGAGACCGAAGAGACTTCCAGCCACTCGTTGCATCCCGGCGCCCAGACTTCGAGATCGTAGGTGATGGCGGAACCGAAGCCGATGTCGGCTGTGCAGAGTTGTTTGACGCGATAGGTCAGCCCCAGCGCGGCGCAGGTGGCTTCGGCGTCTTCGCGCATCTTTTCGAGCAGGGCGTCCGATTCTTCGGGCTTGGCGTAGATGTACATCTCCACCTTGTCGAACTGGTGCCCGCGTTTGATGCCGCGCACGTCGCGCCCGGCGCTCATCTTTTCGCGGCGGAAGCAGGGCGTGTAGGCGGTGTACATCAACGGCAGTTGCGCTTCGTCGAGAATCTCGCCCATGTGCAGACCGGTCAGCGGAACCTCGGCAGTCGGCACGAAATACAATTCCTCTTCGTGGTCTTTGTACAGGTTGTCGGCAAACTTGGGCAGTTGTCCCGCGCCGAAGACCGTTTCGTATTTCACCATGAAGGGCAGGTACTTTTCGGTGTAGCCCTGTCCGCGCGTGTGCAGGTCGAGCATGAAGGCGATCAGGGCGCGCTGTAATCTCGCGCCGGGTCCGCTCAACACGTAGAAACGCGAGCCGGTGATTTTGGTGCCGCGTTCAAAGTCGATGACGCCGAGTGCGGGACCGAGATCCCAGTGGGCTTTGGGTTCAAAATCAAATTCGGGGAGTTGACCGACCGTGCGGAGGACGACATTCTCCTCTTCGGATGCGCCTACCGGCGTGCGTTCATCCGGGATGTTGGGCAGGGCGCTGGTCAATGACGTTAACTCCGCTTCGACGTCTGCCACTTCCTTGTCGAGCGCGGCGATCTTGTCGCCCACTTCGCGCATTGCGGCGATCTTCTTTTCGCGTTCCGCGGCATCCTTCAATTTGCTGATCTCTTTCGAGACGATGTTGCGCTCGGCTTTGAGTCCCTCCACCTGCGTGAGCAGGGTGCGGCGTTTTTCATCCAGCCTGAGGATGTCGTCCACGGGGGAGGAATCCATCTGGCGGTGTTTGAGCGCCGTGCGGACAAGTTCGGGGTTCTCGCGGATGATATTGATGTCTAACATGTTGCACCTCCGTGCGGAATAGAATACGCCCCCGGTCCATGTGCAGGACGAGGGGGCGTCTCGTGGTGCCACCTGCTTTTACCCCGCCCCTCCATCCCTTCGGAACTTCCTCCCCTATTTTCGCAGAAAATGGGGGAGGCCAGGTGGGGGCTAGGTCTTGGAGTGCGCTGTAACGGGCGCGCGCGTCCCTCTTACGGTTCTCGTAGTAGCGACTTCAGTCGCTGGTCATTCGATGACTAAAGTCATCACTACGAAAAACCCCTGCGAGGGCGATGGGGCGAAGGGGATTTCTCCAGTGGGCTGACCATCTCGCACCGACCGATGGCTCTCTGCACAGTTGCGTGGATACTCGTCTTCGCGCTGTCTTGTTGGGTGTGATTATATGCAGGGGTGGGAAGATGTCAAGCGGAAATGGACTACAATGGACTGGGTCAACGCCTGAGAATGTTACGGCGGGTGTCATCGCTCACTACGTGATGGACACTTCGTCTTCGCTCAGTGCAGGTTCTGATCGCCCCCTCACTGCCGAAACAGGTGGCAACAATACCTACTATCTCTACGGCTTGGGTGCTATCGGCGAGAAGACTACCGCGTGGAACTTCTCCCTGCCGGATGGAACAAACACGCCGCGCCAACTGTCTAATAACAATGGTGACATCACCCTCTCGGCGAGATATACGCCCTGGGGCGACACGCTCGAACTGAACGGCACCGGTAATTTCACCTTTGGCTATCTGGGCGGAGTGTTAGATGCAACAACCGGGTTGCTGTATGTTGGTAATGGACAGTATTATGACCCGCAGACCGGCAGGTTCCTGACCCGCGATGCCAAGCCGAATAATAGCAATCCGTATGTGCCGTGGGATCCCAGCGGTGCGATTATTGCTCCATTAGGAATAGTGGCGCTCTTCGCGGGCAAGAAGAAGAAAGGCAGCAAGGCTGGTACGTTCCTGGTGTTGTTGCTGGTGCTGGGAAGCGTGGGGATGACGCTGGCTGCGTGTGGACTACCTGCTGGTCCTGTGACAGCGACACTTACTTCTACGCCGGGTGCTCCAATTCAATACACAATAGAGCCTTCTGTTGGACCGACTATAAGTGGAACACTCCCTGCATCAACTGTTGCACCCACGGAAACACCATCATTAGGATCTTTTTGCGCAGAACTGATCCCAACGCTTGTCCCGACTCCAAATGACCTCTTGTACATTAACGATATTATGACAGTGGATGCAAGAAGAAAGGAGTTTTTGTCCGATATATTAATAGAGATGCCTAATTTACGTGTACCCGGATTCCCCGCAGGTCTTCTGCTTGCAATGGCTTTAGCGGAAGGCGGAATGTGTCAATGATTTGAGACACGAAAATCAAGAATTTAGTCACTCCAACGGGGAGACTGTGTGTAGACGAAATTCGGGTAAAATCATCTCACC
>JBFYRY010000085.1:0-14412 GCA_041302025.1 Chloroflexota bacterium | reverse complement strand
CTGTGGATTTCATGGAATTTCGCCGAATCTGCAATACCGCCCTAAAAGCCTTTCAGTCGATTGTCATTCCTGTCCGAACTCCTGTCTGAACTTCGGAATCTTTATTGCTCTGAAACCTTTGTTGTGCTACACTAAATTTGAATGTTTTTCGCAAATCAGTGCCAGTCATGAATGAATGCTGTCCCTAAGGTGGCAGCAACAATGAAACCGTGGCAGGTTATCCAGATCTTTATTTGGATGATGGAGTTTCTTTATGACTGATCCGATGTCCGCGACGGAATTGTCGCCTCTGGATCAAATCCGGCTGGCGGAAGCAGAAATAACGCGAAAAGTCGTAACAGCTCGTGAAAAATCCGAAAACGCTGTAACTGAAGCACGGGCCCAGGCGGTTCTCCTCAAAAAACAGGCACACGAATCTGGAACGCGGGAGGGGCAGATCCGCAGTAAAAAGACCGTTTCCAAGGCTGAGGAGGAGGCGCGCACAATTGTCGAACACGCGCATAGCCTGGCGGCTGACCTGCGGCGAAGTGGGCAAAGCCGCATGAACTCTGCGATCCAGGAGGCGGTGAGTATTGTTTTGGGCTTGATGGGGGAGGGAGATGCCAAATGAACCTAGAAATGATCCCCGTTGAAATCATGGGACTTAAAACTGACCTGCAGGCGGTTGTCCATTCATTGCGACAAGTGGGTTGTATGCACATCGAGGAACTGACCGACCTGCCCGAGGTTTCTGCGCGTCCTTTAACCCTGGACCGGGATACGATCCGACAACAGGAGGAATTGAGCCTGCTTGCGGCGCGTATTGGAGGGCTGTTGGATGCGCTGGGTGGTGGCAAACACATCCCTGAAACGTTCCCGGTGGGAAATAACATCCTGCTCGAAGCCCGCGCGGGTGTGGATGAACTTATGCCTGTCGTAAAGGCACACTCTTCACAGCGGGAACGGCTCGAATCAGAACTGGCGTCCCTGCCGCGTTATGAGGCTACACTGCGCAAGCTATTACCGATCATCCCGTCGTCTGTGCGTGAAGCGGGGAACAGATCGGTCGGGATCCTGGTCAGCCGTGAACACATGGAAATTCTGGATGCGATCGGCAAACGTGTACTTGACCTGACCCTGGGACGTGCCGAGGTGGTGGCCAGCGATGTGGATATCTCCACGCGTGCCATGTTGATCGTTTTCCCGGAAAAATATACGAATCAGATCGAAGCCTTATTGGGCCGTGAGGATATTTCGCGCCTGCGTCTGCCTTCCGAATTGGGGGAAGGTTCTCCGGATGTCATCCTTGCGGCGTTATATCGTCGTATGGCATCCATCCCTGAACAGATCAGGGAGATCAACCGTGAACTTGCCACGCTCTCCGCACAATGGTGTGAGAAACTGGCGATCTGGCGCGCTGCCTTGCAGGATGAGATCGAAACCTCGCGTGTCCTGCCGAAGTTCGGTGAGACCGAATTGACTTTTGTGCTGGCAGGTTGGGTCCCTGCGAGGGAGTTTGAAAAGGTTGATAAGGTGCTTCGTGAGAACATAGGCGATGCTGTGTATGTTCAAAAACTGAAGATGACACCTGAGTTGAAAAAACGAGCGCCGGTCGTTCTGCAAAATCCAGGGCTGGCCCGGCCTTTTGAGAGCCTGGTTAAAATACTCGCCCTGCCGCGCTATGGTCACATTGATCCCACCCAGTTGATGGCATTCTTCCTGCCCATCTTCTTCGGCATGATCCTTGGTGATGTGGGATATGGCATCCTGGTGCTGGCATTAAGCCTGGGAGTGTCACGCAGGTTCAAGTCGGGAGTGACCCGTGACATTCTCCTGGTGCTGGCGATGGGTGCCGTCTGGTCCATCGTGTTCGGTTTTTTGTTTGGCGAGTTCTTCGGCACACTGGGCGAGCACTTTGGCATGCGCGCACTGTGGTTTGACCGTGCCAGTTCAGAGCATGTTATGGGGCTTCTCCTCATGACCGTGGCGATCGGGGCGGTTCATATTACACTGGGATTGGTCCTGGGGGTATGGGAAGCCATCAAAGACAGGAGCCGCAACCATTTGCTCGAACGCGGCGGCATGCTCGTGGGATTGATTGGACTCTTTTTCATCGTCGGCGTATTGGTGGATTTCCTGCCGCAAGGGTTCATGAGCGTTTCCGTTGCCCTTGTGATCGTTGGTATTGTGTTGTTGGGTGCTTCGATGGGTTATTTGGGGATCGTCATGGGACCCATCGAGTTCATCACGCTGATCGGTAATGTACTTTCTTATTTGCGTATTGCTGCCATTGGTCTGGCTTCCGTGTATCTGGCAAAGGTGGCCAATGAAATGGCCGGGATCGCTGGGAATGTGGTGGTGGGCGCGATCCTGGCCATCTTGATCCATGCATTGAACCTGGTATTGGGTATGTTCAGCCCCACCATCCATAGTTTGCGTCTGCACTATGTTGAATTCTTCCGAAAATTCTACGAAAGCGGCGGCAGACCCTACGAACCATTCAAGAGTCATCTGTAGCTGACAAAGGAGAGAAAAATGGACCTTGACCTAACTGCAATCGGAACTGGACTCACCGCGATCGGCGCCGGTCTGGCGATCGGGCTGGCGGCCATCGGTACAGGTCTGGCTCAGGGGCGGATCGGTTCAGCTGGAGCCGGTGTGGTCGCCGAAAAACCGGAAGCGCTCGGGACAATCATCCTGCTGATCGCCATTCCTGAAACGATGGTCATTCTGGGGTTCGCCGTGGTGGCAATGTTGTTGCTGCTCGGTGACTAGGATGGGTCTGCAATCCATCCTCGCGAAGATCCGCGCTTCAGGCGATGCGCAGATCCATGAGATCGAAAAGAACACGCGGTCTCGTGTGGGAAATATATTGGCGCAGGCGCAAATGGAAGCGCGCCAGGTCGAAGAAGATGCAAGCGAGGCCGCCAGCATCCCGTCGGTCGCGGAACGGGCGCGGATCCTGCACAGGGCGCGCCTGGAGTCCTTGCGTATCGTTGGCGATGTGAGGGAGGACCTGGTGGATACTGCCATCGCCCGCACAGGCGAACGGCTCGCGTCGGTCCGAACCGACCCTTCCTATCCGGATGTGTTCCGAACACTGCTAAGCGAGGCACTTGCTGAACTTGCATCCGGAGGAACGGATGAAGCCCAACTTGTAGCTGATCCGCGCGACAGGGTGTTGTTGGAAAAAGTTCTTGCCGACATGAAGTTGAACCTGTCTGTGAGTTATGAGTTGGATTGCTGGGGTGGTTTGGTCGCAAAAAGTGCGGACGGCCGGGTGGTTGTCATCAATACCTTCGAGTCGAGGCTGGAACGGGCGACTGTGTTCCTGCGTCATCACCTGGTCACATTGTTCGAGGAGAAGCATACGGAGACTACACAAGTTGAAGTGATCGCCCATCCATAATAAGGAAGCGCCTCATGGCTGATTACGATTATGGCAATGCACGATTGCATGTCATGAAATCCAGGCTGCTATCCATCCGTGAACTTGAGATATTGGTGGAGACTGGCAGTATTCAAGGGTTGATTGCGGCATTGAGCAAAACTGTTTATCAGAAATCGGTCGAGGCCGCCCTGACGCGTGTTTCCGGCATGCAATGCATTGACGAGGCCCTTCGAGCGGATCTCGTTAATACGGTTGGAAAGATAAGAGAGTTTTATCAGGAAGAGGCAGGAGAAATGACCGCCCTCTTCCTGCGGACGTACGATATTCACAATCTCAAGGCGATTCTGCGCGGTCTCGCGAAAAATGTGCCTGCTGGCGATATTCTCGCCGTTCTTTTGCCCATCGGGGAATTAAGTCCGGGCACACTGCGCGAATTGACGCAGTTGAACAATCCGCGTGAGGCGATAGACCTGTTGGCAAGTATGGGCCTGCCATTTGCCGTACCCCTCCTCAAGGTGCGGGGGGATGTTCCGGGGGCGGAGACATTTGAAATGGAACTGGCTCTCGATAAGTGGTATCACGAGGAATCGCGCCAAACCCTGCGAAGCGAGAGCGGCATGATGGATCTGCTATCTCAAATGCTGGCACTGGAAGCGGATCTGGCGAACGTGCTGACGGTTTTGCGTTTTGCCCAAGTCCCGCACGAGCGCGATCTCCTTCGCGAACGGCTGGGAATCAGTGAGATCGAGCATCTGTTCATTGGGCCGGGACGAATACCCTTTGAACAGCTCGCCAATGCCAGCCGGCAGGATACGATCGCCTCCGCCGTTGAAACCCTTTCGGGAACATTTTTTGAGCCGGGCTTGCGCGCCGGTTTGGAAGTGTATGCTCATTCGAATCGCTTGAGCGACATCGAGAGGCGGCTGAAGCATGAAAGGCTGGCTTGGATGGCAGGACAGATCAAGCGGGATCCCCTGGGGATCGGTGTGGTCCTTGGCTATGTGGCTTTAAAGGTCAACGAGGTCGGCAATATCCGTTGGATCGCACAGGGAATCAATTTGGGACTGAAATCAGATGCCATTCGGGCAGAGTTGGAGACCGTAGTATGAGCCAATTATTTGTCATTACCCGTCGTTCCCTCGTCCCGGGTTTTCAATTGGCTGGCGTGGATGCCCATGGTGTTGACGATGTGGAGGGCGCGCAGGAATTGATCGAAAAATGGATGAGCGCGGGTGAGGTCGGTTTGCTGGCGGTTGACGATGGCCTGCTTGCACATATGGACGCGGCTTTTTTGAAACGTCTCGCCTCGTCAGAGCATCTGCCCTATTTGCCAATTCCGGGCGGGCAACCTCTAGGCCCTGAAGCCTTGCAAAGGCACCGTATCGCTGCCATGATCCGAAGGGCGATCGGTTTTCACATCACCTTCAAAGGCAGTGAAGAAAGCGAGGGTGAATGAACAAAGCGACCAGCCATCTCGGCAGGATCGTCCGCATCGCCGGCCCGGTGGTACGTGCGACAGGCCTGGAACATGTCCGGTTGTATGACGTTGTGCGTGTCGGGGACTTGGGACTCATTGGGGAGGTGATCCGCCTCTCTGAAGGAACGACGACGATCCAGGTCTACGAAGACACCTCGGGGATCCGCGTGGGGGAACCGGTTCACAGTACGGACCTGCCATTGGTTGCCCAACTTGGGCCGGGCCTGCTGGGGCAGGTCTATGATGGTTTGCAAAGACCGCTTGAGATCCTGGCGGATGCGAGCGGTGAATATATCCAACGCGGTGTGCAGGCATCGCCGTTGCCGGAAGATAAACGCTGGCACTTTACTCCAAAGGTCTCCGTTGGCGATACCGTTGGTGCAGGCGATATATTGGGGACGGTCCCTGAATCGCGGACGATCGAACATCGCATCATGGTTCCAAATCACTTGCGCGGATCGGTGGTCAGTATCCGCGAGGGCGAGTTCACTGTCAATGAACCGGTGGCAGTCATCAGGTCCGAGAATGAGGCGGGGAAAAAGGATGTTGAGGTCACGCTTGTCCAGCATTGGCCTGTCCGCCAGCCGCGTCCGTCACAGACTCGTCTTGCGCCGCGTGAACCACTCATCACAGGGACGCGCATCATCGACGCGTTTTTCCCGGTGGCGAAAGGCGGCTCGGCCATCATCCCCGGCGGATTCGGGACCGGAAAGACCGTCACCGAACACAGCCTGGCGCGTTGGGCGGATGCGGATGTGGTGGTCTATGTGGGTTGTGGCGAGCGCGGCAACGAGATGACCGAGGTGCTGGAGGAATTCCCAAAACTGGAAGATCCGCGCACGGGCGCGCCGCTGATGGAACGCACGGTGCTGATCGCCAATACGTCGAACATGCCTGTGGCGGCGCGCGAAGCCAGCATCTATACCGGCATCACGATCGCGGAGTACTACCGCGACATGGGCTACGATGTGCTCATGCTTGCGGACTCAACATCACGTTGGGGTGAGGCGTTGCGCGAGATCTCCGGGCGGTTGGAGGAAATGCCCGGCGAGGAAGGCTACCCTGCTTATCTCGCTGCGCGCCTGGCTGAGTTTTATGAACGTTCCGGCAGGGTGATCTGTTTGGGAGATCATGGCAATCCGGATACACAGGGACGCATGGGTTCGGTCTCGGTGGTTGGGGCGGTGTCGCCTCCGGGTGGTGATTTCTCAGAACCTGTGACCCAGAACTCGATGCGTGTGGCGAGTACTTTTTGGGCGTTGGATTACGACCTCTCGCGCCGCCGTCACTTCCCCGCCATCAACTGGACGAACAGCTATTCGCTCTACAACTTCCGCGATTGGTTCGAGCGTGAAGTGGCGGTTGATTGGGACGAGCTATCCAAAGAAGCCATGGCGCTTTTGCAGCGCGAAGTCGAATTGCTCGAGATCGTTCAACTGGTTGGTCCTGATGCGCTGGCTGAACCTGAACGGGCCGTATTGGCGGTTGCTCGCATGTTGCGTGAAGACTTCCTCCAGCAGTCGGCGTATCGCGGTGTTGACCGCTATTGCCCAGTCCACAAAGCATACTGGATGCTCAAGGCGATCATGGATTTTTATCATCGTACACGGACCGCGCTGGATGCAAAGATTTCTTTGGAGAACGTGACCGCCTTGCCGGTCATTTCTGATATAGCACGCATGAAGGAATTTCAACTTGATGCGGCCGAAAAAGAAATTCGGGCGATCATGGATCGTGTGCAGTTCAGTTTTGCCGAATTGGGAGTTGTATGACATGCTCAAAACGATGCCCATACCCCGCCTGTTGACCACCGAATATCGCACCATTTCCCAGATCCGGGGTCCGTTGATCTTTATCGACCGAATCGCGGATGTGGCATACAACGAGATCGTGGAGGTCGTCGGGCCGGATAACGATGTGCGGCTGGGACAGGTTCTGGAGGTGGATCAGAAACGTTGCATGGTCCGCATCTTTATCGGGACCTCGGGCCTGGACCTCGAACGGACGCACGTCCGCTTCACCGGAGATGTGGCACGTCTCGGAGTCTCACTCTCGATGCTGGGGCGCGTGCTCGATGGGGCTGGCCAGCCAATTGACGGTGGTCCGCCCATCATCCCGGAGAAATCGCTCGACATCAACGGCCTGCCGATCAACCCCTCGATGCGGACGCATCCCAGTGAGTTCATCCAGACGGGTGTTTCAGCCATCGACGGACTCAATACGTTGACGCGCGGCCAGAAACTTCCCATCTTCTCAGGGGCGGGTCTGCCTGCGAACGAACTTGCCGCGCAGGTCGCATCACAGGCACGCGTAGTGGGAGGTGACAACAATAAAGGGAAGGGGAGCGAGCCTTTCGCCGTGGTCTTCGCCGCCATCGGCATCACCCAGCGCGAGACTTCCTTCTTCATGGATCAGTTCCGCGCCAGCGACGCGATGGACCGCACGGTTCTGTTCATCAATCGCGCGGATGACCCATCCATTGAACGCCTGCTCACACCGCGCGCGGCTCTCACAGCGGCGGAGTACCTTGCCTTTACACACCATCGGCATGTGCTGGTCATCCTGACCGATATGACCAATTACTGTGAGGCATTACGCGAGATCGCTGCGGCCAGTGAGGAGGTGCCGGGCAGGCGCGGGTATCCGGGGTATATGTATTCGGATCTGGCAAGTTTATACGAACGCTCCGGCCGCATCCGTGGCAATCCCGGGTCGGTCACGCAGTTGATAATCCTGACGATGCCGGATGACGACATTACGCATCCCATCCCTGACCTGACAGGCTATATCACCGAAGGTCAACTCGTGTTGAGCCGCGACCTGCATCGAAAGGGCGTCTACCCGCCGATCGATGTGTTGCCATCCCTTTCCCGCCTGATGGATGAGGGGATAGGCGAGGGCAAGACGCGCCTCGATCATCGTTCCATTGCCGATCAACTTTATGCCCTGTACGCCGAAGGCCGTGACCTGCGGCGTCTGGTCGCGATCATTGGGGAGGCGGCGTTATCCGCGGAGGACCGCCGCGTGCTGGACTTCGCCAAACGCTTCGAAGAGATTTTCGTCGGGCAGGGAATGATCAACCGTGAGATCGTTGAGACACTGAATCATGCCTGGGAGTTGTTGTCACCCTTGCCGGTCGAACTTCTCAAACGGATTCCAAAGGAGTTCATCGAGCAATATCATAAACAGAAAAAGTGAGACCCTAAAGGTCTCCAAGACCTTTAGGGTCGATTCAGAAGGAAAGATATGAGCAACGTATCCGTCACCCGCATGGAACTGCTGGCGCGCAAGGCGCAAATTTCGCTTGCGAGCCAGGGACGTGACTTGCTGGAGCAAAAGCGCACAGCTTTGATGAAGGAGTTCATGCGAACCGCTGATACTGCCATGGAACACTCCGACACGCTTCAGTTCACCGCCGCCAATGCCAGCCAGGCGCTCGCACGGGCGGATGCAATGACAGGGGCCGAGTCTGTTCGGTCGGCCGCGCTTGCAACTCGCGGCGGATTCAGCCTCGAGGTCACGACGAGCAGCGTCATGGGAGTGAGGGTCCCTCACATCGAACAGAAAAGCGCCTCCCGTTCGTTTTTGGAGCGAGGCTATTCGATCGTAGGGACTTCGATCAGCATTGACGAAACGGCTTCCGCTTTTGAGAGAGAGATCGAGGCGATCATTCAGCTTGCTGAAACAGAATTGCGTCTCACGCGGCTGGGCAGTGAGATACAGCGCACATCCAGGCGGTTGAACGCACTCGATCATTTTTTGATCCCGCGCCTCGAATCGGAACGCGACTTCATCCAGATGGCGCTCGATGAACGCGAACGCGCCGATCACTTTCGGCTCAAACTTGTGAAACGTTCCCTGGAACGCAAACGAGAATTGGACAAGCCCAGGCAAGGAGACGAACATGGTCACTGAAAAAGACGATAGTCAGCCGGTCATGGAGGATATGCATGCTGTCCTTGAAAAATCTCTCATTGAAGCATATTTGATGGGCAAGGGATTTTCCATGGAGAAGTTGAAGAAACTACCCAAGGCAGAAGCCAAGCGACTCATGACAGAAGCCTCGATCTACGCCTCTGGCAAACTCGCCGAACTGGAAGAAAGGGCACACTTCATGGATGAACTCCACGACGCGTATAACACTGAATGATGGGCCGTCTTCCTTGTTAGACGGGGACGTTCAGACTCCGCCTCAGCCTGCTTCGATGACCCCCAGCCTTGTGCCCGTCTGGATGTGCCCCTGGTTGTGAAGTTAAATCACACCGCTACTTCTCCTGGTAGTGGATTTCGTTTGTGAGTCTGACTCTCGATTCTATCTCCGCGAGTTTGAGAGATGCGAATTTGCACGCCTCGATCAGGATCTTTTTTGCTTCCGCTTCCGTCAGGTTGCACAAATCTTTGATCGAAGAAAAACCCTTGGTTTGTAGATACTCTTCGATGAACATCGACTCCAAATGTGTCTCGGGTCCCTCGTAAATCGGGATATCTTTCTGTAGCGTCGGAGTCTTCATAACACACCTCCTGCTAAGCCAGTTCCAATTGTGGCTCGGTCCGGCCTTTGGATGAAGGCTGTGACAATGAACCTTTCCGTGTGTAATCCGGCAGGATGACAGGTGAACTGGCATCGTCCATCAACCCGGATTCAAGCCTGGCGCGCATCCACGAGCTGACGTGTGCCAATGTCAACGCGGCAGGTTGGGCAGAACCCGCCCATGTGGCGGCAGAGACACCTGCACGGCGTCCAAACACACAGACGTCCAGCAGGCTGTTGCCCATCAGACGGTTCCTGCCGTGAATGCCGCCCGCAGCTTCCCCCGCCACGAACAAACCCGGGATGGCAGTGCTGGTATCCGGTTGGATTGCAACGCCGCCGTTCTGATAATGCAGTGTGGGATAGACAAGGATCGGTTCGCGGGTCATGTCAATGTCAAAACGTTTGTACTGGCGCACCATGGCGGGTAGTTCACGGGCGATCGTGCCGGGTCCCTTGAGCAGATCGATCAATGGTGAATCAAGCCAGACACCCGTCTGCCCGGTGGGGGTCAGAACGCCGCGCTTCCTCTCTTTGCACTCGCGGATGAAAGCCGCCGCCTCCACATCCCTCGTCTCAAGTGGATAAACGAACTGCTCGCCGTCTGCGTTGCAGACCTGCGCTCCCAGCCCGCGTACCTTCTCGGTCACCAACTGCCCCAGGATCTGCTCGGGGAAGGCGGCGCCAGTCGGGTGGTATTGCATCGTGTCAATAAAGGCCAGTCTTGCTCCGACACGATAGGCAAGCACCAAACCGTCCCCGGTTGCGCCATAATGATTCGTGGTCGGGAACCCCTGGTAATGCAGACGTCCGCTTCCACCGGTGGCAATGACCACTGCCTTGGCACGGATGATGTGTAACTGGGACGTGTCCAGGTCCTTCACCACAGCCCCTGCCGCTTGTCCCTTCTCATCCAAAATGAGCTCGATGATCGGGCGGAACTCCCACACCCGGATCGACGGACGTTCCGCCATCCGCGAACGGACCTCATCGCGGAGAGTCCGCATGATCTCAGCACCGGTGTAGTCTCGTGCGGCGTGCATGCGTTTACGGCTGGTCCCTCCGCCATGGATGGTGCGCATCGTGCCATCCGACTCTTTGTCGAACATGACTCCCAATGACTCCAGCCAGGCGATCACCTTTGGAGCATCCATGACCAGCGCTTCCACAAGGTCCGGGTGGCTGGTGAAACCGCCTCCGCCCATCACGTCCAGGTAATGTTGGGGCGGTGAATCGTTCTCCTTGTCGGCAGCCTGGATGCCGCCCTGCGCCATCATGGTGTTGGCATCGCCAAAACGAAGTTTGGTGCAAAGCAAAACATCTGCCCCCTGTTCCTGTGCCAGGAGGGCTGCGCTGGCGCCTGCGCCTCCGCCTCCGATGACAAGCACATCACACTGCGCAGCCGGTGTCTGTTTCAAAATGTCATCCAGGTCAAAGCCTTCATGTTCGAGGATGGATGGCGCCTCCAGCGTGTCGGCCAACTCGCGTGGAGTACGGTCTCCTCTGTTGGGGCCGATCTGAATCTCCCGAAAGGCATCGGTTATGTAGTCGGGATGGAAGGTATGCAAAATGGTTTCCCGCTCATGAGGGTCGAGACGTGGATACGTTTCCGTAAGCCGCTGCGAGCGCGATGCTTCGACCTTTTCCAGTGAGGCTTTCAATTCGGTCGGGTAACTCATGACTTGCTCCTTTGGATGGTTTCAGCGACCGCCCACGGTAATGGCTGGTTTGGATCGCCCGGTCTGTAATTCAACTCACGCTGGATACGATGGCTTAGGGTGGTGATGATGGGTGTGAGGGACACGCCGTGCTCGCAGATCTCCTGACACATGCCGCACCCCGAACAGGTGGCCAGCCAGCGGCTTACACCTACAAGTTCAGCCAGTAGTGGATGTGTCCGGTGTTGGGCATCCCGCACGCCCAGCATGCCAGTGAGCTCACCCTCATAGAGCGGACAGGCATCGAGGCAGTCTGCACAGAGCGTGCAGCGTGCGAACAGTGCCATTGCGCCGGTCAAGTCCTCTGCACGCCAGGTCTGGTTCTCGATCAGGTGATCCCTCAGTTTGGCGCGTTTATCAGCCAGTTTGCCGACCATCAATTCACGATGGACCACCTCTTTTTCCGATGCAATACCATCCGTGATGTCATCCAGTTTCAAAGCTGCATCCATTTTCTCGTCGGAGGCGATGACAAGCATGTACCCCTCTGGGACAGTACCGATGCTCCCGATGACCACATCCGCGCCGAGCGGGGCGGGAGAATCGCACATCTGGCAGGCGGAGCGCACCTGATACGGAATGTAACTTTCGTATGTGCCATATGCCAATGACACCTTGATCATTTCCGCGTCATCCAGATGCTGTTCCACGTGGCGTGCATATTCGGATGGCAGGAATGTGCCGGGACAATCCACGCTGAGTATCACAAGGCTCTCATGATTACCCTTGACAGAGGATGCGGGGATGTAATGGACCCGGTTGCGTTTTTGCAGTTCCACGAGGGCGCGCAGTTCACACGGCCGCAGCATCACTGCCAGGTGACTGTGCGGGTGATCCTTGACAAACGTTTCGACCATGGACGCGGTGTTACTGAGCATCACCGGCGCAAATGGATTCACCCTGGAAAGGTCATCGGGATGATCGATCACTTGCGCGGTCACCCCTCCGTGGTCGGGCAATTCGACCGGGGCGAGCATTGCATCCAATTCCACGCGCATCCACCAGGCGGAGAGAAAATTTCGCAGGGTTTGGATGGCATCCTCATTCTGAATGTGTAGGGTGTGGTTTACGTTCATGGCTCATCCTCCCTCGACCGATGTCAGTAAGTCGGCCGAGATTGTGGTACGTGCATGGTTTTTTCCGAATTCAAGCGCTTCCATTGGAATAACGCTTTTGATGTAACGATGCAATTCGATCTCCGGCGATGGGCTGGGCCCTCCATAGACCATCGTCATCAGGTCAGTCGCGCGGGTCAGCATGTCGCCGGTTGCCAGCCGCACTTCTGCAACCGACTCACGCGAAGCACCCTGTTTATCTGCCAGCCACGCGGCATGATATACCAGCCAACGTGCGCTTTCGATCTGCACTTTCATTTCCGCCAGCATTCGCTGGACCGATGGACGTTCCTTGAGCAAAGCGCCGAGCGCCGTCCAACTTTTGGCGTATTCGATGGTCATTTCCAACAGACGTGTCGTAAGGCCAACGTAGCGCGCTCCCAAGCGGATGCCCGCGCCGAGTGCGATGTCCGTGCCAAGAGTCAGCGCTTGACCAGGTTCACCGAGCAGGGAGCAACTGTCGGCGCGACAGTGATCGAGATGCAGGGTCACGTTCCCGTTCTGCACGATTCGGACTCCGCTCTGGGCTGGTTCCAGCACGAATGCACTGATCCCCTCTGGAGCCTTTGCCAGCACGATCAAAAGGTCCTTTGCGAACGGCATGGCAGATAAAATCTTTTCGCCGTCGAGGACAAAGGACTGATCCTGCGGGGTTGCTGTCGTTTTCCAATCTCCCGGCAGGAGGGCCTGCGGTTCGCGTGCCGAGACAGGCAGTGACCAGGTCCAGCCCGCCTCCGCCGAATTTCTCCGGGACAGTGATCCCCCACAGCCCCATCTGTTCGATGACGGTATGGAGTCGCGCATGTTCCTTTTCCTCCAGACCGCCCGCGGAGAAATATTTCATCTCCAGCGGTTTGGCTTCATCTTCGACGAAGCGGCGCAGCATATCGCGCAACATCATCGCATCGGAAGAGAATTCAAAATCCATACGCTACTCTTCGATCTGCCTTGCGGCATATTGTTTCTTGAGCTCGTCGACCGGTGCGACTTTGAGCAAGTTGAGCTCCGGGCGGAATGACCCGCCTTCGATCTCGTTCAAGCGGCGCTGTAGATGTTCTGCGTGCGGGGCAATATATTTTCCGTAGATCCGCCGGGCCAGCAGGGATACATTGGGTGGTACAAGTTCTGCGGGACAGCGCGCAACGCACAGACCACACGCGATGCAATCGAATGAGATTTCCGCCGCTGCTGTCACGTCGCCGCGTATCACTGCCGACATGTAATTCAACACATCGATCTCCTGCGGGCAGGCTTTGGTGCAGGTGTTACAGCCAAAGCATTTCATCACTTCAGGATATAACTCCAGCAGAGTTTCTCCGCTTGGCTTGAGCGAATCGATGTGATACGTGGCGCGCTGGGCGGGGAAGAAAGGAATCTGCCCAAGCGTCATGCCTGGCTTAATGACGGTCTGGCATGCGAGCGCGTAGTACAACTTGTGGTCGTTCGGCAGGCGGTACACGGTCCCGCATGCGCCGCAAAAACCTCCGCGACAACCAACGCCGCGCGTCAGATGAAACCCCGACCATTCAAAGGCTTTCAGAATGGTCAACCCCTCGGGGACTTCATACCGCTGTCCCATAATGAAAATATCAACCATAGGTTCTCCTGTCAGTTCGAACTCAGCAACAGATCGAGCGTGAACACTTCTTCAGTGGAAGCCTTTGCAAGCAATTCAGCCATGCCTTCGGCAAGATGGGTCTGCACGAGATAATGCTTGATGGTGGGATCGACCTGCGGGCATGCCAGCGCGCAATTGCCGCAACGGTCACAGTCCTCAGCCACCAGCGTTTCCAGCGCCATCGAACTGCGGACATCGGAACGCTGTCTGCGCCGCGCATCACGCGCCAGCACCGGACACGCATCCATGCACAAGCCACAGCCAAGACAGGCCTTTGAACCAGTAATATCCTCACTCACTTTGAGCATGTGCGCCGGTCCCATCCCGGAACTCACCAAACGGCAACGTGCCACAGGCGGACGAGACTGCGAAAAGATCAGCTTCAATATTCTTTGGATTTTGATCGGGTCGGTTTGAACGCGGGTCGGCATCTCCGTCTCCTTCTTCCATTCAGGCTGTTACCGCTTCATGTTTCAGGTCCTGGCTGATGCGTTTCATGATGACAGCCAAAGGCATTTCCTTTGGACAGGCTTGTTCACACATGCCGCATTCCGCACAGGATCGCAACCAGCGCATCATCATA
>JBFYRY010000319.1:0-4081 GCA_041302025.1 Chloroflexota bacterium | reverse complement strand
AAGATGGCGGCGTTCTTCCAGTTCATTTCGGCGATGATGGCGGGCGGGAGACCGTCTGCTTCAGGCGGCGCGGTCTTTGCCGGCAACGCGGAATTGCAGAACGATCCTGAGATCAAAGAGATCCGCATGAAAGCACAGGAGCGGATGAGCGCGCTGTTGTTGGGGTTGATCGAGGAAGGTAAACAGCAGGGACAGGTCAACAGGAAACTATCCGAGGAAGCCCTGCGAATTTACTTTGCGCTTTTTATGGAGATCTTTCCGAATGCCGAGTTCCAAAGGCAATATGCGCACCGCCCGAATTTGGTGGAGGAGTTGGGGGAATTGATGCTGTATGGGTTGAAGGGGAAACAGAAATAGATCGTGAAGCGATGCTTTGATGCTATTTGCTCAAGTTGCCCCCCCTCCCGCTATGAACCGAGAGTGAGGATGGTGATGAGCATGTGGGTTATCTTTTCAACGCAGAGGGTAAAACCCCAGCCGCGAATTGCACGAATTTTCGCGAATAGATTTAATAAAATTCGCGCTCATTCGCAAAACTTGTACTGAGCCTATCGAAGTATTCGCGGCAAACGGATTTCAGGTTTTTACTTGTCCTTCCACACCGTGAAGTCTTTCAAGATCGAACCACCTAAAAACTCCCGGACGATCGAATTGTCCGGTACAAGGTTCGCATCCAGCGGCAAAAACCATTCAAGGAAAGCCAGCAGGCGTTTGGCCTCGATATATTCAGGTTTATTGTGGTGCACCTGTAACAACAGCGGTTCAACGAACGGCTTCAACACCGCCAGCTCATATGCCAGCGCTGAGTTGAACATCACATCCGCATTTTCCTGGAACGGGAAGATATGCCGCTTCTCGCCGCGCCCTACAGACTCCCACATGTTAATGGTCTGCCAGGCTTTATAACCGCGTTCACGCGCATCGCGCACGATACGTCGGATGAGGCGCGTGTCGGTGGTGGAAACGCGGTTGTGGCGATCCAGGTTCAACTGGGTCAGAGCCGAGACGTAGATCCTGAACGCTTCGCCGCTCAAACTTTCAGGGATGAGTCGCGGGTCCATGCCGTGGATTCCCTCCAGGATGATGGGCTGTCCCGGCTTGAGCTGGATGACCTTCCCCGCCTCGCTCTTCCCCAGCCTGAAGTTGTACTTCGGTAAATGGACCTCTTCTCCCCGTATCAGACTCTGCAATTGCTCCGCAAGCAACGGCAGATCGAGCGCTTCAATAGCTTCGAAATCGGGTTTACCGTCTTCGCCAAGAGGTGTCTGGTCGCGGCTGAGAAAATAATTATCGAGTTCGAGCGGGAACGGCGAAATCCCCAACGCGAGCAATTGAATGGTGAGACGCTTTGAGAAGGTCGTCTTGCCCGAAGAGGATGGACCCGCGATGAAGATCAAACGACTTTTATCGAGTCGTTCGGCAACAGTACGCGCAATCGTCGAAAGGTTCTGTTCATGGAATGCCTCGGAGACCAGCACGATCTCCTCCGCGCGGCCGCTTTCGATGGCTTCGTTCAACGAGCCGACATTCTCGATCCCCAAGCGCGCCAGCCAGCCTCCATACTCACGGAATGCCGCCAGCAGTTTCGGATACTCGGGCACGGGCAACAACTCGCCGGGTTTGCGTCTGCGCGGATAACTCAGGGTAAAGCCGCCATTCGTCAACTGAAGATCGAACATTCGCAAATATCCCGTGGACGGCACCATGTAGCCGTGGTGATAATCCATGTGGTCATCGAGACGGTACAAAGTAAGGTAATCCTTGTTGCGGTGTTTCAACAACGAGACCTTGTCTTCATACCCAAGCAAGCGAAAATGTTCGATGGCTTCCCCCAATGGGATCTCATTGCGCTCGAAGGGAATGTCCGCTTCAATCAACTTTTGCATATGGGCTTTCAATGCATCGACATCGGACTGGGTCAACCGCTCCCGTCCCGAAACCTGACAGTAATACCCGCCTGATGCAACCGCATGATCCACAAACAGGGTTCCGTTGGGGAACAGGTCAGTGAAAGCCTTCTCCAACAGAAACGTCAATGAACGGCGATAGATGCGTGCACCGTCCGCCGAATCCACCAACACAGGCGCGACCGTTGATTCCATTTTTATGGGAAATGTCAATTCGCGCAATTCACCGTTGACAATTGCCCCCACCAATAAGGTTTCATGTTCAATGGTTGCCAGAAACTCCCCCACCGCCGCTCCGCGGGGACCGGACAACACGCGTCCATCGGGGAGGTGGATTTCAACTTCGTTTCTTGGTTCAATAATTTGGAAAGACATAACAGCCTGTTTTCACGTTGGCAGGTTTGAACGTTAGAAGGTTAACCTGTCAACTTTCTAACGTTTCAACATTCCAACAAGTTTTTCCGGCTTGTGTGCGAACTCTTCCAGCGGGATTTCCTTGTTCGTCAGAGCCAGTAATGTTTCGGTCAATATTTTGTTCACAGGAGTGGGCACGTTGTACTTCTCACCCGCACGAACGACCGCGCCGTGCAGATAATCCACTTCGCTTTTGCCGCGCCCGGAGTGCAGGTCAATGTGAAAGGACGGCATCTTGGCGCCGCGTCCCGCGCCTGCGGCTTTGCCGAGCAATGGTTTGGAAAGCCATAACGGCATTGTCGTTGCAAACGCCAGCGCACGGACGGGCGTGCCAGGCAGGTCCACCACTTCGAAGCCCTGCGCCTTCATCACCGCGATACATTCCTTCAACATCTCAATTTCGACTTTGTATAAATCCCTGTTCGCAAAGACTTCGCCTGCTGTCATGTTCAGAATAGCGGAGGTGGGATTGGCGATCAGGTTGGTCAGCATCTTCGACCATTTCATGCTTTCGGCATGGTCGAACAATTGCGAATTGAGATAAGCCTTGTTCAATGCTTCGTTCAGTTTCTCTGAAAGCGGATGTCCCTTTGCCACGCCGACGCCGCGCAATTTTTCAAGGACAATGTCGCCCGTACCGCGCCGACCGATGGCAGTGGTCACGGTGCCGTAAATAACTTTCTCTTTGCCCAGGACTTCGGCGATGGCAGGTTCGTTCGCAACCCCGTTCGAGAGGCACAGGACCGGCGGCATTTTGTCTGCGAATGGCTTGATGCCCTCCAGCGCGGCTTGGGTGTCGAAAGATTTCAGGGCAAACAGAGCCACATCAAACGGTCCGTAACGAAGCGCTTCTTCCAGCGAAGAAACGATCACAAAGGCGGACGAATCCAAAAGCGACGCGTCTTTCGTCATGCGTCGTTCATCCAAAGTTAGATCCAACCGTAGCCCGCGGTCACGCAATTCTTCCACCACTTTTTGCTGTTCCACAAAAACGACCTGATGCCCCGCCAGCGCAAGACTCCCGCCGATATAGGTGCCGATCGCGCCTGCCCCAAATGTAAGGACTTTGACCTTGCCGTTGATGTGACTTGCCGATTCAGATAATGCCATGTTCACTCTTGTTTCAGGTTTTTTAGATGCGCGTGGTCATTGACGGCGTCTATTGCCCAACGGTGCTGGTGAGGGAAATAAATAACACGCGCAAAGGATGTGTTTTCGAAACGAAAACGCACGCCCGATGGATCGACATGCGGAGCCACACCGACGATCGCATGCATCAACTGGTTCAACAGACCGCCGTGCGACACGATGAGGTAATTACCTGCGGGTTTGCGTAACAGATCATGCAGTGCCTGCCCGGCGCGCAGAAACAACTCCCAATCGCCTTCGCCGTCGCCGCCGACGGAATCGTATGGAGTGGTATACAGTGGTTGCGGTTTCTGACGCACTTCCTCAGCGGTCAGCCCCTCCATCTCGCCGATGTTGCGTTCCATCCAAATCGGATCGAGTTCCAATTTCACCTTCAGCACTGAGGTCACGATCTCGGCAGTTTCGCGTGCCCGTCCCAGTGGACTGGAGACAGCCAGATCGAATTTCGCACCTTCCGCCTGCCAGCGTTCCGCCAACGCACGCGCCTGCGCGCGTCCCTTCGCGGTGAGCGGGTAATCGGACTGTCCCTGCCAGCGCGCTTCGGCATTGCCCACCGATTCTCCGTGGCGCAGGAAGGTAAATTGAAAGACAGGCCTGTCACTCGGATTCAT
>JBFYRY010000318.1:0-7077 GCA_041302025.1 Chloroflexota bacterium | reverse complement strand
GGACACGTCCCCAGCGCGTAATGTCCGCAATACGGACAGACCCATGCCATGTAGAGGACGTTCGAGAGCAGGCTGTATGCCACGTAGAGGACCGCCAGCGGCCAGGCGATCATCCATGTAATGACGGCGCCGAGGATGTACATGACGATCTGCAGGGCGTTCTCGCGCAGGATGTCCCAGGCGTTCATTGGAGTGCGTTTGATGATGGACATGTCTTCGAGGATATTGCAGACGGGGAAATATGTCAAACTGCTCGAATCATCCTCCGCAATTTCAAATCATATTCGTCCTTGCAACAAAAAAAACACCGGGATATTCATCCCAGTGTTTTCTCGTCAACACCAAAATGATCTACTCTTCAGGCAGCAATCCATCCAAGGCTTTCAGCAACTCAGGCGCACTCTCCGAGGCAGCGAGCCACACGCGAGTTAGTAAACTATCTCCATATTCATGGGCAAGGATGTTGCGGAATTGTATAAAAACCGCCCACGGAATCTCAGGATGCTTTTTACGAAATTGCGGAGAAAGATGGTGCGCCGCCTCGCCAATGATCAGTAATAGGCGTTCCGCCGCATACCGCATCATTTTATCCTTCTCAAATTTATGGAATTTGACGCCGTGCATGAATTCATTGATTTCTTTTGCGGCGTTTTGCATATCCCACAAATAAGCCAACTCACGTTTATCCAGCGGCATAGACCACCTTGGCAGTGTTAAGTATTTCTTTTCTCCGATACGGATTGCGAAGCCCTTCTTTTTCGACAAAATCAACAGGGCGTTTGAACATCGCTTCCAGTTCTATCACCATTTCGGCAATCTCAAACAGACCGACATGCGCTTTGGGATCAATGACCACCAGCACATCGACATCGCTATCGGGGCGGAAATCGGCGCGAATAGCCGAGCCGAACAGCGCAAACTCGGTAATGCTCCAGCGTTTGCAGAACTCAGCGATCTTCTTGCGCGGAATGCGGAATTTCTTTTGTCTCTGCATGAATAAAATTATAGCACGCCGTTGAAACGGAAGGTGCGGCAAATGAAAACACCGCAAGGTTTCTTTTACAACAACCTCCCCAACACATCTACCAGCGCCTGCACGAGCAGGATCTTGAAGATGAGCGCCACGGGATAGGTGCTGGCATACGAAATGGACGGCAAGTCGGTTTCGGTTTGGTTGTTGGCGGAGGCGAGGGCGGGCGGGTTGGTCATGGAGGCGGTCAGGGCACCCATGGCGGAGAGCAGGTTCAGTTTGTAGATGCGGACCATCACCACGAGTCCGGCGAGAGCCGAGGTTAGAGTGATGAACGCTCCAGCCAGTAACAGGATCCAGCCCTGGTCTTGTAACACGTCCATCAGGTGTGCGCCGGCGTTCGTGCCTGCGCCTGCGAGAAAAAGCATCAAGCCGAGTTCACGCGTCAGATTTTTGGCGGCAGGCGGAACGTAGAGGCGAAGCGGTCCCACCCTCCCAAAGTGACCGATGAGCAGGCTGGTGAGGAAGACTCCGCCCGCCATTCCGAGTTTGACCGTCATCCCATTGCCCAGCGGAACAGGGACCAGACCGATCAACACACCCAGCAGCAAACCGACGAGATAGGCGGTCATGCTGGTTTCGCTGGCGCGGCGCGGCGAGCCTTGTGCGCGATGAACAAACGCCTCCACCGCGGACTTCTCGCCGACCACGCGGATGCCGTCGCCCATCTCGAGTGTGACATTGCCGTGCGGGGCGATCTCAAGCCCCTGTCGGCGGATGCGGGTGATGACCACGTTGAACTGTTCCCAGACGCGCATCTGCGCCA
Organism: Chloroflexota bacterium; assembly: GCA_041302025.1. Taxonomy (GTDB): domain Bacteria; phylum Chloroflexota; class Anaerolineae; order Anaerolineales; family Villigracilaceae; genus Defluviilinea. The sequence goes on along the minus strand of JBFYRY010000318.1, from coordinate 5,281 downwards.
GCGTCATGCCGGTCAGCGACTCGTCCATCACTTCCACGTCCTTGCTCAAGGCTTCGGCGTTGACGTCCATGCGTTCGTCGGTGCGTTCGCCGAGCAGGAAGGTCATCTTGTCGAGTTCGTCGGCGGTGCCGACCGCCATGACCACGTCGCCGAGGTGCAGGATGGTCTCGGGTGTGGCGGCAAAGACACGGTCACCGTGCTTGATGCGGGAAAGGTTGACCTGCGCCAACCTGCGCGGATTGACCTCCGCCACGCTTCGTCCCTCACAATTGGGGTTGGTGACTCGGAACTGGAGCGCGACCAAGCCTGGAGTTTCAACCGCCTTCTCCTCCAGCCATTTCTGCTCTTCGGCTCTTACGGAACGTTTGAGCAGGCGCGGCAAAAACTGGATGAGCAGCACCATGCTGATCATGCTGAAGGGATAGGCGATGCCGTATCCGACCGAGGCGAGGGGAGCGGTTTGGGGCGAGACGCGATGCAAAACGTCCAGCAAGGAAGCGAGCGCGGGGGTGCAGGTGAGGGCTCCCGTGTAGAGACCGGCTGCGAGGGCAGGAGAAAGCTTGAGCACGGAGGCGGTCAGCGCCGTCAAAATTGCCCCACTGCCAACGATGACCAGCGCAATGACCACGAACTGCATGCCGCGGCGGCGGAAGGTGCGGAAGAAACTGGGACCCGCCGTCAGCCCCACGGCGTAGACGAAGAGCAGCAGTCCGAAGTCCATCACTTCCTTGGGCACGCTCAAGCCAAAGTGACCGAAGACCAGCGCCGCGAACAACACGCCCGCTGTGCCGAGCGAGATGCCGCGCCACGTCCATTGACCCAGCCACGCGCCGAGCGTGAGGATGGCGAACAGGACGAACATGGATTCAGTGAAGGGATTCATGGGAATTTGTTTTGGTTATTGCCCCGCAATTGTAGCCGAAATTATCGCTGATACCTGGGTGTGGATTCGCTAGATTTTATTTGTCAGCATGGATCGGATTTTCATCATCCTCATCCCACAATAACGGATTGGCAAGGATGTAATCCGTTTTGTTTTGCAGGTCTTTTTCGTTACGAATGATATGTTCGTAATAATTGCGCTGCCAGATCGGTGTTTCTTTGAATTCAGGGATTTTCCATATGCGTTTTGTCGCACGTGATTTGAATTGTGCAATGATTGCACCCAGTGATGCAGGTTTTGGTCCGCGGGGCAGGGACAAAATTCCATGAAAATGATTTGGCATTACCATATACGCGCCCAATTCGATATACGAGAATCGCTTCGGTAACTCCAACCATTCCCATTCAACAATTTTCCCAACCTTGTTCAAACGCATTTCTTCGTTCACGATTTCCCCGAATAGAAATTCTCTATGCCACGCAACAACGGTGACATAATACGCACCTTCACTTGCGTAATCAAATCCCTTCAAACGGATGGAACGACGGTGGTGTCGTGTGCCCGTCAGGGTATTCTGTGGGTCAAATTTAGGCATGTAGGCGATTATAAATGGTACATGGCACACCGTAGGGGTGACCCGCCAATGCCTCCCGTGGTTATGATTTGCAATAGTATTGAGCCTGACAATAATCCTGTTTGCCCCTGACGGGTCGCCCCTACATCTTCGCATGCGGACAACGCCACTCTGCACAAAAAAGATCTTCCCCGGACTGATCTCAAACAATCTCTTCAATTTATCCAAAGCCGAACAATATGGCATTTCTCACATCAATTTCGGGTAAAGGGACTTGACTTTTCGGGCGGAAGAATATAAAATCAAAGTACTTTGAAAAACAAAGTAAATTGAAAGAAAGGAATTACCATGCATCCCCCAATCAGTTTGAAATCTGTTGAGCGCAAAACCTTTCAGTCCACCTTTGCGGACGGACTGTGGGATGTTTTCATCGGCTTTTTCGCGCTTGAGTTTGCCATTGCCCCGCTCTTGAGCAGATCCCTGGGCGATTTTTGGAGTTCTGCCGTTTTTCTGCCTGTTTGGGGCATGGTTTATCTTGGGATATGGTTGACCCGTAAGTATGTGGTCGCACCGCGTATCGGAACGGTCAGTTTTGGAAAGATGCGTCGGCAAAAATTGCAGAAGTTCAGCCTGATCATGCTTATCGCCAATATCGCGATGTTTGTATTGGGCATCATCGCGGCATTGAACTTCAGCAAACTTCCCGGATTTGGAATCGCCAGTCTGCTCGGTCTGTTCCTGCTCGCCGGGTTTAGCGCCGCGGCGTACATGTTGGATTACACGCGACTCTACCTCTACGGGTTGATGCTCTTTGTCGCGCCATTGGTCGGCGAATGGTTATATGCGAATCACGGCGCGTCGCATCATGGATACCCGATCGTCTTTGGCTTCTCCGCCGGGGTCATGATCCTGACCGGGCTGGTGTTGTTCATCCGCTTGCTGAAGAACAATCCCCGTGTGGACGAAGAAAGCATTTGATATGAGCGTGCCACTTCCGGACTCCGAGTTGCATCCCCTGGCAGATATTGACCAGATCATCCATGCCCCGGCACGTTTGATGGTGTTGACCTATCTCTATGTGGTCGAGAGCGCCGATTATGTGTTCCTGATGCGCCTCACGGGGCTGACCTGGGGCAACCTTGCCACCCACCTGAGCAAACTCGAGGAGGCAGGTTATGTGGAAATCCAGAAAACCTTTGACGGGAAAAAACCAAAAAGCATCCTGCGCATGACCGAGCAGGGACGCAACGCCTTTAGAACCTACAAGAAAAGCATGCAACAGGTGCTGGACGATCTGCCCGATTGAATGTTTTTCATTACCCGTTCGCTAATTTCATTCTGTATTGACCACGCCCAAGAAACTCAATCACACCCCTATCCCTCAAGAATTGGAGTTGTTGCCTCACCTTCGCCTTGACATTGTGATTCTCGGGATGCTTGGCTTGCAAATACGCTTCAAACCCATACACATCATCCAAAGAAAATTCTCTCTTCTTGATTCTTTCCACACAAACAAGGACATCCAACAGCCAGCCTTTGGCTTCAATATTCCCCGTGGACTTCACAAACTCGGTCTTGCTCCACTTCTCAAGGACTTCATCCTTACTGCGGACAACACCATTCTGCACAAAGAAGATTTTCCCCAAGTCAGGGACATTGCTCACGTCGATATTGCATCCGACCCATCCCGCCCTCCTCGCCGTGGACGCAAGCGCCTTTCGTTTCTCAATGATCGCAGGGACAAAGAAATACTTCGGAATGGTCAGGAAATTCCGTATCTCCAGCGTGGACTTGTCGTATGTCAGAAAGAAGAAATTGGGATTATTCTCTGACCTGAGCCGTTGAATCATCGTCGTGTAAGCACCATCCACGATTTTCTTCCCCACTTCCCCATGCTTGGACTTCAACTCATATTCTTCTGAACAATTCCCGCAATAAAAATCAGCGACAGGTTTGTTGTTCTCAAATTGACTCAACACACTCCCGCAACTGGGACAGAACCCCGCACGGTTAACCCACTCCTCCGTCATCACACGGATTCGCTGCGCTGGGCTTGAATACGACTTGGCAACTTCAGAAGATAAGTTTAAGTTCATTATTTATGTCAGTTTAATCCTTGACTGAAGCCAATGCGCACCTGCTGTAAACATTAGATAGTCATCGTCTGAGATGGGTCTGGTATGTGCAACGGCATCACGTACATTGCTAACCCAATTGAAGCTTGCTTCAAGTTCAGTTTTGTTATCAAATACTTTGGAGAATACCTGCTTCCAATTATCACCACGCATTATGATTTTCCTGTAATCATGAACATAAGCATAACTCAGTGGGTGATGAGAAGCCCCTTTGGGCTTTTCTTTCTCAGCTTTACGTTGTTCACAATCTTTACGAACATCTTCTGGCACTGCTCTTTTCCACCAACTGCCTTGATGTATCTCGCTGAGGCTTGCTTCAATAAACTCACGTAAGGAAAGTTCAAGGTTACTTAATATATCGTAAGCATCAACCAATCGGCGACGATGTGCATCTTTTGCAGATTCAGCTAAACCCTCTTCTGTGTTGGGTATTGATATGGGTAATATTTCGTATGTTGGGCTATGAATGATTGGCGAATTAATGTTTGAAGCAATGAGTGCGTTGGAAAGGAAGGGTTCAGGTAAATTGAACTTAACAACATCTTTCATTATGTTTTGCATTGGTTCCACCATCGCATTTAGAAACGCAATCATGCCAGGAAATTTATCCGCAAATGTGTTTTGCGTACTAACTATGCCAAGCTTCTCTACAACATTGCCAAATTGATTAAGTGCCTCGTAAATACCAGATTGTTTTACTGTTGTTTCTGCCAATTCTCTAAAAGGTTTCAGATTTTTTTGAATTGATTCTGAAAATTCCTTGTACAGCTTCTTTTCGTTTTCCAAATAAGCACGCAAGAAACGATCTTTTATGGATGTAATATCAGAAGCATCATCGAACTCTTCCTGAATTTCTAATAAATCTGCCAGTATTGTTTCAACAATCTCAATAAGAGTATCAGGAGAAAGATTGTTTACATCTTCAACTGTGAGTTTGGGACTAACCAAGGAAATAGACACGATGAAATTCGTAAAGATATTTGGCGCATCTTCTTTGGATGATTGATCAATAAGATCTTCAGCGTCCCTTATATCTCTTATAGTCAAATAAGGACGAATTTCAACATCGCCTAAACCAGAAATCGTTTTTTTAATGTTTTCCACTGTACATCATCCTAAAACCCAAGTTCCTTCAAATTCTGCTCCTTGCTGCGCTTCTCCCTGCCTCCGAGCAACTCCTTCCAGAACTCCTCGTCATACCGTCTCGACCGCACAGGCAACGGCATCGGCACACCCCATCCCAACAACAGAACTTCCTCCTTCGGTTGCAGTCGCGCCAGCATACCGCGCAACGCCTCCCGTCCCGCCAGACCCGAGAGCACGGCATGGATATCGTCCTCGTCACCGAGCCAGCCTGAGATGCGCGTCCCCAACTGCGACATGACCTCGTCATAAATTTGCGACGGGCGCTGGTCCACGATCAACAGCGTCACATAATACTTGCGCAGTTCGCGCGCGATGGTCGCGAAGGTCGTCTGCGCCGCCATCTCGCGGTTCAACAACTTGTGCGCCTCCTCCACCACGATGATCAACTGGCGCGGTTCCTCTTTTCCGTGCGTTCGGAAGGCGTTGGTCTTATGCTCCCAGGCATTGCGGATCTTGCGCGTCAACAGGTTCGAGACCAGCAGGTAATCCAGGTCGCTTTCGTGTTCGCCGAACGACAGCACCACATGCTGTCCGTTCTCGAGC
>JBFYRY010000084.1:0-13423 GCA_041302025.1 Chloroflexota bacterium | reverse complement strand
TACTGGAAGGGCACTCCCGTCGAAGATGCCATCCATGATCTGGTGACCAGAAACGTGCCCATCGGCGGGACAAGCGCCGGGCTGGCGGTCATGGGCGAGTTCGTGTTCTCCGCCGCCAACGGCACGATCGACTCACCCACTGCGCTTGCCAATCCCTACAACCGCAAGGTGGCGCTGGACCGGGACTTTTTGGTTCTACCTTACATGAGGGGAATCATTACCGACAGCCACTTTGTCACGCGCGACCGCATGGGACGCCTCGTCACTTTCCTGGCACGCATCCTTCAGGATGGCTGGGCTACTGAGGCAAAAGGCATCGGCATCGACGAGCAGACCGCCATCGCGGTGGATACAGACGGGACCGCCACCGTGCTTGGTTTTGGCGCGGCATATTTTATCCAAACACCGGGAGTTCCTGAAACATGCCAGCCTAAAACCCCGCTGACCTACCTCAATTTGGCCGTTTACCGCGTTGATGCTTCAGGGGCTTTCGACTTTGTCAACTGGACCGGAACCGGCGGGACGGCTTACACGATCTCCGCTGAAAACGGTGTGTTGACATCCACACAGGCTGGCGGAGTTATCTACTAAACCAACCAGACACTCAATGACACACAAAACGCCCCGCAGGATCAAACCTGCGAGGCGTTTTGCTTATAAACAGATATTACAAACAACGCGGATTTTCTTCCATACTTTTACAGATTTTCATCCTGCAAACAAAACTGCAATAAATTATATATAATTTTGAGGTATCATTGGGGTATCGCAAAACCAGCAGGGCAACCTGCATATTCTGGAGAATAAAATGTTTACCGAGTTGCTTCTCATCATCATGCCCGCCGTACTTCTTTACGGCTTGATCAATTCCACCGAAAAGGTACTCTCCTTCCGCCAGCAAAACCAGGAGGAAAGCAGGAACCTGATCGATTCTCGTTCAAGAATGTAGGAAATTGGATCAACAAAAAAGGCTTCGGGTTGAAATCCGAAGCCTTTTTGTTTTACGGTGTTGCGGTCGGTTCTGCGGTCACCGGCGGGGTCGGAGTGGATGGAAGTTCAGGCGCGGGTGTTCCGGTCATGGGCGGTTGAGATTGGGGCACCCCGCCCACAAGGATCTGCCAGGCGATATCGAGATCGTCGGAGGCGGCCACGGGAAATCCCGGCAAATTGGACAGGGTCAAGTTGAGGCGTAGAAGGACCGCGTCCAGATCGTCGGCAAGAGAGTCGGGCGCGTCCAGGCGAATCGTCATGAGCAGGTCATGCGCCGATTGCACATCCTGTTTTGCCAGCCCGAAATTGCTCTGGTACATGTACAGGCGGGCGCGTGAAAGCAACTCCAGACTCTTCAACAGATCCACCTGCCGATTCAACCCGGCACTGATATTCTCGTTCTGCGATTGAAGGTCCGCCTGCATTTTTTCCAGCGCCGCCAGCGTTTGAGTATGCGCGGCAATCCCGGTCTCGATATCGCTCACACGCCCATCGAGAACTGCCAGCGACTCAGCCTGCTGTGCCTGTTGCGTTTCGATGACAGTCAGGCGCGTTTGCAGATCGGTGATTGCCCGTTCGCTTTCAACCTGTTGGGCGCGCAATTGCTGTAACTCGGCTGTGTTCTCCTGCACCGGCAGGATGTATCGCTGATACAACAACGGCAGACCGAAATACAACCCCGCCCCAATCACACCCAACACAAGCAGGATCAGCAATAAACGGAACAGGAAATTGAAAAAGCGACCGACCCTCTGCCCAAAGGTTGGACCGGACGAAGACGGGATTCGGATCGGCTCAGGCATCGGCTCAGGCTCAGGGATAACTGCCACTGCTTTCTCGAACGTTTCCTCCGCTGGAGCAGTTCCCTCCACAGTCACGGATTCTTTCACTTTCTTCGCCATGGATACCTCCCGGTGAATGGTGGGATCATCGTTTTATTGTACGTCATTTTGATTTAAACAAAAAGCGGTCCCGCAACAGCCAGGGACCGCCTTGCTTTTGGTGTTCAGAACTCTACCCAGCAACTTTTCTCGCCATGTAAAACGCCGCCCAGCGCCTGTTGATCTCATCTGCGGCTTGTTGACGCGTATACCCGTATTTGACCTGGAGCATCGTCACGAATTTATCCAGCTTATCATCCGCCTTGTCCACTTTTTTCAAGTCATGTTCAGCAAGCAAACTAAACCACTCCAGTGACTGGCCGCGGATCAATTTCCATTTTTGATCAAATTTCGATTTTTGATTGTTCATAGACATCTCCTCAGAGAGCGTATAAGGTATTGGACTCAATTTGGAGTTTTCAGAATTTCGTTTCCTGCAGGCTATCCCTTCCCCGTGAATAGGCTCGAACAAAATTGTCAAACTCTTACACATCCATTGTACTACGTACTGACGCCAAAACCGGGATTTGCAGTCATCAATAACAGAATTGAAAACGGCAAATACTCGAATACCCGGAGCTATGATATGGCGCCAATCAGTTCTTTAAACAAAAAAACACTTCGCACATCAAAACAAGCGAAGTGTTTTTAGCGTCAGGCAATCTTAACCCAGTTTTTCCAAAACTCCAATCGCGTTTTGCAACCGCTCCAGCACTGTCGTTCGACCGATGATCTCCATACTCTCGAACAACGGCGGGCTGACCTTTTGCCCCGTCACCGCGACACGCAGGATGCCGAACACCTGCCCGGCATTAAAACCGGACGCTTCTACAAACTCCCGCATCGGCGGCTCGGCAACGGCATGGGAAATATCCGACAACGAGGAAAGAATCTCATACGCCTTGCGCGCGATCCCTGCAGATTGCTTTGCATCGAGTCCTTTGGCAATCAGGTCTTCAGGATTCGGCTCCACTTTCTCCTGGAAGAAAAACCTGGCGAACGCGAGACAATCGTCCAACGTGACGAGCCGCTCGCGGATCAACGGCGTGACCTTGACCAGCGTTTCATTCGGGACGTCCAGTCCTGCTCCCGTGAAATAAGGCTTGATCCGCGCTGACAAGTCCTCGTTCGTCAACAAACGGATGTGTGTCCCGTTGAAATGATCCAGTTTCTGGAAGTTGGTCGCGGCGGGCGACGGAGTCAAATTATCCACATTGAAGCGCTCCACCATCTGATCGAGGGTCATCACATCATCTTCCGCCACCCCCCAGCCCATCAATGCGATCCAGTTCAAAACACCCTCAGGGATATATCCCAGACCGTCCAGTTCTTCTATAAAGATCGAATATCCGTCCTCCATCGCGGCGGCAGTATCCCGCTTGCTCATTTTGCCTTTGCCGCTCGGTTTGAGGAGAATGGACGGATGCACCCAGACCGGTTCATCCCAGCCAAAGGCGCGGATGATCTGCACATGCAGAGGGAAGGTTGGGATCCATTCAGCACTGCGTAATACGTGCGTAATCTGCATTTCATGATCGTCCACTATGGCGGCAAGATGATACGTGGGCAGACCGTCAGATCTCACGATGACATAATCATCGAGATATTTATTCTCGGTGACAATATCGCCGCGGATATGATCGTGCGCGACTGTCGAACCCTCCTGGGGCATTTTGAAACGGATCGTATACTTCTCGCCCGCCGCGATACGCCGTGCAACATCATCAGGGTCCAGCCGCCTGCACAAGCCATCATATCGGACCCGGTCCACTTTTTGCGCTTCCTGTTCCTTGCGCATTTTATCCAGGCGCTCAGGGGTACAAAAACATGGATAAGCATATCCCGTCTCGACGATCTGCCTGGCATAATGTTGATAAATCTCGCGTCTTTCCGTCTGCCGATAGGGTCCATATTGCCCGCCATGGAAGGGGCTCTCGTCCGGTGAAATCCCGAGCCAGTCCAGACTGCGCACGATTACCTCTTCCGCGCCGGGAACAAAGCGCTTCTGGTCGGTATCCTCGATCCGTAAAATAAATTGTCCGCCAGTTTTACGGGCAATCAGGTACGAGTAAAGTGCGTTCCTTGCATTGGCAAGGTGAAATCTTCCGGTGGGCGACGGCGCCAGACGTGTTCGAGCAGGTTTAGTATTCAAGAAATTTCTCCCATTTGATTTGGGCGCATTTCATTTCAGTTGAAACCGTCCCGAAGGTTCGTAAAAACGACCAAATTTTCTCCACAAAACCTTCGGGACGTTCTGACACCCAATTGATTTTAGAACTCAAGTTGCCTGTATCGCATGGCGACACTTTCGACCAATCCGATACCGAGCATGAGGGCGGTGAGACCGCTTCCGCCGTAACTGATGAACGGCAACGGCAACCCTGACACCGGCACAATGTTCAAATTCACACCGATGTTGACCATGCCTTGAAAGAAGATCAACGTGGCAACACCGTAGGCGATGCACATCCCCGCCACGTCCCGGGCTTTTTGCGCGGCACGCAGGCACCTCCAGATGACAAGCATGATAACGAAGATGACCGCCAATGCGCCCACCAAGCCGAATTCTTCAGCAAGTGCGGAAAAGATAAAATCGGTGTGGCGCACCTTGAGGAAGCGCAGTTGCGTCTGTGAACCGTGACCATACCCTTTCCCAAACACTCCCCCTGAACCGATGGCGATCTTTGCCTGGTCCACATTATAGGTTTCACCGAAGGTCTCCTGTTGGTTCGGCGAAACAAAGTTCTCGATGCGCTGTTGTTGATAATCCTGTAAAAACGGGATCTTGATTCCCGCAAAGACAAGCACAAAGACAGTTCCCAGAGTCAAAACGCCAATGCCGCCAATGACAAGCAAGTGTTTGACCTGCATACCGTTTAGCCACAACAAGGCACCCAAAATTACAGAGAGTACGACGACATTACTCAAGTTTGGCTGGAGGAGGATCAGGCCGATGATCCCAGCCGCCCAAAGAACAGCGCCAGCCAGCCATCGCAGATCGCGCGGTTGATTCTCTGTATGATCGAAATAACGGGCAAGCACCAAAATGGCGACGATCTTTGCGAACTCGGTTGGCTGAAGAAACAACACACCCACCTGGAACCAGCGTTGCGCGCCAAAGGCGGTCTGACCGAAACCTGTCAGCGTGACCAGGAATATGATGATAACCGCATACATCGGACGGTATAACGCCATCCAATAGCGGTAATCGATGGCGGCTATGACAAAGATGACAACCAACCCGATGAGGGCAAAATAGATCTGGCGATTGATGAGCGGCAGTAAGACTTCATTCCCCGCCACCGCGGAACGGATCATGGTCGTGCCGAAGGCGGAGGCAAGCACCACCGCACCCAACAGCCAGAAATCAAAATACCGCCATGGAATATCACGGAGCATTCGTTATTTGCGAACCTTGCCGGTGCGTCTGCGTGAGGCGTTCTTGATGGGAATATCAGCAATGAGACGCTGGGAGCGCCCATCATGCTCCACGCCGATCTGCATGGCTTGTGCGTCGATCTCGACGTGACGCGATATCGCCGAGATCAAATCGTCTTTAAGGGAATCAAGCTCGGCTGGAGTCAGGTCCGTGCGGTCATGGATCAGGACGAGTTGCAGGCGCTCCTTCGCGCTATCCGCACTGCTTTTCTTCCCGAATAAATTCTGAAAAAAGCTCATATTACTTCCTCCCTGCCAGGCGCTGGATTCGTTCCCAAAGACTCCCGTGGCTGTCGAGATCAAGGAACGGAACGGTCTCACCTTTGAGACGGCGGGCAATGTTTCGAAAAGCCTGCCCAGCCTTGCTTTTGGGGTCGGTGGCAACCGGGGCGCCGCGATTGGAGCCGATGATCACGTTTTCATCCTCGGGCACGATGCCGATCAATTCGACCGCAAGCAGGTCGAGGACATCGTCTGCAGAGAGCATGTTGTGGTTCTTGACCAGAATCGGATTCAAACGATTGATGATGAGCGCGGCTGGACCTTTCTCTTCCGCTTCGAGGATCCCGATCACTCTATCCGCGTCGCGCACTGCGCTGACTTCGGGGTTGGTGATCACCAGGACACGGTCTGCGGCGGCGATGGCGTTGCGGAATCCGCGTTCGATCCCGGCAGGCGAATCGATAAGCACAAAATCGCAATCGTTGCGCAAGTCCTTGACGAGACGGTTCATATCGCTCGGGGAGACGGCGTTCTTGTCGCGCGTTTGCGCCGCAGGGATGAGATATAAATCCGGATTTTTTTTATCGCGGATCATCGCCTGTTTCAACCGGCAACGTCCCTCGATCACATCCACGATGTCATACACGATGCGGTTTTCCAGCCCCAGGATGACATCGAGATTGCGGAGACCGATGTCGCCGTCGATACAAACCACTTTCGACCCGCCCGAAGCAAGTGCTACGGCAAGGTTCGCGACGGCGGTGGTTTTTCCCACCCCGCCCTTTCCTGATGTGATGGTGACAACTTGTGCGGGCATGTTTTTTTCCTGTAAACGATTTATCCAGGCGACCAGAATTCAGCCTGTAACTTTCCATCTCCATTGATATGGGCAATTTCGGCTTTTGGGTGCTCCTGCGGCTTCAATACAGCAGAAACTTCATCGGCAATGCGCAGTTGGGTTGGAGACAGGTCGAGAGCGCAGATGACCGCTTTTCGATTGCCTTTGGAACCTGCATGGACCATGCCGCGCAGTCTGCCCCAGATGATGACATTGCCTTCCGCAACAATCTCGGCACCAGGATTGACATCGCCCAGCACGACAACGTGACCGGGGAATTCGACCCGTGTCCCGGAACGAAGGGTGCGGTTGATGAACAGTGCCGTGTCGTCGCCGGGGTTATCCATCGGGAATTGGCGGATCTCTTCCGGACGCGGCTTCGAGATGCGGGTGGCAAGTCCAAGCAGTTGAGCGGTATGCTCGGTTGTCGGCGATTCGCTGATCACAGCCCAGAGCGAGATGCCTCGCTCCGAGAGTTGGTCACGCAGTTCGACCAATTCGTTGACATGCAACACCTGGCTCGCCACATCCAGCGCCAGCCGCGCTCCCTGGAAAAAAGCCGGTTGCATGTCCACTTGAAGCAACAAGGCACTGTGCTGTTCTTCCCATGAAGCATCATCCAGCGAAACAAGCAAGCCGTCGCGCAAGCCTTTGATTTGAATCAGGGAATTCGTCTCATTCATCGAAATTATCGCAGTGAATTGGCAAATTATAGCATGAAGTCCCAATGGGACTTTTTAGCCGCCCCCGCCCTGCGCGATATCAATGGATTTAAGTTCGAAATAAGCTTGCAAGACCCGCGCCACGATCGGCGCGGCAACCGAACCGCCTTCGCCGCCGTTATAGGCAAACGCCACGACAATGATTTCCGGGTCGTCATAGGGGGCATATGCCAGTGTCCAGGCGTGCCGGGGCCAGGCGCCAAAATTACAAAGTCTTTTTGCGCGCGCCACATCATCACAGTATTCTGCGGTGCCGGTCTTGCCAGCCACGGCGATCGTGAACGGATAATCGGTGTTGAATATTTTATAAAGAGTACCGCGCGAATCAGTGACCGCCAGGCGCGTCCCCGTGCGCACAGCCTCCATCGTTTCCGGTTCAATGGTCTTTACCTTACCGGTCGTATCGCAATATCCCGCTTCACAACTGTATTCTTCGATCAGCGGCGTCTGTGTGATATCCCATTTCATGTTCTGGACAAAGGGCGAGATCTGGTAACTGCCATCCGGAGGTTGTTCGAAGGTGTCTTCAGGGTTGGACACATTCACATACAGCGGCACAATATTTCCAGTATCGTTTTCCTCGTTCCGCAACTCATAAAGATTGAAATTGACCGGGTCAAACCACACAGGGATAACCCGCCCCTCGCCATCCTGTATCTCGCGGACGATGGTAGGTTGCATCAATTTCCCGCGGTTCGCGACCGTAGCGCCCGACATGAGTACTTGAAGAGGTGTGCCAAGCACGAGACCCTGCCCCACACTGGCGATGTAGGTATCGCCCGTGGACCAGTTCTCACCCTGATTGATGCGTTTCCATTGCGGCGAGGGGATCAATCCATTTTCCTCACCGGGCAATTGAATTCCAGACTGTTCACCATATCCAAGAGCGCGGGCATATTCGCCGAGCCGGAAAATACCCAGCCCTTCTTCGATCTCGTTCTCGAATCCGCCGCCGAGTTTATAAAAACAAACATTGCTCGAATACGCAATACAGTGGAAGAAATCCAGCGCACCAAAACCTTCTTCGTTGATCACGCCATTCCTGTCATAGATCCAGTCAACGAACGGGCGCTGGTTCAGTCCCGTACATGGATCGTTTGGCGAGAATTTCTCACACAGGGTGAGTTTTCCGGGTGTTTTAATAATGTCATCCGGACCAACCACCTCTTCGTTATAGGCGCCCGTTGCTGTGGACAACTTGAATACCGAACCGGGCGGGAACTCCGCGGAGATCGCATTGTTAACCAGAGGACGACGCAAGTCCTGGCTTAACTGTTCGTAGTAATAACCGGGAATAAAACGCGCCATGCGGTTATTCTCGTACGTTGGATAGGAGACCATCGCCAGGATCTCCCCGGTTTTCGGGTTCATGGCGATCACCACTCCGCTTGAGATTTGCGTGGTGTTCAAAAAATTATTCCAATAGTTGATCTCTTCCACCAGCGCTGCCTCTGCGGCTTTTTGCAGGCGAGTGTCAATGGTCAATACAACGTTGTTCCCGGCGACCGGCTCGATGGGCGGTTCGAGATTACGGAGCACCTGTCCTGCCACATCCACCTGCACCACGCGCAAACCATTCCTGCCAAGCAGGATGTCGTCCATGGAAGTTTCAATTCCGGCATACCCGATCTTGTCGCGATTGGTGACAAAGCCGCGGGACTCATAACTATCCGCGACGGTTTCGTAAATCGGACCCAAAAAACCAACCAGGGTGGCTGTCAGTGAACCGGTCGGGTAATCCCGGATCGGCTCGATCTCCACATCCACGCCGGGCCAATCCACAGTCCGCTCACGGACCACGCGCGCCAGTTCCTCACCGATATTACATTTGATCCGCACCGGCGTATATGGTGCAAGCGAGTCGCCCAACTCGACCATCTGTGCGATACCCGGACCCGGCACACAGATGCCGAACAATTTAGCGTACTCAACATCCCCTTCATTGACAGGCACATCGATCAATGCAGATAACTCGCGGTAGATATTCTGAATATCCGCTTCGTCATCGGGCAATCCTGCCGGGGTAATCACCACATTATAAGAAGCCACATTTCTCGCAAGAATATAACCATTGCGATCATAGATAATGCCGCGCGGCGCAGGATCGCTGATATCGATCGTGTAATTATCCACCGCCTTGTCAAGAAAATCCTGATTTTGGGCAATCTGCAGATCCATCAGACGATAGATCAGGACTCCCACCACGGCAACAATAACAGCGTAGACGACAAACACGCGCCAGGGCTGGACCTGATACCTGCTCACCGTTTGTGAACTCATTCGGCCTCCGGGGCTGGATACACCCAACGTGCCAGGTCACGCATCACCGCATAGGCAGGGATGGCAAGCAACATGTTGAGCAGAATGCCGGGCAATGTGACCAGTCCAAACGCGTCACGCAACGGCAGGGAGATTCCCGTCAAACGCAAAACCGCCAGGGAAAAGAGACTCATGCTGATGGTTCCAAGGAATGTCACGCTGAACATGGCAAGCAGGGGCGCCTGCCAGACGCGTCTTTGAAAGAGTTGTGCCAACGCCACGACCACCAGATAACTCAGAAGCGGCACCGACCAATGGAGTCCTGACACAAACCCCACCAGGATGCTGGTTGCCACCGCCCAATGCCAGGAGGTATCCACTTCCTCCTGCAGTGCCCAGGCGGCTAGCATGACCAGCGGCAGGTCGGCAATGCCGGAAAGCAAAGTGACCCGGCTGACGATCGCCGACTGCAACATGACAGCCAAAATGATAACGGGAGCCGCAACCAGATTACGCATTCGATTTTATGGAACAGGAACCAGCGGAGCAATATCCACCGGTTTGAAGTTGATGATCACCAGCACGATCTGCAACCGATTAAAGTCCACCACCGGTTGGACAGTCGCCTGTTGGAACAGATCGAAATCGCGCGAACGGACATTGACCACCTGCCCGATGATCAGGTCGGGCGGATAACTGCCTCCCAAACCGGATGTGAGCACAAGATCGCCCTGTTCGATCGTGATATCCTGCGGGATAAGTTCGAGAGTCACATCGCCGGTGACCGAGCCGATAAGAGATGCCTCCGTCTCGGCGTTCTGGAGGCGGACATTGACCTTCGAAGCGGGATCAGTAACCAGCTGGACACGAGCCGCATCCGCGATGACCGCGTCGATACGCCCAACGAGTCCCTGATCCGTGACAACGGGCATCCCGCGCAGGACTCCGTCGTTCGATCCCGCATTGATGATGACATAATGCAGGAACGGGCTGGGGTCGCGCCCGATCACTGCCGCGGCTTTGTAGGTGTTCTCGGAACGCGCCAGTGAAAAATCGACCAGCGCGGCAAGGATATCCGTTTCGCCAACCTGCTGTTGCAACTGGATGACCTGCGCCTGCAATTCAGAGACTTCGGATTCCAGTTCGGCGTTGCGCTGGCGCAGGGAGGCAACATCACGCGGCGCGGTCAAAAAATCCTGCAACGCGACGAAGCGTGAGGAGAACCAGGTTTGCAGATTGATCAACGATCCGGTGAACACATTGGAGGCTCCGCTAAAATAGCCTCCAAAGGCAAGCGCTATGATCCCCCCCACGACCAAAAAGATGATCGTTGTTTGAAGCGTACGTGAAAAGAGATTCCTCATGTTAGGGTACAACCATCATTGCCGCGACGGGCAAAAACATTAAACACTGTGACGTGTACTTCCGCGTTCCAGACCGACCAGGTAACGGCTTAGTCCATCAAAATCATCGAACACCATGCCAGCGCCGCGCGCCACACAGGTCAGCGGGTCTTCTGCAACCCACACGCGCAGTTTCAATTCATCCGTCAGGCGGTCCGCAAGTCCTTGAAGAAGCCCACCGCCGCCCGCGAGACAAATACCAATATCCATCAGGTCCGAGACGATCTCAGGCGGGATCTCATCCAAGGCATCGCGAATGGTATCCACGATCACCTGTACAGAACCAGCCAACGCCTCACGCATTTCAACCGAAGAAATTTCGATGCTCTCGGGCAAACCGGTTACCAGGTTCCTGCCGCGCACTTCCATGGTCTTTTCGGGCTGGAGCGGGTATGCCGAGCCGATTCTCCACTTCACCTGCTCGGCGATGCCTTCGCCGATCAGCAGGTTGTACTTGTTACGCAGATACTGGACGATATCCTGATCCATTTCATCGCCAGCCACACGCAACGAGCGGGACGCGACCACGCCGCTCATGGATAGCACCGCCACCTCGGTGGTGCCGCCGCCGATATCCACAACCATGCTTCCTTTAATATCTGCGACAGGAAGACCGGCTCCCAGCGCCGCCGCAATCGGCTCCTCGATGAGAAAAGCCTGACGCGCCCCCGACCCCATCACCGCATCGTAGACCGCGCGTTTCTCAACTTCCGTCACGCCGGTGGGAATCCCAACCACCACACGCGGACGCGGCAGGGGCACAACGCTCTGCTCATGGACACGCCCGATAAAATATTCAAGCATCACCTGTGTAATATCGAAATCGGAGATCACACCGTCGCGCAAGGGGCGCACCACAGCGACATTCCCCGGCGTGCGCCCGACCATTTCCTTGGCTTCCAAACCAATAGCCAGCGGCTGGCGCAGTCGCTTGTCGATCGTCACCCACGAAGGTTCGTTAATGACAATTCCCTTCCCGCGTACATTCACCAATGTATTCGCGGTCCCCAGGTCAATTGCAATATCAAGGGAAAATAGTCCCAGCAACCAGTTAATCGGGTTAAACGCCAAAGCAGGCTCCTCGATGAGGGTTTCAAATCAAATAAAGTGCTGAGGTATTATACCTAACAATTCGTATCCCCGTGGAACGCAGGGGTGTTATTAACATCGAAAAAACAAGATAAATCGCCAAATTTCAAGGAGGAAGCATGTCAAAAGTAGCAGTTGTGACCGATAGCACGGCTTATATTCCAAAGGAATTGAGGGAAAAACTCCCCATCACGGTCGTTCCACAGGTGGTCACATGGGGCGAGGAGATCTTCGAGGATGATGTAACGATCACCCCCGAACAGTTCTATGCGCGCTTGCGAGTCGCCAAAGTGATGCCGAAAACATCACAAGTATCCGTGGTTAACATGCACAAAGCGTTCGAGAACCTGCTGGCACAAGGATACGATGTATTGGGCATGTTCCTCTCTGCCAAACTCTCAGGGACAGTCCAATCGGCAACCCTTGCGCAGGAAGAACTGTCAACCGGCAAGGAAAAAGTCCACCTCTTCGACACAGAAACCACTTCGATGGCAATGGGCTTTCAAGTGCTGGCAGTCGCTCGCGCCGCACAGGAAGGCGCATCGATGGCAGATTGCAAAGCGCTGGCAGAGAAAGCACGGACAAACACGGGTGTCTACCTCACTGTGGATACGCTTGAATTCCTGCACCGCGGCGGGCGCATCGGCGGCGCGCAACGTTTCCTAGGCACGGCACTCAGCCTCAAACCTGTCCTTGTCGTGGAAGGCGGACGCATTGAACCGGTCGAGCGCGTGCGGACCCGCACCAAGGCATTGGACCGTGTGGTGGAAATCGTGGCAGAAAAATGCGCCGGGAAATCACCTGTGCGCATTGCAACACTTCACGCGGACACTCGCAATGATGCCAAATATCTTCTCGATAAGATCATGCCGCTCGTCAACCCCGTGGAAACCGTATTCACGGATCTAAGTCCGGCTGTCGGCGCCAATGCCGGTCCTGGCACGGTTGGACTGGCTTACATGATAGGAATGTAAAAAGCAAATCCCCTCCCCGCAATGAGAGGGGATTTTTTCAAGAGTATAATTTGAGCATGACACATCCAGACCCGTTGGTCATCGGCATCGCAGGCGGCTCAGGCTCAGGCAAGACCACCGTGGCGCAGGAGATCCTCCAGCGCGTGGGACCCGACCGCATCGCATTCCTCCAGCATGATTCATACTACAAAGACTTAAGCGGACTTCCTCCCGCCCAGCGCGCGGAAGTGAACTTCGACCATCCCAACTCACTGGAAACCGGACTCCTGATCAAACACATCGCTTCTCTCCGCGATGGGAAGGCTGTTGAGGTCCCGATCTACGACTTCTCCACCCATAGCCGCACCGCCAAAACCTTCACTGTCCAGCCGAGGCGCGTCATCCTTGTGGAGGGCATCCTCATCTTTACCGAAGCCGCCCTGCGCGAGATGATGGATGTGAAGATCTTCGTTGATACCGACTCGGACATGCGCTTCATCCGCCGCCTCGAACGCGACCTGAAAGAACGCGGACGCACGACCGAATCCGTCATCAAGCAATACCAACTTACCGTCCGCCCGATGCACCTGGAATTCGTCGAACCGTCCAAACGCTACGCGGATGTGAT
>JBFYRY010000317.1:0-4140 GCA_041302025.1 Chloroflexota bacterium | reverse complement strand
TTCGGCGGCGTTCGCAAGATACTGCTTTTCGATCAGGTCAATAGTTGCCAGTGAAGCCGCGCAGGAAATGGGATTGCCGCCGTATGTGTTGCCGTGCGCTCCTTTGGGCCACATCATCACACTTTCGCGCGCGATGCAGGCTCCCAGCGGAAGTCCGGAGGCGATCCCTTTTGCCGATGTGACAATATCCGGCTCGACGCCGAAATGTTCGATCGCCCACCATTTACCGGTGCGTCCCATGCCGCTCTGCACTTCGTCTGCGATCAGCAGGATGCCGTATTTATCGCACAACTTACGGAGCGCGGGAAAGAATCCCGCCGGGGGAACTACATAGCCACCTTCGCCCTGGATTGGCTCGACCAGAATACCCGCCACCTCATCGCCGGGAACGTTGTGCCCGAACACTTCCTCTTCGATGTAGCGGACAACCGTCTCGCCGTAATCTTCGCCGGGCTTGCGCTCCAAGATCGGGCGGTACGGATCGGGGAACGGGACATGCGTCACGCCGGGCATGAGCGGATAGAAGCCGCGGTGGTAGTGCGGTTTACTGGCGGTGAATGCCACCGAGCCCAGCGTGCGTCCGTGGAACGCGCCGGTGAACCCGATGAAATTTTGCCGTTTGGTGTGGAACCTGGCGAGTTTAATGGCGGTCTCGACCGCCTCTGTGCCGGAATTGGTCAGGAAGGTTTTGGCGTTTTCCGCGAACGGCGCGATGTCGTCCAGCTTCTCGCTCAAGCGGATCCAGCCATCGTGATAAAAGTCGGATGAGATGTGCAGGAATTTCTCCGCCGCGTCCTGCACCGCCTTCACCACCGTCGGGTGGGCGTGTCCTGTGGAAAGCACGGCAATGCCAGACATCATGTCGATGAAGCGGTTCCCGTCTGGGTCCCACGCTTCCACGCCCTTGCCGTGATCCATCACGAATGCAATCCCGCGCGGATAGGATGCTGAAATCACCTTCCTGTCGCGTTCGATCATCGCCTGGGCTTTCGGACCCGGTAAATGTAGCTTGTTCATGTAAACTCCTTTACTTGCGGTCCCATCATGGGGTATCGAAAAGAACAGGATCGTTCCCTGCAACAACATTCGCTTTGATGGATGATGGGGATTAGGGTGGTACGTTTCGTGGTGCCGATGGTCGAGTGGAGCGGTGATTTCCGCTCAAATCGAAACCGGACACCGCCCGGCTTTCCAGTCCCTTCGACTGCCGCATGACGCGGCGCTCAGGACAAGCCGGAGGTTGATACCGTTTAAAAGGAGTTTCCTGGCCTGTCGGCAGTCCACCACTTCGTTGCCAGCCAGGCTGACGATACTATCGCCACTGCGATTTTGTTCATGCTTTAATTATAACCGACCGTTTCACGCCCCGTACCTGCATTCCGGAAAGGAATGCCTGACCTTCGGACATTTCCTCATCTGCCACGGATCGACACCGGTTCGCACTTAAAGCCATTTGACTTTGCCCTTACTCCCTGCTACACTCCTTTTGATGAGTATGCAAAAGAACTCTGACCGGGGGCAGATGGCGAAAAGCATCCAGGAACTGGGGCGCTGGTTCAAGCCGGGGCTGGGCGTCAAACGCTGGTATTTGTTCATCCTGATTGGTGTCACCATGCTGGGCGTGGGACTTGCCATTTTCCTGCTCGAACTCTACCGTACCGATTCGACCAATCCCATCCTGTTGACTGTGCTTTCCCTGGCATCGCTTCGATTCCTGCCGCGTGTCATTCGCGCGTTGATCTTCGGCGGCATCGGGGTCGGGTTGGTGGTATACGGCATCTACCGCCTCAACCGGTCTCTCCTGCGTCCCTACGTCCGCCCGGGACGTACCGTGGTGGATGAGTTGACGAATTTCCGGCGCCTTGAGCGCGGTCCGCGCATCGTGGCGATCGGCGGCGGGCACGGACAGGCAACGCTCCTGCGCGGTTTGAAGTTGTACACGCGCAACCTGACTGCGGTCGTCACCGTGGCGGATGATGGGGGCTCCTCGGGGCGTTTGCGGGAGAGTTTTGGCATCCTTCCGCCGGGGGATATCCGCAATTGCCTTGCCGCACTCTCCAACGATGAGCAGATGCTCACCCAACTCTTCCAATACCGCTTCAGCGGGTCGGGCAATCTGGACGGACATTCCTTCGGAAATCTATTCATCACCGCGCTGGCGGATATCACCGGCAGTTTCGAGGGGGCGGTGTCGGAATCGGGCAAGGTGTTGTCTGTGAGCGGACGCGTGCTACCGTCCACCCTGCATAATGTGAGGCTGGTCGCAGACATGCAAATGCCCAATTCCGTGAACCAGATACGGGTGGAGGGAGAGAGCCGCATCCCCAAAATGGCGGGGAAGGTCCGGCATGTGTGGCTCGAGCCGAATGACGCGTCCGCCTATCCGCCGGTCATCAAGGCAATCCTGAACGCGGACATGATCGTTGTGGGTCCCGGAAGTTTATACACCAGCCTCCTGCCGAACCTGCTGGTCCATGACCTGCTGGGCGCGTTGCGAGCCAGCCGTGCGGTCAAGGTGTATGTCTGCAATATCGTCACACAGGCAGGGGAGACGGATTCCTTCTCCGCCTATGACCATGTTCAGGTGCTGGAGGAGCATGTCGGTGACCGGCTGTTCGATGTGCTTCTTTGTAATGACAATTTCAAGGGACAACTGAATGAGGGCGACACCTGGGTCGAGATCGACGACAGGACCCGCTCCGATTCGCGCACGGTTTTCGCCGACCTGGTGCGGGAGGAACAGCCCTGGCGCCATGACCCGGTCAAGCTGGCGGACACACTGGTCGGTATCCTCGATGAATATACCGGTCCACTGGAATAAAGTTACTTTTGTCATTACGCGGTGGTTCTCTAGGATTTGCCGTGGTGCTGGCTACATATGGCGGTGGTTTTTGCGGTTTTCCGAAAAACCGCCCCCATATCTGGGGGGTATCACGGCAACTCCCATTGAGCCTACGCGGTCTTTGCGATCCGTGCAATTCTCTGTGATAAAATCATCTAGTTTAATTCATCACAAATTTTGCCGCCGTACGCACAACCCAAATCAGACCCTGAAGGTTTCATGGCAAATCGGAAAACAAAATTTGCGAAGAACTTTCAGGGTCTTTTGTTAAGATGTACGACAGCGAACAAATAAACTAAACCCGGAGGTTTAACATGACAGTCAAAGTTGGTATTAATGGATTTGGACGCATTGGTCGCCAGGTGCTCAAGGCAATCCGCGACATGTATCCAAACGAACTGGAAGTCGTTGCGTTCAACGACATCGGCGACATGAAGACCATGGCGCATTTGCTCAAGTACGATTCAACCTATGGTCGTTTCAATGGCACCGTCGAATTTTCCGAAGATGCGCTGTTGATCGACGGCAAGAAGGTCAAAGTTTTCAAGGAAACCGATCCCGCTGCTATTCCCTGGAAAGATCTGGGCGTGGAAATCGTCATCGAGTCGACCGGTCTCTTCACCATCAAGGAAGATGGCGTCAATAAGAAGGGCAAGACCGTCAAAGGCGCTGTGAACCACATCACAGCCGGCGGCGCCAAGAAAGTCATCATTTCGGCTCCCGCCGAAGGCGAAGACCTGACCGTCGTGTTGGGCGTCAACGAAGACAAATACGATCCTGCAAAGCACCACGTTGTTTCGAATGCTTCCTGCACTACAAATTGTCTCGCGCCCGCCGCGAAAGTGGTGCATGACAAGTACACCATCAAGCGCGCTTTCATGACCACCATCCATTCGTACACCAACGATCAGAAGGTGCTCGATATGCCGCATTCAGATCTGCGCCGCGCCCGCGCGTCCGGGTTGAATATCATCCCGACCACCACTGGCGCCGCCAAGGCGATTGCGCTTGTGATCCCTGATCTCAAGGGCAAGTTCGATGGCTATTCCCTGCGTGTTCCAACCCCGACCGTTTCTGTGGTTGATTTCACCGCTGAACTCGACAAAGAAACCACCACGGAAGAACTGCGCCAGTCCTTCCGCGATGCCGCTAAAGAACCGCGCTTCAAGGGCATCCTCGAAGCCGTGGATGAGCCTCTGGTCAGCATGGACTTCAAAGGCAGTGCCTACAGTTCCTCCGTTGACCTGCCCTTCACGTCTGTTTTGGGCAAGGAAAAGAGCAACTTCGTCAAGGTCGTC
>JBFYRY010000083.1:0-15957 GCA_041302025.1 Chloroflexota bacterium | reverse complement strand
TTCTTCGCGCTGGTCTGCACCGGGTTGAGAATATCCACGCCCGCCGCGATCAGGTCGGGTATCAGGGGGCGGATACTGCCGCACGAGTGGAGAAATACCGCGCAGTTGGAATTTTTGTGAACATACTGGAACAGTTGTTGGTGTCCGGGGAAAATGTATTTCTGGTACATGCTCCGGGACATGATCGTCCGATCTTGCATCCCCAGGTCATCCCCAAACTGGACGATTTGCACGTAGTTGCCAACCGCTTCCAGGAACAGGGACAGATTTTTAAGTTGGGTCTCGACAATCCCACCGATCAGGTTTTCGACAAATGCCCCGCCTCTACCCAAATCCAGCATAAAACGGGTAAAGCCGCGCAGGCTGTTGCCCGTTTCTAAAATGTTTCCGCCAAAATTTGCCATGATGGCAAAATCGGTATTCTCGTACAGGGCTTTGGCGCGCATCTCAAGGAATTTCAACTCTTCATCGCTGATGATGGGACGCGGGACAAATTGAAGTTCTTCCACCGTAGTCAACCCTGCCAGGGGGTGAATGGCTTCTGAAAAATACAAACTGGTGGCGGACATCCGGTGCATGGGCATCCCGTTTTCCCAGATCAGCCAGCCACCGTTTTCTTCGTCGGGGCGCAGGTCAACGCCCGCTGGAATTTTGCAATCCACGCCGTTGGGAAGTTTCCACGGTTTCCAGAATTCAGGCGCTTCGCCCAACGAATTCGCCAGCGAAATCACGTCCACCCCAAAGCGGGATAACACTTCCGGCTCCACTTCCGCCAGTTGCTGTCCCATGTCAAAAACGCGGATTTCCCCGCTCGTGATTCCCAAATGCTCTTTGAGCTGCGCGTATGCAATTGCCATGATCCCGGTTGAAGCCATGCCGCCAAAATCGATGGGCAGGCGGTCAGGCTCTTCGTGGTGGATGGATTTAAGCACACGTTCGCGCGATGTCATGGCGACTTGAGTTTTCATTTGCATATCACTCCTTCACAGGCTGAATGTTGACAGTGTTAATATTCTACGCCGCAATATTAACACTGTCAACATTGTGTGATATGATTTTAATCATGAAATCAAAAACTTATCATCATGGGAATCTCAAAGAAGCGTTGATCTCTGCCGGGCTGGAAATCCTTTCGGAGCATGGACTGGAAGGCTTGAGTTTGCGCAATGTAGCAAAACGAATCGGCGTCAGCCACACTGCCCCCTATAACCACTTCTCTGATAAACAGGCGTTGCTTGCTGCCATATCAACCACCGGGCACGAGCAGTTACACCAGATATTGCTGGATACGTTCGAAAAATCCAAAGAAAATCCCCCCGGCACCCTGCCTGAAATCGCCTGGGCATACCTGCAATTTGCGCTGGAGAACCCCGCCAAATTTAAATTAATGTTTTCCGGCGCGCTGGAAGAAGAGCGAAATCACCCTGCTTTCATGGAGATTTCTGGAAAGAGCATTTCGCTTTTCGAAAAGATCATTGCGTTTTGCCAGAGCAAAGGACAATTGGCGGGATGCGATGTGAAAGGTATTGCCATTAAACTTTGGAGTTCAGTGCATGGGTTCACATATTTGAGTTTAGAAAATCAGTTTCCCAAAGAATATCTACTGGATCAGAATCTAAAAGATTTGCTCAAGTACGTAATCTCATAGAACAATCTAACTCAACAACGTATTTCAATGAGCTGTAATTGGGTTTGAGATATGCCTTCATAGGGATTTTAGATGAGGAGTAATTGTCGAATTGGGAAAGATGGTGCCAATGGTCAAATTTGCCTCCGTTCGAAGGAAAATGCATCCTGTCGCGATCTATATCCTATGCTCGATTGCGGGGATAGTACTGGGCATTTTCCTCAGCCAATTTTATGTTGATTCACTGGCTCACGGAAACGCCGTAGATTGGATGAAGTTGGCAGCTCCACCATCCCCTCCGACGGGTTTGCTGGAGGCTGACTTGAGTCAATTATTTGTTCAAACTGAGCAAGGGGTTTATTTCAGCGCAGACATTAAACAGTGCCTGAGTCCAGGCGGAGAATCTTGCTGGTCACTTGTGACTGAAGTTGATCAGGGATGGTTATTTCTAAGCCCATGCAAAAACGCGCCCGCCTTTTTCGAGACGCCCTCGCCGCCGATAAAATATTCACAGTCTTTGTTGGTGCAGGAATGCGGACCTGATTACTTCAGCGAGATACACTATATATTGGGAGAGAATGGAGATATCTGGTTCTGGCGGCATGGTAGTTATGCGCCTGGAGTTGTAAATGTGATGATCTTGGCGGGTTGTATTGGCGCATTCCTGGGATTGTTCGCCGGTTTGATTCTTGCAAATCGTTTCGTTGTATTTCTCAAAAGACGATGATAACTTTCCACCTCACATCTACTGGACAATTCCATCAAGACCGACTCCCGGCTGGTCATCACAGTTGGGACAGCCAAATCCTATGTCCGCGGCGCAATCACCAGCGCCGCTTTTTCTATCCCTGAATCTATCTTTGGATAGATGACAACCTATCCGATGGGGCGCTATAGTGAAGTCACAATCAAAACCATTTGCAAAAAAGGAGAAAACCCCATGACCATCAACGTTCAAAAGTTCGCAACCGACAAGGAAGCCAGAGAACACCTCAAGGCGCAACTCGCCGAATACCTGGCGGGACAATCCGAGTCCACCCAATCCACGCACAAGTGGATGAAGCGAGTGGACGCGGCAGGAATGGGGATTGTCATTGCCGTGTTCGCTGTGGCGTTGTATGGTTCCTTCACCTGGCAGAGTGTCAATCCAACCATGATTCCCATCGCCTGGTTTTCCTTCGCGACCAGCCTAAGCCTGATGGTTATTTTATCCGGACTGCACGGCATCCTCATTCGCGCCTATCCTCCTGTCATTTTTCCAGGGAAGGTGCAGAAGTTTGTCTCAGGCTCAGGGGCGGTGTGGATTGGCGCGGCATCCATCGTGGGAGGCTTGTTCATGGCTGGACTCTGGGTGGCGTTTGCCTGCTCTACCGCCACCTTCAACCTGGCGATGATCGCCCCGCTCATGAACATCCTCGGCGTCGTGATGACCATGGCAATAATCGTGTCCATCATCTTTGCCGTCTATCAGAAAATCTCTCAATCCAAGTAATCACCGACCAGACTTCCGAAGTCTTGCCGATCTTTGGCGCTTCGGAAGTCTTATGATAAGAAGGAAGCCAAAATGAACACAATCACAAAAATTCGTTGGATGTTTTCAGCCCTGTTGATGGTTTGCCTGCTAACGCTGACGTTCCACTTCCCATCACAAGCCCGTTCGCTTCAAGGCGACACGGATTTCTCTGCGGTGGATGTTTACGTTGAAGCACAAATGGAAACCCTGAAAATCCCCGGTCTGGCATTAGCCGTCGTCCAGGGAGACCAGGTTGTTTATGTGAAAGGCTACGGACAGGCTGATTCCGATGGACGCGCGGTCACGCCACAAACGCCGTTCATGATCGGTTCGACGGGCAAATCCATCACCGCGCTGGCGATCATGCAGTTGGTGGAGGCGGGGAAGGTTGAGTTGGATGTTCCTGTCCAGACCTACCTGCCGTGGTTCCGCGTGGTTGACTCGCAGGCTTCGGCGCAAATCACCGTGCGTCAATTGCTAAACCAGACCAGCGGACTTTCACACGCCACCGGCCTCAGGGAGGAATTTGCCAGCGATCTCAGCGATTCCGCCATCGAGAACAGCGTGCGGCGGCTGGCGGATGTTGCGTTAAATCGTGCTCCCGGCACAACCTATGAATATTCGAACGTGAATTTCACAATTCTGGGATTGATCGTGCAAACTGTCTCCGGTCAATCATATGAAAGTTACGTGCAGGAGTACATCTTCGATCCACTGGAGATGCACCACAGTTTCACATCACAGGATGAGGCTATGCAGGATGGCATGGCAACAGGTCACGTGAAATGGTTTGGCATTAACCTTTCGAAAACCATCCCATTCAACCGCGGACACATGCCAGGCGGCAACCAGATTTGTAGCGCGGAGGATATGGCACACTTCCTGATCGCCCAACTCAACGATGGGCGTTATGAGAGCGTGAGTGTGTTATCGCCGAATAGCATCGCCGAGATGCATAAACCGGCAGTGCCAACTGATACACCAGACGAATTCTATGGCATGGCATGGCACATCGGCGAGTTCGGCGGGACACCAGCCATTTATCACGATGGGCAGAATGGGAATTTTGCCACGCAACTGGTCATGATCCCCGAAGAAAAACTTGGCATTGTGCTGATGGTCAACGTGAATGGCGCAATTATGATGGGAAGTGTCCAGCAAATATCCCAGGGGGTCATGGCGATCAGCATGGACAAACAACCCCTGCCCTATCAAGCGCCTGAATTTTTGTCCAAATTACTTGGTTCAGTCGTGGTACCAGTTGGTGTCTCGATATTGTGGGTCGCATGGATGGTCTTCCGCTTCATCCGCCGCCAGAGGCGCGGTCTCCCAGCCAGGCGCAACATCCTGTGGGCGCTGTGGGTGATTGTCCTGCCTCTGATCGTTGATCTCGGTTTGCTGTGGGTCTTGCTATTCGGCATTCCCACGCTTTGGGAGTTGCCCTTGGGTGGAATATCGGTAATGTTCCCCGATATGTTCACGCTCATGATCGTCAGCGCGGTTGCATTAGCAGGGTGGGGAGTGGTACGAACAGTGTTGACCCTGCGTTCGGCGCGGACCCAGTCCAAAGTAGTGGATTGACGCGGTTCTTCATCCGAAAGAGATGTGAAATGCTAAAGATCGAAATCCACTTCAAGGGACAGATCGGCGAGCAGTGGTCGGAATGGTTCGGCGGTCTTACCGTCAGCCATTCCGACCATGATGAAACGGTTCTTTCTGGACTTGTAGCGGATTCGTCCGCCCTCTACGGGATCCTCGCCCGATTACGCGACCTGGGTCTGCAATTGACTTCGGTGAATAGTGAAGAGATCGAGGAGAATTGCCATGAACACAAAAAATAACCTTGTGACCAAACGACGCGGTTGCCTCGGCTGTCTGGGGCGCGGCTTGGTCGGATTGCTGGCTCTGCTGGTGGTCGTGATGATTGTGGGGGCGATCTACCAGTCCGCGGCCAGCGCCAGTGACCTGAAAAAGTATCCGCCGCCGGGACAACTTTACGATGTGGGGGAGTACCGACTGCATCTCGACTGCGTCGGCGAGGGAAGCCCCACTGTGATCCTTGAAGCAGGCGCAGGTTCGCCGGGACGCGTCTGGTATTTGGTACAGGAAAAAGTCGCGGAGTTCACGCGCGTCTGCTCGTATGACAGACCAGGCTTTGGCTGGAGCGACCCAGCCTCAGGTCCGCTTGGAAGCGAACAGACGGCGGACATCCTGCATCAATTGCTCCAAACAGCGGGCGTTCCAGGGCCTTATGTCATGGTGGGACATTCCGCAGGCGGTGTTCTTGTCCGTGAGTTCACGCAGAAGTATCAGTCCGAAGTGGTCGGAATGGTGCTGGTGGACTCGTCGCACGAAAGTCAGAATCTGCGCTTCCCGCCCGAGTACCTGGATTCAGCCAAACAGAAAGTCATGATGTACAAAGCCTGCCAGGCTCTCACGCCTTTCGGCATTGTGCGCATGGCGCGGCTCTGGCACCGGATGCTTCCCGTATCTGTGACGTCAACCGATGCGGGCAGGGAAGTCCTTTCCACAATGTATCGCTCCACAGCCTATTGCGCGGCAAGTCTGAACGAGGAAATCAGTTTTGCTGAGATCCTCAGCCAGCCAGATGGATCTGCGAGTCTGGGAGACCTGCCGCTCATCGCCCTGACCGCAGACACTACCCCGGAGAAGATGATGGAACAGGTTCCAGAGTTTATGCGGTCTGAAAATGTGATCACTCTATATACCACACTGTATGAAGCAGGCCTGGAGATGCAACGCGAACTGGCAGACCTGTCGAGCCAGGGGAGGCAGATCATGGTAAAGGATAGCGGTCATAGTATCTACCTGGATCAGCCGGATGTGGTGATCGATTCCATCAAGGAGATTGTGGAGCAGGTGCATGGGGAGTGATGGTCGCACAATCGAAAAAAAGTGAGAGACAGCCACTTACTGAAACGGCTGTCTTTTCTTAATCCAACTTTCATGGTCGTTTTTGTGCGTTCAGACAGGTCATGCCTCACTTTACGAGTTCACATTCCAAAATGTGACCTGCAATGTGACTTCCTATAGATTTCAGGACGGGGTGGTTTTGCTACACTGGACACAGAAAAAGAAAGGAAAAGACCATGAGCACGATCTCTCAAATTCAATCCCAACCCCGCCTGAGTGTCTGGACTGGGGTGTGGCATTTTGTATTGGGCGTTCTTTTGTCCGCGTTGAGCGGTGTGATGATGTTGCTGGCTTTCCCGCCGTATGGAATATGGCCCCTCGCATGGGTGGCTATGATCCCCGCGCTGTTTTCACAGTACAGACTCTTTCCACGAGTATTCTCTTCGCTGGCTTTTTCATTGTTCGTACTGTTCTGGCTGGGTCCTTATTTGGGAATCGCTTTTGGCCCCAGCATGGCATACCTTGGGGCGCCGATCGCCTTTGCGACTTTGTTCATAAATATCGAGCGTAAATTCCACGAATTGACCGGGTTCCGCTGGTTTGTGCTGTACGGAATATTTTTGTTTGTGGGACAGGAAATGATCCGCGCCTTGTTCGTACCCGGTTTCGGGACCGGCGCGTTCGTTGGCTATACCCAGGCAACACAGGCGTGGATATTACAACCTGTCGCGATCTTCGGTATTTACGGCTTCGACCTTATGATCCTGCTGGTCAACTATGCGCTGGGATTGGGATTGCTGGCATGGTATGACCGTAAATATCCCTCCGCAAATGTGCGTGTGGATGAGCGCCTGTCGAAACGCTGGTTGATTGGCGCAGGCGTGGCTCTTATTGCATGGATCGGGCTGAGTCTGGTCATGTTGATCAGCACAACGAAGGACGCGGCAACTGTCCGCGTGGCATCGTTGCGGGCGGGTTTCCCTCTCGCGGGAGTTGTAGACAAAGAGACTATGTCACAAGTCCGCTTTGAAAAGTTTGCCAGTCAGGCACGTGAAGCCGCCGCGCAAGGCGCACAGGTGTTGGTCACATCCGAATTGATGTTCGGCTTCGATCCGCAAGAGCAATATACGGAGGAATTCAAAGCGATTGCGCGCGAAACGGACACGTATATCTTTATCGGCTATGGTGTCGTTGACGAGGTAAACCTGACTTTCCGTAATCAGATGGTACTACTCTCGCCTTCGGGTGAATTCTCGACGATTTATTCCAAGAACCATCCTGTGCCTCCCTATGAGCCGCTTTCACTGGGCGCGGGAGTGTACCCGGTGTTTGATACGCCTTTTGGAAACATGGCAGCGATGATCTGCCAGGACACCAACTTCACAGATGTATCCCGCAGACTGGCGGCAAATGGAGCGCAATTGATTGCCGATGGCTTCGACCTCTACGGCGGTGACGCTGAGCAAAAATTGACCTATCTCACATTCCGCGCAATCGAGAACCACTCTGCGTTCATTGCGACTGATACATCCCACTTATCCGCCATCGTTGATGGGAATGGACGTCAGATCGCAGTCGATACAGATTTCGAAGGCAGTCCACTGGTGATGGTTGCGGATGTGTCGATGGGCTCTGGCGCCACGATCTATTCATCCATTGGCGATGTGCTGGGTTGGGTCGCACTGGCTGGGTTCGCTTTCTTCTTCACCTTCATGATTGTGGTCAGAATTCGGGCGCGGAAAGCCGCGAAACGCGCATTGAAATAGAAGACATCCCGAAGGGATTCGCTACAAACCTTGTTGGGTTAGTCGAACCTTCGGGACGGTGGTGTGCAGGTTAGAAAGTACGTTATCCATTTTCAAGTTTCACAAAGGAGAGAAACATGTCAAACACAATTCTCGAAGCCAGCGGACTCGTCAAAAAGTTTGGCGATTTCGTGGCGGTCAAAGATGTCAGTTTCACCATGCAGGAGGGGGAGGTGTTCGGTCTGCTCGGTCCGAACGGCGCGGGCAAAAGTACCACCATCTCAATGCTCACATGTCTGTATCCGCCCAGCGGTGGAGAGATGCGTATCTTTGGGCACGATGTGGTCAAGGATGCCTCGGAGGTCAAAAAGTTGATCGGCGTAGTGCCGCAGGATATTGCCTTATATCCCACCTTGAACGCGATCGATAACTTGCGCTTTTTCGGCGAGATGTACGGGTTGAAAGGGAAGGATTTGAAAGAGCGCGTGGAGACGGTTATCGCATACGTCGCCATGCAGGAACGCGCCAAGGATGCCATCAAAAAGTATTCCGGTGGGATGAAGCGCCGCATCAACATGGCGGCGGGCCTGGTCCATAACCCCAAACTGCTCTTCCTCGATGAGCCGACCGTCGGAGTCGATCCGCAGAGCCGTAATCACATCTTCGAGAGCGTGGAGCGGCTCAACAAGGAACAGGGCATGGCGATCCTGTATACCACTCACTACATGGAGGAAGCCGAGCGCCTGTGTACTCGTGTCGCCATTATTGACCGAGGCCAGATCATTGCGCTGGACACGCCGAAAAATCTGATCGGGATGCTCGGGGGCGGGATCATCCATATAGGCATGGCCCGGGAGGATGAAGAACTCCGTCAAGCGGTGGCAGGCTTGAGCGCGGTGCGATCCGCAGTTTTCCTTCCGTCAGCAGAAACTGCCGAAGGGCAGACTGTCAGGTCGGTGCTCAAAGTGGAAGCCCGTCAGCATGCCAACGAGGCGTTGGTGCAGTTGATTGGCCTGTTCAACCAGAAAAACGCCCAGATCCTTTCGCTCGAGACACTTGAGCCAAACCTTGAAACGGTCTTCCTGCACCTGACCGGCAAGTCGCTGCGACAGTAGGAGACGGCCATGAGAACAATTTCCATGCTTTTGAATGACTTGCGGATCATGGTCAAGGATCCGTTTGCATTCACGGTGCTGCTTGTCCTGCCCATGGCGCTGATGGGACCTGCGCTGTTGAATTACCAGAGCAGTGGCGGCGAAACGTTGGATGCCACACCGCTGATGGTGGCAAATTACGATACCGGTCAGGTTTCGCTGGATCTAATCAAGGAATTGGATGGGAACCTGAAAATCGAGCAAAATATCTCCGGCGATATTCTGACGCAATACAACCTGCAGGCGGATGCACGCTGCGCCCAACCAAGCGCGGCATGTGACGAAGCGGTCGGACGCGCCCGATTGGCGGACCAATCCCGACCGGCGATCTTGATCATTCCCGAGGGGCTGACCGCGGCCTTCGACACCGGGGAACAAACTCCTGTAACCCTGCTGTACGATCCCGGCAGCGACGCCATCAAGTTGACCCAGATCGAGAAAGTCTGCCAGGGATTGGCAATCAAAGTGGCGCTGACCAAGCAACTCGAAAGCGCCAAGGGTGATTTCACCGATCTGAGTTCCATCGGTTCACCCGAAGTACGCGCCGAGGTGGCCAATATCACCAGCCAGCCAGCGGCAAAGAACAATAAGACAGCCATCCATGTGGATGAGGTTTCGCCATCCAATTACAAGGAAAAGAAAGACCCGGGACTGTTGGAAACCATAGTGCCAGGTAACGCGGTCATGTTCGCTTTTGTCATCGTGATTTTCATCAACGCGAGTGTGCGCGACGAGAAACAAAGCGGCTTGATCCGGCGGCTGCTCTCGACCCCCATGGGCAAGGCAGACTTCCTGGGCGGAAAACTAATTTACGGCATGTTGACGATCTTCTTGCAGGCATGCATCCTGTTTGGGCTGGGATTGTCAATTGGGGCCTCGCGCGGAATGAATTTCCAATTCAATCTGCCGGCGTTCCTGTTGCTCTCCCTGGCGTTGAGCGCCAGCGCCACCACGCTGGGACTGCTTTTCGCATCCACCAAACTGCCACAATCCCTCACGTTTGCACCCCTATTCATTGGCGCAATTCTAGGCGGCTGTTTCATGTCGTTGGATATGCTGCCAGCCTACCTGTACCCATTAAGTTACCTGATGCCGCAACGTTATGCGATGACAGGCTACCAGGATCTGCTCATGCGCAATGCAGGGGTGGCGGGTATTCTGCCCGAAGCGGGCATCCTGCTGCTGTTTGCAGTGGTTTTCCTGGGGATCGCCATCTGGCGGTTCGACCTGACAGATTGATCGGGAGGCAGTCATGTTACGACAAATTTTTGCGATAGCTCATAAGGAATTGCGCTTGTGGATGCAGGTGCCCGGCAACTGGCTGGTTGTTTTCCTGGTTCCGCTGGCGTTTGTTGGCATCCTGGGTTCGGCTTTTGGCAAAACAGGATTGCCGGTGGTGACCGTCTTTGCAGTAAATGCCGACAAGGGGGAACGCGGCGCGGAGATTATCGAACTGCTGGCGAAATCCGAGAACCTGGAATTCGAGATGCTTGCCACACAGGCAGAAGCCGATGCGCGGGTTGCCAAAGGCGACCGCATGGCGGCGGTGGTCATCCCTGAGAATTTCAGTGAGGCGGTCAAGACAAGCGACGGTGGCAGTATCCTGGTCATCGTCGATCCAGCGCGCGCCAAGGAAGGCGGATTGGTCACCGGGCTGGTGCAATCGGCATTGATCAAGTCCATCGTCTACGCTGAGATCGATCGCGCCATGCAGGGACTATTCAAGGGCAAGAATGTCGAGGGCGTCAATCAAGGCGACTTCCAGTTGTTCATTAACGCGGGTATCAAAGCGGTGCTGGCAAAATCGGTCAATGAGGCAATTGACAATCCGCTCATCAAGGTGCAAAGTGAGCCCTTGACGAAGAAAGATACCAGGGCAGAGATCAGCATTATGAGTTCGCTCGCGCCCGGGCTGGCATTGATGTTTGTCTTTGTCCTGATCTCGCACCTGGCGGAAGTGGTTATCAGCGAGCGCGAAACGGGCACACTGCGCCGCCTGATCACCTCGCCGGTAAGCCGCGTGGCCATCTTACTTGGCAAAGCCCTGCCGTTTGTTCTGGTGTCCATTATCCAGCTTGCGTTTGTCCTGGCGGTCTGCAATATGATATTTGGCATGGAGCTGGGCAGCGAACCTCTGGCGCTGGGACTCATCATCCTGTGCATCGGGCTGACAGTTGGCGGGTTGGGCATCCTGATTGCGGCAGTGGTGCGAAACGGCTCGCAGGCGAGCATCGGCGCAATGGTCATTGCGCTGGTATTGGGAGTGGTGAGCGGCTGTATGACCCCTCAGGTTCAGATCGAAGGATTGAAATTGGTCACGCCCCACTACTGGGCAGTGGAAGGAATCCAAAACGTCATTGCGCGCGGCATGGGCATCGAAGGCGTCCTGACCCAGTCGGGAATCCTGCTTGGCATGGCAATACTGTTCTTCCTCATCGGCGCGCTGAGATTCAAGTTTGAATGAATAACTCACCTTACGCAGAGAGTCCCGAAGGTTTTGGAAATCAAGCCGGTTCGTGATCCAAACTCTTCGACAGGCTCAAGGCAATGCCTTCGGGACGGTGCATAACATCGGTAAACAAGGATAAAATAAAATGAAAAAGATAAATATCTACCTCATCCTGGGCATCGTCAGCTTTGTCATCGCAGTGGGATTGACCTATGCCAACCTGACCCTGCCTCCTGAAAGCCTGATGTTCATGGTCGGCGGTCAAAACATGCCCTGGCTTGGCCCTGTCATCTTTGCCGTTGTCGGCATCATCCTGTTAGCAATATCCATTCAAAAAGGAGAATCGAATATGTCAGAACAAATTTCCAAACCCGCACCTGTAAAAGACCCTGAAAAGGCCGCTCTCAACAAACGTCTCGAAACCATGTTCTGGGGACTTTTCCTCATCATGCTCGGTGGACAGTTCCTGTTGAAAGACCTCAATCTTCCTGACGGACTCTGGGACGTTGGCATCGGCCTGATCCTGCTTGGGCTGAACGCGGCGCGCTACTTCAACGGTTTGCGCATGAGTGGTTTCACCACCTTCCTCGGCATCCTCGCCCTGGTCGGCGGACTCGCCCAAATGCTCTTCAAGTTCGACCTTGGTGGCGCTCTCCTGCTCATCATCCTCGGCGCATACCTGATCCTCAAGCCGTGGTTCGATAAACAGGGACTGTTCGGAAAGGCGGAAGAGAGTTAATAAAATTCAACAGTATGAGACCCTGAAGACTTAAAAATCTTCAGGGTCGTTTTTATGGGCATGTTTCCTGATGTAAATACTTCTGACATTCCTCGATTGTGAACGAACGCGTCAGGCGTGATCGAGCCAGTGCTGTCAATTCTACAATATCCAACATATAGACTCTCATCGTTCCGTCCTGAAAGCTTCCTGTGGTCAATAATTTTCCGTTCGGGCTGAAAGAGACGGTATCTACGTAGCCATCGTGACCGGTGAGCGTGAGCAATTCATCTCCATTGGCTGTATCCCAGATTCTCGTCGTTGCATCGTGACTACCCGTAGCAAGAAGCGAACCGTCCGGGTTAAATGTTATGGCGAGTATGGATGCGGTATGTCCGGTGAGGGTAAACAAGTTTTTTTCAGTTTCAGCATCCCAAATTATGACAGTCTGGTCCATGCCGCCTGTCGCGATTCGCTTTCCGTCTGGGCTGAACGAAATCACATAAACCGGAAGTTTGTGGCCGGTTAAAGTAAATAACTCCAACCCTGTCCCTATTTCCAGTATTTTTACCGTCCCATCATGACTGCCTATTGCAACTCGAGTCCCATCCGGGCTGAAAGAAACGCCAATGATTTCATTGACATATCCGGTTGATTTCAAAATTTCTTGACCCGATGCAATATCTCGTATGATTACTGTACCATTATTGTCAATCATTGCCACATGGGTTCCGGTTGGGCTGATCGCAATGCCAGCAATCCCCAGGATTTGATTTGCAACGAAACTCCCCATTTCTTTTCCGGTCTGTGTATCCCAGGCTTTAACAGTATTGTCGCGATGCATTGTGACCTGATACAGGCCGTTCGGGCTTGTGCCGCCCAAAATGATGGGTGCCACATGACCAGTAAAAAAGCTGGAAATCAGCGTGCTATTTCCCTCAGGCGAAATATTCCATGTTCGGACTTTAATCTCATTTGGAGTATTAAATAGATCCAGACTATTTGTGAATAAGCGGGTGTTCTCCAGAAAACTACCTGAAAAACCCGGCAAAGTTATCAATTCGCGACTGCCTCCCGGCGAAACATCCCACAATTTTGCCGTTCCATCGCGACTCGCGCTGGCAAGCCACGTCTCACACCACTCGAAAGGTGAATCCGGGTTATCACACTTCGGGCTGAATGAGACGTCATTGATCGCACCTGCATGACCAGCCAGACCAAACAATCGTCTTCCTGTTTGTGCGTCCCAAACGGTCACAGTCCCGTCCTGACTGCCAGTGGCAAGTTGGTTTCCATCGGGACTGAAGCCAATTCCCCCGATGATTGCCGCGAAGCCAGTTGAGGTGAACAGCTCCGTGCCCGTCTCCAAATCCCAAACTTTTAACTCAGACATTGCTGTTGCGAGAAGTTTTCCGTCCGGGCTGAAGGCGAGAGCGTTGGCATAATAAGGCAGGGATAATAATTCTTTCCCGGTCTCTACATCCCATATTTTTGTTGTTCCATCACTGCTTGATGATGCGAGTTGTTTCCCAACAGGACTGAAAACAGCAGGGGCGCTTTGTCCATCCAAAGTCAATTTCAATTGTCCGGTGCTTGTATCCCACACTTTCATGCTCTCGAAACCGGCGGTTGCGAGAAGTTTTCCATCATCGCTGAACGAAACATTCCAAACAATGTCAGTATGACCGATGAGTGTATGTACTTCTTGTCTCGTTGACACATCCCATATCTTTGCTGTTTTATCGTCGCTGACCGTTGCAAGGTATTTCCCATCGTGGCTGAAGGCGGCATCCTCAATGGCTTCAGTATGACCATGCAAAGTCATTAACTCTTTGCCAGTCTTCGCCTCCCGTAAAACCACAATCCCATCGCTTCCAGCGCTTGCAAGTAATTTTCCATCAGGGCTGAAAGCAACGGCTAAAACATCTTCGGCATGATTCCCCACCGTGTAGTGAATTCTTGAACTCTGGATCGCACGGTGAAGCGCATCCTGCACTTCATAAGGAACCGGAACATTTGCCGTGTTCGATTCCTTAATCGCCTGTAATGCCAGCAGGATGCTAAACTCTGCGTCAGAGTTTAGATTGTTGATCGAAGCAAGTGCCAGTTCGCGCGCGGTGGCAAGATGTGCCTGTTTGTTTGCGTTATCGCGTTGTACGAAGGCCGTCACTGCCATGATAAGTGCAAGCAATAAAATGCCAGCGAGATAAACCGCGCGCTGTCGCAATTGACGCGCTGTACGCATTTGTCCTTCGGCGCGTTGTCTTTCGGACTCGGCCAGTTTTTGGGCGGCTTCCAATTCATGCTTTTGCTGTGCCTTGCGTTCGGCAGATTCTTTTTCTGCAAGTGCTTTCGACGATTCCAAAAAGTCCCGCTCGAGTGAATTCATATCTCCTGAATGCGAGCCTGCCCATTCCAGTGCCTGGATTAGCCGTCCGCCTCGATATGCCAGTTCCTTGTCGCACCCCTGATGTTCCCATTCCTTTGCAGACTCGGTTATATGGCGATGGAGGCGGATTCCCTCCCGATTTTCCGCCAACCATTCATGAAGTCTGTTCCATTCACGGATCACCGCTTCGTGCGCGATCTCTGCAGTTATTTCCGTTGTAATGACCAGCCGTGCATCTGACAGCATTTTTAAAACAGCTTCAGTTGTCTTGTTAAGGGGTGAAGCGGGTGCGGGTGATGGGAGCAATTCGGTCAACGAGACGCGGCGGCGGGTCTCCTGAGCCCCTTCTCCCAACCCTGTCAGCCGCAGGAAGATATTGCGTGCAATGGATTGTTCATCGGGAGTAAGTTGCGCGAAAACAGATTCAGCGGTCTTTGTGATCGCTTTATGAATCCTGCCTGATTCTGCATAGCCTGCGAGAGTAAGCAAGCGCCCACTTCGTCGACGCCATGTTTCCAATAAAGCGTGTGAGAGCAGAGGGAGCGCACCGGGTTCAGGAGCGTGCTCGCCGTCCGCGCCAATATCGCGGAGGAGCAGATCGGTCAGTCCCGGTTCGAGCAGCCACCCGCTGACGCGGGCCGGTTCTTCAATCGCCCTTCGCAATTCAGCTGCGTTCATCGGACCAATGTATTCCTGGTTCTGACTCAGTGTTTTACGCAGTTCCTCATAGGGTGCACAGGCTGCATAGAAATCCGCTCTCAGAGCGATGACCACAATCGACCCGTGGGCGATGCCCAGCAGTTCGTCGATAAAGGATTTTCGTTCCCCTTCATTCTGGCAGAGTGTGAACAGTTCCTCGAATTGATCCGCGAACAAGAGGATATTTCCTTTGGACACATCATCGATTTTCCTGTATGCGGACAGTGCTTCAAGTGGATGTTCGGTCGGCGTGATAACGTGCGCACGCAATGCCCTGTTGCTGCGCCTCAGAGCCGGGATCAAGCCCGCCCGCACCAATGACGATTTACCGCTGCCTGACGCGCCAATGACTGCGAGAAACCGCGTATTTTTTGGTTTTTCTCTTGCCTGGATCTGCTGTACCAGATGAGAGACCAGCGCTTCACGTCCGAAGAACAGGCCTGCATCCTTTTCATCAAAATGGTGCAATCCTTTGAATGGAGCATCGCCCGGCGCAGGGGGATCCCGTTTGAGCAGTGCCGGGGTTTTTTCCAGTGTTCCGTCACGGATGGATTCATAGAGCTGGATAGTTTTTTCTGCCGGTTCAACATCCAATTCACTGGCAAGTAACCGGCGGCAGGTTTCATATTGTGCGAGTGCCGCGCTTCGTTGACCATCCCGTGCGAGCAGCCGTATCAATTGCTGATGTGCTTCTTCGAGCCATGGTTCAAGTTCCACCTGTTTTCGGGCGAAGGGCAGTGCCTGTTGGTATTCGCCGCGGTGTTCATGATGATCCACGATGAGACTCAG
>JBFYRY010000316.1:0-4825 GCA_041302025.1 Chloroflexota bacterium | reverse complement strand
ATCGTGATCGGTTCAGGCGCGGGCGGACTAACCGCCGCGGTCGCGCTCGCACAAGCGGGGAAGAAAGTTCTCGTGCTCGAACAGCACGACCGTCCCGGTGGGTGGACTCATTCGTTCACGCTGAACGGC
Source organism: Chloroflexota bacterium (assembly GCA_041302025.1). Lineage (GTDB taxonomy): Bacteria > Chloroflexota > Anaerolineae > Anaerolineales > Villigracilaceae > Defluviilinea. The sequence goes on along the minus strand of JBFYRY010000316.1, from coordinate 4,696 downwards.
TATCGTTTCAGCCCAGGCGTGCATTACATCGGGAGTCTGAGAGAAGGCGGAGGCCTGCGCCGCATCTATGATGGGCTTGGCGTTTCAGGCGATCTCACGTTTTGCGAACTCAACCCCAATGGCTATGACCACATCTTCATCGGCGACAAACGAGTTGATTTTCCCAAGGGCAAAGAGAATTTAATCGAACGCTTGAAGAGTCATTTCCCGCAGGAGGCGAAGGGCATTGATTCGTATTTCGCCGACCTGACCGCCATGACGGAGGGGCTGAGGAACATCGGCAAGTTGAGCAATCCGTTGCAGGCGGCGAAGGGCGCGGGCAATGTCCTCAAGTGGATTCGTGCCACGGGCGCGGACCTGATCAACGCGCACATCAGCGATCCCATTCTACGCGGCGTGCTGGCGGGTCAGGAGGGCGATAACGGACTGCCGCCTTCGCAGGTCTCGGCGTTCATGCACGCGGGCATCACACATCATTACCTCGAGGGCGCCTACTATCCGCTCGGTGGCGCGTTCACGTTGCCGGTGAGATCAGGTTGAAGTCCAGAGTGAAGCGGATTCTCATCGAGGACAAAAAAGTTCTGGGCGTTGAGTTGGATTCGGGGGAAGAGATCCGCGCGGGCGTTGTAATATCCAATGCTGACCCTGAGGTGACGTTCGGTCAAATGATCGGACGGGACAAACTCTCGACTCGACTCAAGCGGAAAGTTGATTCCGTTAAATATTCCACTTCGTGCATCAGCCTGTTCTTCGCCACTGACATGGACCTTCGCGGCGCAGGACTCGACTCGGGCAACTTCTGGTATTACGACCACGCCGATCTGGACAAACTGTATTCAGATGGGTTGACCGACGCATTACTGCATGAAGAGACTCCGCCGATGCAGTTCCTGACCGTGACGACGTTGAAGGACCCATCGAAGATGCATGGCGGACATCACACCTGCGAGTCGTTCGCGTTCGTGGGCTATGACGCGTTCGAGAAGTGGGCGCACACAAAATATGGTTCGCGCCCCACAGACTACGACGCGATGAAGGAAGACCTGGCGTGGCGCATGGTGCGCGGACTGGAGAAGCGCATCCCTGGGTTGAGCAAGCACATCGTGTATTACAGCCTTGGCACGCCGCTGACGAACGAACATTATCTCAACGCCACGCGCGGAAATTTATACGGCATCGCGAAAAGCCCGTTGCAGGTGGGACCGTTGGGATTCTCGACGCGCACCGAGTTCAAGGGCTTGTACCTGTGCGGCGCGAGCACGATGAGTCATGGCGTGGCAGGCGTAACCCAATCGGGTATCAACGCGGCGAAAGCGGTGCTTAACTGTCACACGAGCGACATTCTCACCCACAGCGGACCGGGTCCGCTGTTCTTGCAGGCGGAGGACACGTCCGCGTGGCCCGAGTATTTGAAGAAAAAGATGGAACGTGGAGAGGCGGTGAGGGAAGATGAAGAGATGGATGTATGATGAATAAGAATATCAGCGTTTATGTGGTCACTTGATGTTTTGCTCTCTTAGCCAGTCAGGTAATTTTTCATATACTGCGCTTTTGAATCCTTCGATATTGCTAAAAGGGAATATGACAGAAATCTCAAAATCTGGCACATCAAAAGTTATTTTCTTTTTCTTATCTATCATGGATATAGGCTTTGATTTATTCGCGATAAGAAGGGAAAATTCTTGATCACGCTTATCGTTGGATAGTTGAACAAAGATTTCGCCTCGCGTGTAGGTGGTATAAAAATCTGAATTCTCTTCTTCAAACCCAATCGAAAGCAAGGTTTCACTAACATAGGAACGGATTTCGGTGTATTTTGCATCTAATTCATCATCCAAAAGCAGTTCTGCGCCTTTCATTACATCCACAGCAACTCGAATAAATGCTGCGCCAATTAATAACAAAATGATGCCACCCAATATTATTAGGAAATTCGTTCCAACAACGCCTCGATAAATTAGAAATATACCCGGAGCTACAAATACAATTCCCCAAACAATCTGATTGAGCATGAAAGACCGTTTGTTCTTTTCCATGTTCTGTCTCTACACTAGAATGCCTCAACCATCTCTCTACAGGTATCTTGCCAATATCTACAGAGCATCTATATATTTGATTGTACGACAAACGTGAAATTTCACAAATAAAGGTGGATAAGCAAAACAAGTGATGGATGTATTGCTACAACGCGCACAGGAGGATTTGGTCAATAGACAAATGGGCGGTATGGGTCAGGCTCCTTTCTTGATACGATGAAATCACATCACTCTCGTATTGTCCGTGGAGTGAAAAGGAGCAAGACACGATGTTGAACAAACCAGATGAAGAGTTCGTGAAGGACGGGGCGCAAAAGGTCACTGAAAAAGACGTTGAAAAAGTGATCAACAAGTCGGAAGAGATCCAGAAGAAATTCAACGCCAAAGGTCCGCTGGCGCGGTTTATCGAGGATGGCAAACTACTGATCGCCATCGTCAAGGATTACTGGAACAAGAGCTATCGTCAGGTCCCCTACGGAGTGATAACCTCGGTCGTCTTCACGCTGATCTATGTGCTCAATCCCTTCGACCTGCTGCCTGATGTGCTGCCGGTCATTGGTCAACTGGACGATGTCGCTGTTCTGGGCGCGTGTCTCATTTTGGTCGAGCAGGACCTGCACAAGTATAAGGACTGGGAACAGGGTCAGGCGTAAAAATTTACCGCTAAAAATGCAAAGAGCGCAAACAAATCTTGGCGCTTTTTGCATTAATGAACTTGAGTGTCTAGCACATAAATCGTTTGATTGGGTGAGTGCCCATGCGGCTGTCACCGGTTAGCAAATCGCCGCTTCCTTTTTCCCCTGCCTTTTTTCATCAACTTCTCGATCCACGCCACGAACGGCTCGGCGGGCAGGTAGGGCACCAGCGGGAACCGTTCCAATCCACGCCCGGCCAGCACCGCATTCGCGGCTTCGATGCCGGTCATACAGGCGCGCTCCAAAAAGAACGATGGCGCCGGGTGCCGCACCCAATCGCCCGCGCAGAACAAATTCTCCCACGGCGTTTCAATGCCCAGATACTTTTCCTTCGGTCCCACCGCGGGCAGGGTGTGCGTTTCAGGGTTCCTCTGCAAATGCTGGCTGATGCGGTGTCCCTTCAATTCGGGGAACGCCTGCTCCACATCTTTGATCGCGCGCGCCAACAGCACCGCATCCGGCTCAGTCAGCGTCTCCGGCGGACCGTAGACATGCACCTCCAGCGCGCTGCCGTTCGTCTCGCGTGCCCAGCGCCGGAACGGGTTATACAACCTGTCCAGCCAGAAATAATTATGCACCGTGAACTCGCCGGTGAAAATACCCGCCTCGGCGGTCTTGTGCGGCTTCGCATCGAACCACAAACGGATGACCGCATTTGAGAGCGCCAGCGGAAAAAATAATTCATCCACTCCGTCAAAACTTGCGCCCAGAATTTTCTTCGCATTATTCGGATCGGTCGCCAGGATGACCTCTCCCGCCAAAGCGGACTCTTCGCCCTCGGCAGTTTCCCACGTCACCCGCCACTCCTCCCCCTCCCTGACAACCCGCTTCACACGACACCCCAGCCTGACCTCACCTCCGAGCTGCGTCACCTTTGCTGACAGCGGCTCGCACACGCTCGTCCCGCCGTCATCGGGCAGGTACGAGAACATCCATGCATCGCGGCGCAGCAGGGTGTAGAAACGCAAAAAGGCGATGAATCCCGAAATGGAAACGGAATCAGGATGTGATGAAAGTCCGTTGCGTGCCAGTCCGAGAAAAAAAGACTTGAGCGCAGGCGACCATTTGCGGGTCATATCCCCCAGCATCATCCCCTCCATCGGCTGGTTCTCCGCAAACGGGTCGATGCCCACCGCCATGATGAGTCCGCCCCACACGCTGAACAACGATGCCCAGTCGCGGACGTCGAGCATCCACAAAAAGCCGCCGCGCAGGAAGAGTTGCAAATAATGCAGCGGTGCCGGGAAGAGTGAAAAACGGATCGCCGAGCCGACCGCGGTCAACCCCACGAAGGAGCCGTTTTTATAGACCCAGTTCTCCTCCTGTGCCGGGACAAAAACCGGGCGCAAATTATGGCGCGCCAGCATTGCCTGGAGATTTCGATACTGCGACCAAATACCATGTACGCCATGTTCCAGTCGAAATGAATATCCGCCGACCGTGACCGTTTCCCCGCCCGCCAGCCTGCCGCCGATGAATTTCGAATCGGCTTCTAGGACCAGCGGCTGAAGTCCGCGCTCGGCAAGATGCAATGCCGCGCTGAGACCCGCGATCCCGCCGCCAATGATAACGACATCAGGACGGGTCATTTCAAACCCTTGAACCACGGAGATACTCCCGAAAGAGCTACGGGACGATGTGAGTCACGGAGTGTATTTATAAAATCTCTGTGTCTCCGTGTCTCCGTGGTTAGCGATATTCTATCCCGGTGCATACACACTCACATCGTTCCCTCGCAGACGTTCCCCCAGATGTTCCAACGGTCGCGCCTGCATCAGCGACGGTTCCGCATAGCATTGCTGAAAACAGGATACGCAGGAAGTGGGCACATCGCCATAGGTCTTTGTCGCGACCTTCCACGCTTCATCCCACGTTTGGACCTCCAGCAGGTTCACCGGTCGCCCGCCCTGCTCGCCGCCCGCCTTCTCCATCGGCCGGCAGGGATACGCCAGCCAGCCGTCGGGC
>JBFYRY010000315.1:0-4741 GCA_041302025.1 Chloroflexota bacterium | reverse complement strand
GGACTTTAGCCCGCCGAAAATTTGGTAGGCAAAACACACTTTCGTGACGGTTCTCGGTATATAATTAATAGTTCGAGGAATCCCAAAAATGGCTTTCAACAAAAAAATCGACGAATGGATGAAAGAAGCCGAAGAGCGACCCTCATCGGCGGTGGCGATCGTGAAGCTGGTCGCCAACCGTTTGCGCGAACTGACCGAGCGTAACGAGGAATTGCTGGCAGAGAACATCGCGCTGGAGAACGGCACGCGCGTCGAGGAGTATCAGAAGCGCATCGCCCATCTTGAATATCAACTGGAACTGCTCAAACGGCGCTTCGGCGTGGATGAAGGCGCCCTCGTGGAAATTCCAGCCGCGCCATCCGTGGACGCATCAACGCTCAGTTTGTTGATCTACAACGCACAGGGACGCATCTTCCGCCTTGAACTGAACCCCCGCGCAGTCAGCGGGGGCAACTCAGCCGCGACAGAACTCGGTCACATCACGGGCGAAATGGTCACCGACCATGAACCGCCGCGCATCCTTGCTGTGCCATCGAATGAGGATGTGCTGTTGCTTGCCCCTCTCCGATTTCTTTTTGCAGATCAGCCGCCGCGGATGCGCAAAGAAGAACATGACATCCATGGCACAGTCCATTCTCGGCAATCACTACATCGGCAAAGGTGCACTGCAAAAATCTGACCAGCCGTTCGACCTCATGCTCTGTCACAAACAAGACACCGCGATGTTCGTCACCTACGAAGGCAAGGTCATCGCCCTCGACGTGGACGATCTCTCTTATGCCATCGAGGAGCGTATCCGTCTCCCCGCCACCGATTATGTCATCGCGTCGTTCATTGCCCAGCCCGAGTCGCAGTTCCTGTGCGTGACACAAACAGGCAAGGTCATTCAACGCGAAAGCAAAAGCATCGACACGTCCAAATCATCCACGGCGAAGGGACTGGCTCTCATTCCGCCATCACGGCTCGAGCAGGGAACCCGATTTATGGGCGCGGCAGCGGTCCAGGATGGAGACAGAGTCGTGGTGCTGGATGCCACGGGGAGACTCAATCTCCTCGAAGCGGAATTAATGACCGGTGCCGGTTCGATCGAAGCCGGAGGGCTGATCCTGTCCATTGGCAGAATCCCAGCTGACAGTTTGAGAAAGGCTGAAGGATGAGTCGCAAAGTCGGAATTGACTTCGGCACATCCAATTCGGGAGTCGCGGTCTTTGATGGCCAGCGAGTCCGATTGCTGCCTGTGGACCCGAAAAATGTTTTGCCTGAGGTCATCAAGACCGTGTTGTACATCACGAAGGATTACCGCACGTATCTCGGGCAGGAGGCGGTGGAGAATTATTACCGCGATAACGTGAACCGACAGCGACGGTTTGTGAAGCAGTGGGCGGGCGAGATCGAATATCGCGGCGCGGACATGTTTTACATGCGCGACATTTTTGTGTACGTGGATGAGTTGAAGCCGGGGCGTTTGTTGCAATATCTCAAAACCGCCTTGCGCAAGGATAATTATCAGGGCACGCAGATCTTTGAACGGTTTTACAGCGTTGGCGATCTGGCGCAGACGTATTTGAGTCTGTTGAAGCGACGCGCGGAAGATGTGTTGGGCGAATCGATCGATGCGGTGACGCTCGGTCGTCCTGTCAAATTTTCCGAGCATCCCGAACAGGATCACAAAGCACAAGAGACCCTTCGGCAAGCCGCACACGAGGCTGGCTTCAAAGAAGTGGATTTTGAATTCGAGCCCATCGCCGCGGCGTTGTTTTACGAGCAGTCCATGACGAAACCGCAGAACGTCGTCATCTTCGACTTCGGCGGTGGGACTCTCGATATCGCCGTGATGCGACTCGGTGACGCAAAGAATCGCAAGGTGTATGCCAGCGGCGGCGTGGACATCGCAGGCTCCGACTTCGACCGCACGATCATCGAGAAGCGCATGCTACCGCATTTTGGGTATGGCAAAGTTAAACATCATCCCGAGATCATGGACATGATCCACGCCATCCCCGATTGGATGGCGCTCCCTGAATTGGGTACACCCATCAACAAAAACATTTTGGATAAAGCCATCCAGGCAAAGGTCGCGCCCGTCCGTTTGAAGGCATTGGAAGGATTGATCTACAACGACCTGGCGTTCACGTTCTACAACCGCGTGGAAGCGGGGAAGATCGCTTTATCCAGTAATGGCGCAACGATCATCAGCTTGGAAGATAAAAACATCGCATTGTGGGAACTCTATACGCGCAGTCAATTCGAATCCGATATTCAGCACTATCTGGTGGATGTGGAAAAAGTCCTGCTCGATACGATTGCCAAATCAGGGCTGGATGTGGAGGAGATAGATGCGGTAGTTAAGACGGGCGGCTCATCGAATATTCCGCTGTTCACGAGGATGCTGGCGAGGATCTTTGGAGCAAAGAAGGTGAAGGAGTCCAGTTCGTTCAGTAGTGTGGTCGCAGGGCTGGCGATCAAGGCTTTCAATCATTCGTCGTTGGTTGAGTAGGCGGCGTTCGTCCGCCGTATCGAAACCAACAGGCATCAGGAATATTCCTATAACAAAAATTGCTTTGGTTAGCGATGGTCTCGATACGGGCTTCGCCCTACTCGACCACCGAGGTATTTAGATGCTCACAAAACCTGACATCGCTGATGAACTCATCCTTTCCCGTTTGCAGGAAGAATACAATCTGCACGTCGCCACATTGACTTTCCTCCCCCTCGGCGCGGACATGGGCACTGCCGTCTATCGCGTCGTCGCGGACGATGGATCTGCCTACTTTCTAAAATTGCGAAAAGGCTTTGACGAGATCAGCGTGACCGTTCCGTTGTTCCTCAAGTCACAGGGGATCAAAGAGATCATTGCTCCGTTCGAGACCAAGTCCAATCAAGGCTGGGCGGACTTCGGCGAGTACAAGATGATCCTATATCCCTTCATCGAAGGCAAAAACGGATTTGAGATGGAGCTATCCGATTCCCACAAGCGAACTCTTGGTGCGGCGCTCAAAGGGATTCACACCGCGCAGGTCCCACCAGAGCTCAAAAGTGTCATTCCGCAAGAGACATTTTCTCCGTACTGGCGCGAACGGGTGAAAGAGTTTCAAAGGCAAGTTGAGAATAGCACTTTCAGTGACCTGAATGCAGCCAAACTGGCAGAGTTCATCAGATCCAAGCGAAGTGAAATCAATCGTCCTATAAAACAGACAGAAGAACTGGCGTCAGAGCTTCAATCCCAATCTCACGAATTGGTTTTGTGTCATACTGATATTCATGGGGGTAACATCCTAATCCGTACGGACGGGCAGCTGCCCGTCCCCACAGAGAACTTTTATATCGTGGATTGGGATGCTCCCCTGCTTGCCCCTAAAGAACGTGACCTAATGTTCATCGGCGGCGGGATCGATGACATCTGGAAAAGCAAACGGGACGAATCAATTTTTTATGAAGGTTATGGAAAAACGGACATTGATTTTAGGGTGATGGCGTATTATCGTTACGAACGAGTGATCGAGGATTTGGCTGCGTACGCAGAACAATTGTTATTGACCGATGAAGGCGGCGCAGACCGAGAAGAAGCCTATAGAAGGTTCACAGGCAATTTTGAGCCTGGTCAAACCATTGAGATTGCGGAGAAAACGACACAGCCTCAATCGGGTTTGACGAATCAAAACGGTGAAGGGATGTTGAAATGTTAAAGGCGTATAATCTTTAAAATCCACTCACCTTAGGAGCACATTATGGGCTTTTTGAAGAAAATCTTTGGTTCAGATGACTCACCCCTGCCTGATGCTGAAACCTACAATAACCGTGGATGTGAGTATGCCAAATTGGGAAATCAAGATCGTGCCATCGCCGATTTCAATCAAGCTATAAGACTCTCTCCATCTTCTGCCAGTGCTTACACAAATCGCGGATCATCCTATGCTGCAAAAGGAGATTTCAAAAAAGCATTTTCAGACTTTTCTAAAGCAATAGAAATAGATTCGCAGTATAGCGATGTTTATTGGAATCGTGCGACTGCCTATATCAATACTGGTGACTATGATCATGCCATCCAAGATTTCAGCAGATGCATTGAACTTAATCCTCAATCCTTTGGCGCATACATCAACCGTGGAAATTGTTATAACGTATTGGGAGATTCTGCCGGTGCGATTGCTGATTACAGTAAGGTTATCGAGTTGAATCCTAGAAATTCAATCGCTTACAAGAATCGCGGAGTGTTGTATCTCAATAGAAACGACAAAGTTCAAGCTAAAGTCGATTTTGAAAAGGCTCTCGAACTAGGCTTAAGTTTGAGTGATCAACAAGAGGTAAAAGCGGTTTTACAGGAATTAATGTAACATCCTACTGTCTTCACTGCAATGCCTCACTAAAACCTTTCGCAAACTCCCTCGCCGCTTCCACCGGATTTTCACTCCCTCCAATCGTCCTCACGCAAGCAGTTCCCACAATAACCCCATCCGCCATCACACCAACTTCCCTTGCTTGTTCGGGCGTGCCAATTCCAAATCCCACGCACACGGGCGCGGATTGCGAAGCATGCTCGCGTACCTGAGCGATCAATTCACCAAGTCCCTCCGCCAGGGACTTGCGTTCCCCCGTGATACCTGTCACCGAGACGAGATAGATAAATCCTTTTGCGTTGCGGGCGATCATTTCCATGCGCTCGGGGGATGATGTCGGCGCCAACATGCGGATTAACGGCATATTACCCGCCACATCTTCAAATTCCTTCGACTCCTCGGCT
>JBFYRY010000314.1:0-6002 GCA_041302025.1 Chloroflexota bacterium | reverse complement strand
CATCCCTATGGGCATCGTCAATTGGAAAGCATTGCATCTCTTGTGGTGGGTGCATTCGTGGCGGCGACGGCAGTCAAGGTCTTTTGGGATTCGGTAGATAAGATTTGGGATCTGCTGGATGGTGAATTAACTTCACTGGGTGCACATCCCTTTGCATTGTGGGTGGCGCTGGGTACAGTTGCACTCAAGATCTATCTGTTCTTCTACGTCCGCAAACTTGGCAGGGAAACCCGCAATCCCATCGTAGAGGCGCTGGCGTACGACCATCGCAATGATATTCTATCGGCATCCGCGGCTTCAGTGGGCATCTTCCTCGGTCAGCGTGAACTGCCCTGGGTGGATCCTCTGGCAGGCGCACTTGTGGCATTGCTCATCCTGCGGACCGGTATTTACATCCTGCGCGAATCGTCCGTTCAACTGATGGATGCCGTGCCGAGCAGGAAACTCGCTTCACAGATCCGGGATGTGCTTTCTGAGTTGAAGGGCGTGAAGCAGTTGGAGGAATTGCAGGCGCACCGCTTCGGTCCGCACATTGTTGTGAATCTGACCATCGGCATTGACGGAAAGCTGACAGTGGAGCAGGGTGACGGCATCGCAACCAGTGTGGAAAAGGCGGTCTATGATTCATTTCCGAGTGTTTTGCGCGTGCATGTCCATTATCACCCCGCCGACATGGAACACGCGAATATGACGATTGACCAGATCCTATCGGAAGGTCGCCAGCACGTTTCCCCCTACCAGCCTGAATAGTACGATTGGTTTTGTCATTGCGAGAGCAATGCACTTTTGCCCAAAGCAATCCCAGAATTTACCGGAAGATTGCTTCCTGGCGCTTCGCTTCGTCTCCACTACATTCCGCTTAACGTGAGCGCCACTCGCAATGACGGTTAAATTCCAGAATATTTTGAATGACCTTATTTTGAGAGAACTTCCTCCACCAGCGCAGGGATATCAGCGCTGGTGTCTTGTTTCGCCAGCCACACTAAAAACTCGGCATTCCCCTTCGGCCCCAATAGCGGACTCTTGATCAATCCGCGAATACCAAAGCCTTCATTTTGCGCGAAGGTCAGCACGTCGGCCAGCACCTGTTTATGGATCTCCGGGTCGCGGATGACGCCATCGCCGCGCGAGACATCCTTTTTCCCGGCTTCGAATTGGGGTTTGATCAAGCAAATGAGCACGGTATTCTCATCGATCCATTTTTTGACCGTCGGAAGCAGGACTTTCAATGAAATAAAAGAAGCATCCACTGTGACAAGTGATACCTGCTCGGGCAGGGACTCTACAAAACGGGCATTGGTCTCTTCCATGACGACCACGCGTTTATCGTTGCGCAGTTTCCAATGCAGGATGCCTTTGCCTACGTCAATGGCATAGACCTTTGCCGCGCCATGTTGGAGCAGGCAATCGGTGAATCCACCCGTGGACGCGCCGACATCAACGCAGACCCGTCCGGTCACGTCGATGGTAAAGGCTGTAAGCGCGCCCTCCAGTTTTTCGCCGCCACGTGAAACGAAACGCGGACCGGTATCCACTGTCAGAACCGAATCGGCTTGAACAGCGGTGGCAGGCTTGAGCGCCGTCTGACCCGCCACGCGCACCTGTCCCGCCATGATGATGGCTTGCGCTTTGGCGCGTGATTCCGCCAATCCGCGTTCCACGAGCAACACATCCAACCGCACTTTTGCCATGCGACCATTATACGCTCTGTCGAGGGCTTCGCCTTTAGCCTGCTCACGGTATAATCCTTGCGATGCCCATTTTGGACACGCACACTACAGATTTTTTCAGCCGCAGTCCCGAGCAGACGCGCCGCATCGGCGTTCGTCTGGGCGGAGCGTTGCAGGCGGGCGATGTCATCTGCCTGCAAGGCGATCTCGGCGCGGGCAAGACCACTTTCGTGCAGGGAGTTGCGCAGGGTTGGGGCTCGGTGGATTCCGTTTCCAGCCCGACGTTCATCATCGTCAATGTATATCGCCGCGACGATGGAGGTCAACTCTTTCACATGGACGCCTACCGGCTCGACTCCACGCCTGAGGCGGAGGAATTGGACCTGGACTCGATGCTGGCTGACGGCGCCCTGCTCGTCGAGTGGCCCGAACGAATCGATGGACTCGTCCCTGCTGAAAACCTGTGGGTGAAATTCGACCACGTGGACGATGAAGAACGTGAAATGAAATTCATGGCTCACGGAAAGCGCTACGATGAATTGCTCGATGTGATCCGTCATGCCTTCGGAGGCGATTGATGCTACTGGCAGTCGATACCTCCACCGTGCAGGTCGGGCTGGCGTTGTATGATGGGGCGCAGGTCATCGGCGAGTATGCCTGGCGGAGCAGTCAACGCCACACCGTGGAACTGGCTCCCGCCATCGCTGAACTGCTCACACGTTGCGGCGTGACGATGGAAAACGTCCAGGCGTTGGGCGTGGCGCTGGGACCGGGTTCGTTCACCAGCCTGCGCGTGGGGCTGGCGCTGGTCAAGGGGCTGGCGATCTCGCGGCATATCCCTGTTGTTGGGATTCCCACATTCGATATTTTGGCAAATGCCCAGGCGGCATCCAAACTTCCGCTGGCGGTGGCGATCCAAGCGGGGCGCGGCAGATTCGCCCTCGGCTGGTACAAGCGTAGCACGCCGCGGAGCGGCAGTGTGGACAAAGGCTCGAAGAACGGGTGGCAGGCTCAGGGTGAGGCAAGAGTCGTGACCGTCGAGACGTTGAAGGATGAAGTCACGAGTCCATCCATCGTGTGCGGCGAGTTCACCTCCGAAGACCGTCAGAAATTGGAAGCGAACAAGGACATTCATCTTGCGCCGCCTTCGCAATCGTTGAGGCGTCCCGCGGTGCTGGCGGAATTGGCGTGGAAACGCTGGCAGGCTGGCGATACGGACGATGAAGCCTCGCTCGCGCCGATCTACCTGCACACTGCCGAACCGATCAAATCATGAACGTTGAGATTCGCAAAATGACGGTGGAGGATATCCCCGCCGTTGTCGCATTGGACCAGATGTCGTTCAGCCTGCCGTGGCCCGAACGCTCATTCCGCTTCGAGTTGACGGAGAACCAAGCTTCGCGCTGTTGGGTGGCGGAGGCGGATGGGCGTATCGTCGGCATGGTCGTGAACTGGCTGTTGGTGGATGAAGCGCATGTCGCCACCATCGCCGTGCATCCTGAATTTCGCAGGCGGGGCATCGCGAGGGAACTGCTGGCATATTCGCTCCGTTTTATGATGGGCGAGGGTGCGGTCAGTTCGTTTCTGGAGGTGCGCGAAAGCAATATTGCCGCGCGCGAAATGTACCGCAAATTCGGTTATGAAAATACAGGCCGCAGGAAGGCGTACTACAAGGACAATAATGAAGATGCCATCCTGATGACGCTGGAAAAAATCAATATTGAACGCCTCGCGCAGGATGTGCGATGCGAGGAAAAGGAAAAGAATGTCTACGAAAGAAACTCTCATCAAGAAGTTGAAAGAAAAGAAAGCGGATATTGCGATCCTGGGGCTGGGATATGTGGGACTGCCCCTGGCGGTGGTCTTCGGCGAGGCGGGATTCCGCGTGACGGGCGTCGATCCGGACTCCCGAAAGGTTGGTTCCCTTAACAAGGGCGTTTCCTACATCCCGGACGTGAAGACGTCAGCCATCGAGAAACTCGTCAAGTCGGGACATCTCACCGCCACCACCGATTTCGCTGTGTTGAAGGACATGGACGCGGTCAGTATCTGCGTGCCGACGCCTCTGCGTCAGACCGGCGACCCGGATATGTCGTTCATCATCTCTGCCACGGAGGAACTTGCGAAGTACATGCACAAGGGCATGGTGGTCGTGCTTGAGTCCACCACCTATCCCGGCACGACGCGTGAACTGCTCCTGCCGATGCTTGGAAAAGAGAACGGTCTCACCATCGGCGAAGACTGGTTCCTTGCCTTCTCGCCCGAACGCGTGGACCCCGGTCGTGAGGACTTCACCACCATCAACACGCCCAAGGTCATGGGCGGCATCACCCCCGCCTGTAGTGAAGTAGCGACCGCCTGGTATGAAGGCGCGATCAAGATCGTGCACTGCTCGAGAACACCTTCCGCATGATCAACATCGGACTCGTCAACGAACTGGCGATCATGTGCGAACGTCTCGGCGTGGATGTGTGGGAAGTGATCGATGCCGCCGCCACCAAACCGTTCGGCTTCATGAAGTTCACACCGGGCCCCGGCTTGGGCGGTCACTGCATCCCGATCGATCCGCTGTATCTCTCGTGGAAGATGAAGTCGTTCAATTACAACGCGCGCTTCATCGAACTGGCGTCCGAGATCAACACGAACATGCCGCGTTACGTGGTCAGCCGCGTGATGGAAGCCTTGAATGACCGTGCCAAAGCACTGAAAGGATCGAAAGTCCTTGTGCTGGGCGCGGCATACAAACCCGATATTGACGATGTGCGCGAATCCCCCGCGCTGGATGTGATTGGTCTCCTGCAAAAGAAGGGCGCGCAGGTCGAATATCACGATCCGTACATCCCGCACATCCATCATGAACACGATGGCTGGCACATGGACAGCGTCACCGATGTGATGAAGTCTGTGAAGGACGCAGATGCCGTGGTCATTATCACCAATCACAGTTCCTATGATTACAAAGCCATCGTTGAATCTGCGAAGTTCGTGTTCGACAGCCGCAACGCGACGCGCAAGGTTGTGGAAAATAGCGGGAAAGTGGTCCGGCTTTAGGTGTCACGTTCCAAGTGTCAAGTTCCAGGTTAGCGCCTGATGACTTGACACTTGGAACTTGGTACATGGAACTTAAGACATGGCAAATTATTTGGTCACCGGCGCGGCAGGATTCATCGGCGCGCGTACGTCCGAAATGCTCATCAGTGATGGTCACACGGTTGTGGGGATTGACAACATGAACGACGCCTACGACCCGCGCATGAAGGAATTCCGCTTGAAAAAGTTGCAGGCACTGCCGGGATTCACCTTCCACAAATTGGATATTTCCGGGAAGTCGGTCATTGACCCTTTCAAGAACCTGAAATTCGACGGCGTGATCAATCTCGCCGCGCGGGCGGGTGTGCGCTACAGTGTGGATAATCCCTGGATATTCGTCGAAAGCAATATGACCGGCACACTGAACATGCTGGAGTTGTGCCGCCAGACCGGGACGAGAAAATTCATCATGGCGTCCACCTCCAGCATCTACGGGGCGAATCCGCCCTACCCGACGCCGGAATCCGCTTCCAGCAGTGAACCGCTCCAGCCGTATGCGGCAAGCAAAAAGGGGGCGGAGGCGATGACTCACGCCTATCATCACCTGTACGGGATCGACGCGACCATCCTGCGTTTCTTCACGGTCTACGGTCCCGCTGGGAGACCTGACCTGGCGCTCTTCCGCTTCGTGCAATGGATCAGCGAGGGGCGTCCCGTGCGCGTCAACGGCGACGGCGAACAATCGCGCGGCTTCACATACATCGACGACATCGCGCGCGGCATCATCCTTGCCTTGAAGCCGGTGGGATACGAAGTCATCAACCTCGGCGGGCATGAGGTCATCACCATCAACAACCTGGTCAAACTGATCGAAGATGTGGTCGGAAAGAAGGCGCTCGTCGAGCACGGTCCCGCCAACCCGGCGGACATGCTCACCAACTGGGCGGATGTGACCAAAGCCGGTCAACTGCTTGGTTGGGAGCCGCAGTTCGATATGCGAGCCGGGGTCGAAAAACTGGTCGAGTGGTACAACGCCGAGCGCGGCTGGGCGAAAGATATCCTGACAGTGTGAGAAATACGCAGTACGGACAGTGTATTCCGTACTGCGTATTTCATAACTCGTAACTCGATTTCCCGATGTCGTTTTTTCAAAAGATATCATCCCTGCGCGAAGACCCGCTCTTTCAGCGCGTCCTGAACAGCAGTCTACACTTGTTCAGCAGTAATACGATCAGTATGGGGCTGAGCGTCCTGCAGGGAATCCTTGCCACGCGCCTGCTCGGACCGGGCGGGTTCGGTCTG
>JBFYRY010000313.1:0-4200 GCA_041302025.1 Chloroflexota bacterium | reverse complement strand
GATCGTCAGCGAAACGGGACTCACCAAAGGCGCAATCAGCACCGAGATCCGCGCACTCGCCCGCATGGGGCTGGTACACCGCTCCACCAAACTCGGTGATCGCAAGGATTACTACACCGCCGAGTCTGATTTTTACGCCGCGATCCGTTCGATCTTGCAGGAACGCCAGAACAGCGAGTTCGACCGTGCCGTCCGCTCGGTGAAGGAGACGCTCACGAAGATGGATGAGAACTGGGTGGATGACGCCGAGTGGAAATTCGTCTACGAACGCGTGCAGGCATTGCAGAGTTTCTTCGATGCGATTGACAGTCTTTCGAAGGCGGTCATCCGTCTGAAGAGTTTGGGCATCTCGAATGTGACGAGGATTTTAGGAGTGTTGAAATAATTCACGCAATGTCATTCTGAGCCGCGTAGCGGCGAAGAATCTTGGTCTTGCCAGGAAGACGACTCCAAGCGGGAGGAGAGATTCTTCGCTCCGCTCAGAATGACATGCAGAGGAGCATAAAATGAAAATAGCAGTTACCGGTGCATTCAGTTATTCAGGCAAGTACATCACGAAACGACTGTTGGAGCGCGGCGAGGAAGTCATCACGCTGACGGGGCACCCCAACCGCCCGGACCCGTTCAACGGACAGGTCAAAGCCTTCCCGTTGGACTTCGATGAGGCGGGCATGACCAAGTCCCTGCAAGGCGTGGAGGTGCTGGTCAACACGTATTGGGTGCGTTTCGATAAGGGCGGGAACACCCAGCCGCGCGCCGTGGAGAACACGCGCAAACTGGTCAACGCTGCCAAAGCCGCGGGTGTCAAACGCATGGTTCATATCAGCATCGCCAACCCGTCTGCGGATTCGCACCTCCCCTATTATTGGGGCAAGGCGGCGAATGAAAAAGCAGTGACCGAATCAGGCATGTCGTATGCGATCCTGCGCCCCACAGTGCTGGTCGGTAGTGAAGATATTTTGATCAACAATATTGCCTTCCTCCTGCGGCGACTCCCCATCTTTGCACTGCCCGGTGACGGCTCGTACGGAATCCAGCCGGTGTACGTGGACGATCTCGCGCAACTCGCCGTGGAAGGTGTTTATAGCAAAGAGAGTTACGTCATCGACGCCGTCGGACCGGATATCTTCACGTTCAGGGAAATGGTGGAATTGATCGGCAAAACGATCGGCGCGAAACGAACCTTGATCCCCTTCCCGCCGAGGCTGGCACTGCTGGCGGCACAGTTCTTGAGTCTCTTCGTCAATGATGTGTTGCTCACCCCCGAAGAAGTGGATGGTTTGATGGCTGGTTTGCTGGTCTCGAAAGAGCCGCCGCGTTGCAGGACTCGATTGGGAGAGTGGCTGGAGGAAAACAAAGGGAATGTCGGCGCGAAGTATGCGTCGGAGTTAGCAAAGCATTATTAGTAAAGGTGACGGTCACTTCCGCAAAGCAAGTGACCGTCACCTTAATCGTAAAATAGATTGCTTCGGCACTATCGTGCCTCGCAATGACGGAATTCAATCTATCTTCACCACCCCGTTGCATTTGGGGCTGTCCATGCAACCGTAATACTTCTTCCCCTTGTCGGGACCGGTGCGGTGCATGCGCAGGACCATCATCCGGCCGCAGACAGGGCACATCGGAACGGAATCAGTTTCCGACGACGCGCGAAGCGATCCCGTCTGTTTAACTTTCACAAGTGAGAGTTTGAACAATTCCACCAGGTCATTGATCCGATACTGTTCACTCGTCGGGATGTGCACAAGCGGAATGCCCGCGCTGAGGAAGAGGTCCTCCATGAACTGGTCGGTTTCGCGCGTCTCGCTTTTGGCGATGGGCTTGACCAGGTCAACGCCAAACGCCGGTTTGAACGTGGACGGTTCGCACAGCAGAAAGTCGATGTGTTTGCGGAAGATCTTGTTGAAAAAGTTGACGTTCTCGTTGGGGCGCACGATGTAGAAGATGTCGTTGAGCGCCACCTTGGGACAGATGACGTAATGACGCTCGACCAGTTCGACCAGCGCGCGATACAACGCCAGTTCCGGCGCGGACATGAAATTTTCACGCAGGCGATACGGCAGGCGTTCGTCGGGTTCTTTGAGGCGGATGGATTTTGCGTCTGGCAGTTTCATTGTCCCGTTCCATTATAGCAGGGTGCGTCAACGTCCCGAAGGGTTTTTCGATGGGATTTGTCGAAGGGGCGCTTCTTCGGGACGATTAAGTACGGCGCGTCATTTTCAGGACCTTGCGCTTGAGTGCGGCGTTAACAGCGAAGCCATCCCCGTGAGTGTGACCCTCTTCGCCCTCCCATGAGCCGAAGAAGCCGCCCGCCTCACGGAAGATGGGCGGGTACGGAGCCACATCCCAAAGTTCAACCTTGGGGTCCAGCATGATCTCGGCGCGACCGGTCGCCACGAGGGCATAGCCGTAGGCATCGCCCCAGCCGCGCCCGAAGAAACAATCGCGGTGCAGGTTCTCGAAGACATCCAGCCGCTTGTGCGTGCGGAAACCGGACCAACTGGTATAACAGAAGACCGCCTTCTTCATCTCTTTGACATCCGAGACATGCACACGTTTGCCGTTGACCCACGCGCCGAGTCCATCTGCCGCATAAAGGACTTCGTCCAGCGCGGGGAAGCAGACCGCGCCCACGCGCGAGACGCCTTCGATCTCCAGACCGATCAGCACCGAGTAGAACGGAACGCCTTTGATGAAGGATTTGGTCCCGTCAATGGGATCGATGATCCAGCGGAAGGGATTGCCGACCTCACCCCTATCCCCTCTCCCACGGGGAGAGGGGGATTCGCCGTATTCCTCTCCCACGATGGCGTGAGTCGGATATTTCTTTTCGATCTCGCCGCGGATGAATTCCTCTGCGGCTTTATCCGCCGCAGTGACAGGGGATTGATCGGACTTGAGTTTGTGCTGTATGCCCTTGTTGTAATAACCAAGCGTGATCTTCCCGGCGCGATGGGCAAGTCCTTTGGCGAAGATGAGGTAGGGTTGGATGTTCATAATGACAAATTATCAGCCTGTATATAAAGAATAGTGGACGCCGTTCTTTGTGCTGTTCTTGACTGTGTACATCAATTCATCGGCGATCTTTATGGCTTCGGTGGTTGAGTTTGGCGCAGCGAGAAAAGTTACTGCGCCAGCGCTGAAGGTTACGAAGGGGTATTTTTGGCGCAGTTGCTCTGCCAAATGGTCATGCACCTTGGACACAATGGTCTCAGCAACCTGCGCACCGGCTTCCGGGAACAGGATTACGAATTC
Source organism: Chloroflexota bacterium (assembly GCA_041302025.1). Taxonomy (GTDB): domain Bacteria; phylum Chloroflexota; class Anaerolineae; order Anaerolineales; family Villigracilaceae; genus Defluviilinea. The sequence goes on along the minus strand of JBFYRY010000313.1, from coordinate 945 downwards.
GTCGCCGCCCAACCGCGCAATCACATCCACCTTTCGCAATTGATGCTTCAACTCATCGACGAAGAATTTGATCAAATTATCGCCTTGATGGTGTCCGAACCTATCGTTCACCTGTTTGAAGTTATCCAGGTCCAAATATACCAGCGTAAAAGGATGTTTATACCTGCTGGAACGAAGAAGTTCGACCTCCAGCAGTTCGTGAAAGTAACGCGAATTGATCGCGCCGGTAACGTAATCTATGCGAGCCAGGTTTTCCACCGCGCGCTGGGCTTTGTGTAATTCCGCCATCAGGTGTGTAACAATGATAAAAAAACCAAAGCGGATCATGGTGTTCCAGAAATAAATAATGGGATGTCTGTAATCTCCTCCTGCGAAAATGTCGGCGATCATCCACATCACCGCGCCAAGAATGGACGCGAATATTCCCATGGACCGGTTCGCATACCAGGCGGCCAGGGAGATCGGGACCAGGTAGAACAGCGAGAAACTATATTCATTACCTGTCAGGTAATCCATTATGCCAAACAAGCCCACCAATACACTGCTGGTGATAACCCAGAAAAGCGGACTCCGATTCTCAAAAATTTTTCGTATGCTATGCTCCTTCCACCATCCTGAATTCCTCTTCCACCAAGCGACAAACAAGATGATGGTCAATCACCTGCCTAGTTCATCCACCAATTTCTTCTCTTCCTCTTCCGTCCCCACCTCCCCATCCAGCCACGCCGCGCGGAGACGGGTAAGAATCTCCTTGAATTTTGGACCCGGTTCGAGTCCGCGTGCCTTCAAGTCGTCGCCGGTGGTGACGGGTCTCACAGTCCGCCATTTGGTCAGGTATTCCCGCAAAGCGGATTCCGAAGTGACCAGCGACACAGCGTACACAGCCAGAGGATGCACATCATCGAGACGGAACGTCCACTGGCTGGGTTTCCACTTCTTAAAAGA
>JBFYRY010000082.1:0-14451 GCA_041302025.1 Chloroflexota bacterium | reverse complement strand
TGTTCGATGATGCGCGGCGTGAAGAAGCACGATGCGCGCATGACGACTTCCGCGATGCACGGCGCTTTCCGTTCGAACCTGGCGACGAGACAGGAATTTCTGGATAACATTTCACGCGGAGCAAAGCCGCTTCAGATCTAAGCCCGAAGTTGTCCCCGTTATTTCGACATTTCACACCGCCCGGAAGGAAGCCAGCCTGCGGGCGGCGTTTGATTACATGATTTGATCGTCGCGGCTTCGTTCGATCTCCACCCCGACCGATTCGGCAAATTTGACCGCCCCCGGTTTCTCCACACGGACGATAACCTTTTGCACACCGGTTTCTTCGAGACACATTCCTGCCAGGTCGTTTGCCAGTGCCTCCACTGTCAGGCGCTTGGCGGATTCGGCATGGGCAAGCAGTTTGGCGCTCATTGTGCTGTAGTTGACACAGTCGTTGATATCGTCGGTCTCTGCGGCGCGGCGTGTGTCGGTGAAAAGCGTGACATTGATGAGAATATTTTGGGCATGCTTACGTTCCCAGTCGTTGACTCCGATGATGCCGCGGGCGAGTAAGTTTTTGATGATCACTTTATCCATGTTTCGGGTTCCCGTAATAGTCTGCGTATAGGCGTACTGATGTAAGTGGCAGGTTTTGATTCGTCATTGCAACGATAGCAGATTCTCCACACTTATATCTCTGTGCCGTGCGCTTTTCTGGGCAACTCGCTCACCCAGAATACAACTGCCAGCGCCACCCAAGCCGCAATCTGAGCCAGGCGGAATCCGCCGAACACCAGCGTACTATCCCTTCCACAAATCCATGCCCCAGGGAACATCCGTTGGCTGTCCGAACGCTGTCCCGGCGGCGAGGTGGGAAAGAGGCAGTCCAACCGCGAGTGTGGCAAAGAAAGGTGTGAGCGCGTCGAGCGTTCCCCAAAGCGGAAGTTTCTGCCGGTATCCATAAATAAACCCGACCAGTAACGCGACCACCAGCGCCCCCGGCGGATCGAACAGGTCAATGTTGATCGAGAACAGGCTGAGCGGACTTTGCACGAACGCCGAAAGATTCGCCAGTGCGAACAATACGCGCCCGCCGATGATGTAGCCGAGGAGGCTGTAGTAAACGATGTTGTTGAGCGCTTCCTTGGAAATACCGTGGCGCTCGGATCGTTTTTCGGCGAGCGTGAGACCAAGCCACATCGCGGCGATGAGCAGGATGAGATGACGGGGCGGGGAGAAGAGTGTGCGGAATAAATTAATCATGTCTCAAATTCTTGGACACGGGTTTCACGAACACCACGATTTTCTTTCCGTGTTTTACGAGGTTTTCCGTTCGTTCCGTGGAGTCCGTATCCCATTAATTATTTCAGGATTTTCTCCACCCTTGTGCGGAGTAATGCCTCTGCCATCGGTCCGCCGATAACCACTTCGCGGATGATGCCTTTGCGGTCAATGAAAAAGGAGGATGGCAGGCTGTTCATCTGGTAGGCTTTGGCTGTTGTGCCAGTCTCGTCAAGAAGGATCGGAAAGGTAAGCCCGTATTCTTCAATGAACGGCGCAATATTCGATGCGGTGTCCTGCTGGGTCATGTTGACGGCGAGCACAACGAAACCATCATCCTTGTAGTCGTCGTAGATTCTTTCAATGGCGGGCATTTCGGCGCGACAGGGCGGACACCACGTTGCCCACAAGTTGACCAGCACCGCCTGCCCGCGCAGATCGGAGAGTTTGACGGTTTCTCCCGTCAGGGTTTTTAACTCGAAATCGGGCGCGAGAAATCCCTGTTGAGGTGCGGGGACCCGCCCGGCGGTGGATGTCCCTGAGCGGTCGGCGCTGGCGAAGATCCATGCCAGACCGAGCAGGAGAATGAGTGAATAAATGATGCGGCGTTGCACTGGTTGCATTACATTCCTTTTTCGGCTACACTGATATTGTACCCTCGCGGAAAGGAATTCTTACGATGACCGACGAATTCATCTTTGCAGGCATGGATTTTTCCTCCGGGCGTCAGCCGGTCACTTTTGCGACGCTGGACGATGCGTTGAATGTCGTTCTGCTCGAAAAATATGAGATTGCCCACATCATCGCACACTTGAAACAATACAGCAGGCTGTCTCTTGCCGTGAACCTCCCATCTACAAAACTTCAGCGGGGTATCTACTCTGGGTTCAAAAAGAAGATCGCGCAAACGGGGCTCAAACCCTACGCCGCAAAAGCCGCTCCAAAACGATTTCTCGAAATGAGCGCACAGGATTGCTTCCGCGCGCTGATCGGCAAATCGCCTCTTCCGCACCGCACGCTTGAAGGACGCGTCCAGCGCGGGCTGGTCTTATATGACCAGGGTCTGCGTATCACCGACCCGATGGATTTTTTCGAAGAGATCACGCGCCACCACATGCTGGGCGGCGTCTTCCCGAACGAACTGCTCTATTCCGCCTCCGAGCTGGATGCGCTTGCCGCGGCGTATGTCGCGTGGCTGGCGGTCAACGAACCGGAACAGGTCGATATAACGGCGGACAGGCTTGTCGTCCCGAAAGAACCGGAGCCCGACTAATCCGCTCCAATGGTCGTCGTGATCTTCGCGCCCATGCCTTCCATATCCCGGAAAAGTTGATCGGGGTCTGCGAGATGACCCATCATGTGCAGACCGGATTTTCGGACTCTGTCATACTGCATCAACAATGCGACGACTGGAATCGCGGTCAGTTCATAGCCATCTTCGTGCTCGCATCTCGCGTGGACCCGGATCCTGCTCCCGTTTAATAAGCCTTTCGCCTCCACCTTGAGCACCACCCGGTACGGTGGCTTCGACTTTCCCATTGCCCACCACGTCAACTTCCCCAGCGGGCGGATTCCGCGCTTCGGGAACAATTTCAACCCGACCATCACGATCGGTGTGATGAGCAGGTCCGCGATCCAATTCGAGCCGGAAATATAAAAGCCTGTCTCTTTCAAAGTGGGATACATGGCAGGTAGTTCGCGCATCTCCTCAAAGAACATGGAATAACAATCGCGTTTTCCGATCCCCTCGCCGAAATCGAACTTGCGCATGTTCCAGCTCGTAGGCTTTGTCCACGCGCCATTCTTGAAGACCTGCGCCTGATAATGGATGAACCCCTCCATCAACTCGTCCACGGCTTCGGTGTAGGGAATTTCGCCGATGTTCAAATATCCCGCCGTCAAAGCCGATTCGATCACGTCAAGTTTGCCCGCCGCATACCGTACCATCGCCGACGGCAAGCCGGGGTGATATCCCGCTTCGGTGATGAAGCATAGATTCTTTTTCCTGATCTCGGCTTTGTGTTTGTACAGGGAAGCCAGTTTGACATCCGAGAATTGCACGTCGAGATAGTCCACTCCCGCATGGAGCGCGGCTTCGATGACGGTATCAGCCTGATGGGTGGTTGGAGCGGCGACGAGAAGAAAGTCCACGCCTTTGAGTCCATCCCGCATGGAATTGGCATCCGCCGCATCCATCTGCCGTACAGAGAGGCGGTCACTGTTCAATTCTTTTGCGTATGCCGTTGCCTTCTCGCTGTTTCGTCCCGCAAGAATGACCGTGTGATTTGTCTGTGCCAGCAAATGTTTTGCCAGCCATTTCCCCGTGTACCCATACCCGCCCAAAATCAAAATGTTCATGTGTTCTCCGAATCTAAGCCTGAAGGATAAAACTCTCCCTCAGATGAAAATCGGCTTGTTTGCCGGGATGCGCGAGCGCCCAATGGGTTTCGCTTCCGTTTTTTGTTTGAATGATTGCTGTGACGCCAATTTGGAGACTTTGTTCCAGTCGAATGATCGACGCCAGGTCAATGGAAATATCCAGCAGGCACCCATCATCTTTTTGAAACTCAAAAGGCAGTTGTGTGAAAGAGGGTTCTTCCCGAAAGCCAATCCCTCGATACGCGTCCATGTGGTAGACATTCCACCCGCCCGATGGCGACATGTTGAACTCCCAGTATTCCGGCAAGCCCGGGATGGCGAGGAAAAACTCGAAGCAGGTTGCCTTCCATAAGTCATCTTTGCGGGCGGGGATGGCAGAAGCAGGCAGGAGAATGTCATTGACTTCACCGTGAATGGCGTACCGAATGGATAATCGATCCTCCATCCGATCTATTTCACCCGTGATTTGAATCTCTGGTAATTCACCGGTCGGGTATGGAATCAACCTAAACGTCTGCATCTGTCTGCCCTTGCCTGACCTGTATCCTTCCACCCAATGGCTTGGGTAGAGGGGAGTTTTTCTTAATGTAAACTTCCAGCACTTCGGGCATGATGGTGGGAACCTCATACTCCACCTCTTCATCGGGAATGACCAGATAACCGGCAATATCCGACAACTCAAGATCGGTGGTTGCGGCGATATATTTCCGTTCTTTCTCCAGCGGTTTGCCGTTCACATGAATTTCGAGCGATGTGCGATCGGAAAGGTTATAAGAGATGGTCATTCCGGCGATATGAGGAAGCCCCATCTTGCGACCGCGCAATGCCTTGGGGGTTCTCGCTGCATTTTCGAGATCCAATCCGTTGTGAAAAAACTGCTCGATCTGTTCGCCGGTCAATTCCACACGAGCGGGATTGGCGGTGGAGCGGTTGGCGGCGTACAAGGCTCCCTGTGTGAGCGGACCAGTTTCCAGCCCCGTTTCCCACTCGCCGGAAACGACGAAGGCAATTTCTGCACCGGGAACACGGTCAAGCAGGGCATCGGCAAGCAGGTTGCCGACTGCACATTCGCGGTCATCGGCGAGGTCGAGCGGCTCGGATACTGTGCCAATGACCTGTATCATTAATTTTTTGACGCGTTCCTGTTCGGATATGATCACGGTTTCAGTGGCAGGGTCGGGTGGGATCGTCTCTTCGACGGGGATGTGTGTTGACTCAAAGCGAGAGACCTTTCCGGTAACGAGATCAACTTCAAGGTCGAGCCGACCGAGCACCTGTCCATGAGAGCCTGCCTGTGCAATGATCGTCCCGTTGATCTCGAGCGGCGGGTCGATCAGGTCGTGGCTGTGTCCGCCGATCAACAGGTCAATGTCGGGGATGTTTTCCGCCACGCGCCTGTCGTCACGCAATCCCAGATGCGAAAGCAGAAGGACGGTCTGCGCTCCGTGCGACCGGACCTGTTCGATCAAACCCGGCAGGATATCCTCTGGCTTTTTCACAGGCAGATGAAAGATTGTTGTGTAGGTTCGCATGGGATCCGTGACGCCGATGATGCCCAGTTTGAACGGACCAAAGTCATGGATGATGAACGGCTCGAGTCCATCCACCAGTTTGTCCTTTTCATCGTAAAAATTGGCACACAGCAACGGGCGGCCAAAATGTGTTGCCAGTTCGGCAACCGGGAGAGGTCCATAACGGATCGGGACCGCGTTTCCCAGCGCCGCATAATCACAGCCCGCACCGCGCAGGATGGTATTCATGGCGCTTCCCTTGGTGAGACTGCTCTCGAGCAGGGTCGTGTCTTCTGAATCGCCTGCGTCCACGTACAGGCAATATCCGCCCGCCGCCTCCACATCACTGCGAATTTTCCTGACCAGTGTGGCGATTCGGGTCAGTTGTGAAACCTGCCCATGGATGTCATTGGTGTGCAGAATGGTCAACTTGATCATGCCTCGATTGTACAGGAAATCAATTCATCCGGGGGTGCAGGGTAACCCGATGGTAAAATAAAGTATCTCATAACAACAGGTTGAAACATGACAGACGATCTTCAGAACCGCGCCATCAACACACTCCGCTTTCTCTCGGCGGACGGGGTCCAGCAAGCCAACTCGGGTCATCCGGGACTTCCAATGGGAGCCGCCGCGATGGCTTTTACCATCTGGACGCGCCACCTGCGCCACAATCCCCGCGACCCCAAGTGGATGGGACGCGATCGCTTCATCCTTTCGGGTGGGCATGGTTCGATGCTCCTTTATTCTTTACTCCATCTGACAGGGTACGACGTGAGCCTCGATGACCTCAAGAACTTTCGCCAATGGGGGAGTATCACGCCCGGTCACCCCGAATACGGACTCACCCCCGGCGTGGAAATGACCACCGGTCCGCTCGGGCAGGGATTTGCCTCCGGCGTGGGCATGGCAATCGCACAGGCGCATCTCGCCGCGATATTCAACAAACCCGGGCATGAACTTATCCAATCGTACATCTATGCCATTGTCACAGATGGCGACTTGATGGAAGGCGTGGCATCCGAAGCCGCGTCGCTGGCAGGACATTTGCAGTTGGGGCGTCTCATCTACCTCTACGACGATAACCACATCTCGATTGACGGCTCCACCGACCTCGCCTTCACCGAAAACCGCGGGATGCGCTTTGAAGCCTACGGCTGGCACGTGCAGAAAGTGGACGATGGCAATGACGTGGAGATGATCGACAAGGCGATCCAGAACGCGAAGAAAGACCCGCGTCCGTCCATCATCATGTGTCACACCACCATAGGTTTCGGCGCGCCGAAGCGCCAGGGAACATCCAAGGCGCATGGCGAACCACTGGGCGACGAAGAACTGAATGCCGCCAAGGAAAACCTCGGCTGGCAGACCGAGCCGCGTTTCTACATCCCTGACGATGTGCTGGCGTTCTTCCGCAAAGCCGTGGACCAGGGGCGCGAGCGCGAGTTCGATTGGAAGATGAAGTTCGATGCCTACAAGAATTTACATCCAAAACTCGGTGTTGAGTTGTCGCGTCGTTTGGCTGGCAAATTGCCCGATGGTTGGGAAGCCGCACTACCGACTTTCCCTGCTGACCCGAAAGGGATGGCGACCCGTGCCTCTTCTGGAAAGGTCATCAACGCGCTGGCTCCGATCCTGCCTGAGCTTCTCGGCGGCTCAGCGGATCTGGCTCCCTCGAACAACACCAAAATTGACGGCATTCCCGCCTTCCAAAAGGAATCGTATGACGGACGCAACTTCCACTTTGGGGTGCGCGAACATGCGATGGGCGCGGCGTTGAACGGCATGACTTTGTTTGGCGGCATTATTGCCTACGGTGGAACGTTCATGATCTTTTCCGATTACATGAAACCCGCGATCCGCGTTGCCGCAATCTCACATATTCCTTCGATATTTATCTTTACACATGATTCAGTTGGACTGGGCGAAGACGGTCCAACGCATCAGCCCATCGAGCAACTTGTTGCATTGCGCGCCATCCCGAACCTTGTCACCATCCGCCCTGCCGACGCGAACGAGGTCCGCGATGCATGGAAGACGGCAATTATTCGAAGAGATGGACCAACCGTCCTGGCTCTCACACGTCAGAACGTTCCGACTTTCGAACCTTCAAACGTTGAAACTGTGAGCAAAGGTGCTTATGTCATGAAAGATTTTGGAACTCCCGAAGTCATTCTCATGGCATCCGGTTCGGAGGTGGGGCTCATCATGGATGCGGCGAAGAAACTTCACGAGGAAGGCAGGGGCGTGCGTGTGGTGTCCTTCCCGAGTTGGGAACTGTTCGAGATGCAGGATGAAGCCTACAAAGAGTCGGTGTTGCCGAAAAATCTCACGGCGCGACTCGCTGTTGAAGCGGGATCAAGCCTCGGCTGGGAACGATACGCCAGGTCCGTCATTGGCATTGACCGCTATGGCGCGTCCGCCCCGGCGAAAGTCATCTTTGAAAAGTTTGGCTTTAGTGGCGAGAACGTGGTCGCGAAAGCAAATGAGTTGTTGAAGCAATCATGACCGCGACTGTCACTGGTTCCATCTTGATTGTAATCGGCGTGCTGGTGATGCTCGGTACGGCATTGAACTGGAGGATCGTGACAAGTTCTGGAAAGTTGCTCAATATGTTGTTCGGCGATACAGTTGCGCGTGTGATTTACTTCCTGACAGGGATGATCATCTTTGTTTTGGGAATCGGGCAGTTGGTCGACGCAGACTGGCTGCCTTTTTGAGGAATTATGAAAGTTGCCGTAGGTTTTGACCATGCGGGTTTCCCGCTGAAGCAAGTTGTTCTCGATACCGTCCGTGAGGCGGGACACGACCCCATCGATCTGGGTACGCACTCCGCCGAAAGCGTGGACTTCCCTGACTTTGCTGAAAAAGTAGGACGCGCGATTCAAAACGGCGAAGCCGAGCGCGGGATTATCGTCTGCGGTTCAGGCGTGGGTGCGTGTATCGCCGCGAATAAAATGAAAGGCGTGTATGCCTCCATTTGCCACGATACCTATTCCGCCGCGCAAGGTGTGATGCACGATGACATGAACGTGCTGTGCCTTGGCGCTCGTGTAGTTGGGGTTGAGCTTGCGGTTGTTTTGATCAAAGCATTTTTAGACGCGGAATATCAGGGGAATAATGTAGGCGGGGAACGATTAGCGCGGCGGGTGGAGAAAATTCATAACTTGGAAAGAGGCAGTAGCTTATGAGCGGCGAAAAGAACTCTACTGAAGAAAAGGTGAAAATTATCTTCGCTTCTCAGCTAGAGTTACGACATAGAGTTGTTTTTGTTATGTGTCAGAATCAGCTAATCAAAGCAAGAAATGATTGTTCTCGTTTAGTAGGTGATGAGACATTCAAATTGTTACCTCCTGAGCAAAGAAATGAAGGTTTCATAAGCTTGTCCACTGACGAAAAGCTAGAACTTTTTGATAGTATTATTGCTAATATTGAAGATGTCAAGAATACATTATGGGCGGCGGTTTTATCTTCCAATTCTGATGAAAGAACCAATTCAATTACTGAAGGTTAATTATGAATACTCCAATCACAAAACTCACACAGCTCGGTCAATCTATTTGGTATGACAATATCCAAAGAAAGATATTGGAAAACGGCGAACTCAAAGCCATGATCGAACGCGGCGACATTTGCGGCGTGACGTCCAACCCGTCCATTTTCAACGCCGCGATTGCGAAGACGAACGACTACGACTCGGCGCTCGCTCCGCTCGCCTGGGCAGGCTGGGATGCGGAAAAGATCTTCTGGGAACTTGCCATCGAAGATATTCGTGCCGCCTGTGACGCGTTCGCTCCACTCTACGAAGAATCCAAAGGCGGCGACGGCTACGTCAGCCTCGAGGTCAGCCCGTATCTGGCGCACGAAACCGAGGCGACCGTCTCTCAAGCTGAACAACTCTGGGCGCGCGTCCATCGTCACAACCTGATGGTCAAGATCCCCGCCACCAAGGCGGGCATCCCTGCCATTCGCAGGGCAGTCGCCGCGGGTGTCAATGTCAACGTCACGCTCATCTTCTCCCTCACGCGCTACGCCGAAGTGATGGATGCCTACCTGAGCGGACTCGAAGACCGCGCCGCTGCGGGTCAGCCCATCGACCACATTGCCTCGGTCGCGTCGTTCTTCGTCTCGCGCGTCGATTCCAAGATCGACCCCAGGCTTCCCGAAGGCTCGCCCCTGCGCGGCAAAGCCGCCATCGCCAATGCCAAACTCGCCTACGAGGAATTTCACAAAACCTTTGCGGGCGGTCGCTGGGAAAAACTCAAGTACAAAGGCGCGCGCGTCCAGCGCCCGTTGTGGGCGAGCACCAGCACCAAGAACCCCGCCTACCCTGACACGATCTACATCGACAACCTCATCGGTCCTGAGACCGTCAACACCGTTCCGCCCGCCACGCTCGACGCATTCAAAGACCATGGTGTCGCCGCGATGACCCTCGTGCGCGGACTCGACGAAGCGGAGAATGCGATCAAACAACTCGAAGCCCTCGGCATCTCGATGGATGTCGTGACTCAAGAGTTGGAAGACGAAGGTGTCAAAGCCTTCGAAGACGCGTTCACACAGTTACTTAAGACCATTGATGACAGGAGGAAAAGCGCCGCTTCTTCTCTTGGACCGATGGCTGATTCCGTTTCCAAAACCTTATCCCAACTCGAAACGGACTCTGTTCCCGCCCGCCTGTGGAAGCATGACCCGTTCCTCTGGGCGCCCGCCAAAGACAAGGCTGGTCAGCACGAAGTCACCATCCGCATGGGCTGGCTCGACTCCACCGACAAAGCCCGTAAGAAACTGAAAGAATACGAATCGTTTGCGAAAGAAATCAAAAAGGCAAAAATCGACCGTGTGCTGGTGCTTGGCATGGGCGGTTCATCTTTGACCGCCGAAGTGTTCAGTTCAATGCAAGCCGCGGCAGGAATCAAAGCGCCATTGTCTCTGGCGATCTTGGATTCAACTGACCCTGCGCAGGTTGTGTTGGCGGCGGGGCAATTCCCGCCCGATAAAAGCCTCTACATCGTCGCCAGCAAATCGGGCGGCACCGCCGAAGTAATGGCGGCGTTCGATTACTTCTGGAAATTGAGCAAGAAAGACGGTTCCCGCTTCATCGCCACCACCGACCCGAACACCTCCCTCGAGGCGCTGGCGAAGAAACGCAAGTTCCGCAAGATCTTCTCTGCCGATGAATTCGTTGGTGGACGTTATTCCGCATTGACCGACTTCGGTCTCGTCCCCGCGGCGTTGCTCGGCATCAACCTGCCCCGCCTGCTTGACCGCGCCGATTGGATGCGTGCCCAGTGCGGTGAACACATCCCTGTGGCGCGCAACCCTGGCATGGCGCTGGGCGCTGTCCTTGGGGCGGCGGCTCTCGAAGGCAGGAACAAGCTCACCGTCGTGGCTGACGCGCCGTTGTCCGCATTTGCAGGCTGGGTCGAGCAGATCGTCGCCGAGTCCAGCGGCAAGAAGAATCGGGGCATCCTGCCCGTCCCGTTGGAGCCGTTGGGCGACGTCAATACGTATGGCAAGGATCGTGTCTTCGTCTACCTGCGTCAAACGGGCGAGCATGACGATGCGATGGCGAAACTCCAAGCCGCGGGTCATCCCGTACTCCAGTTCCCAGTATCGGACTTCTACGACATCGGCGCCGAAATGTTCCGCTGGGAAATCGCCACGGTGGTGGCGTGCTCCATTCTCGGCGTGAATGCCTTTGACCAACCCAATGTGGAATCAAGCAAGAAACTCACCAAAGCTAAGATCGCCGAATACCAGAAGAAAGGCAAGTTGAAAGAAGGCAAGCCCGCGTGGAAGTTGGACGGCGTGAGTGTGTTTGCACCGACCGCCGTGACGGGCGCGTCGCTGGCGGTGGTGTTGAATAAATTCTTGAAGAAAGCCAAAGCGGGCGGCTACGTTGCCATCAATGCCTACCTGCCGCGCAATGGCGAGATGATCGATGCCCTACAAAAGATGCGCGTCGCGATCCGTGCGAAAACGGGCAACGCCGTGACTGCTGGCTTTGGTCCGCGCTTCCAGCATTCCACGGGGCAGTTCCACAAAGGCGGCATCAAGAACGGCTTGTTCCTCGTCATCACCGCCGAACCTGAAAAGGACTTCGACATCCCCACTGAAGGCTTGACCTTCGGCACGCTCATCCGTGCGCAGGCATTGGGTGATTTCGACGCCCTGATTGAAGCGAAACGCAAAGCGATCCGTATCCATTTGCCCAATGTTCAGGCGGTTGAACAAATTGTCAAAGCCCTAGAATAAGATCGCTCGCAAGTAAACATTCATGTTTATATTATGGTCGGCGGAATCCGTAATGGGGGTTTCGCCGACTTTCATCCATGAAACAAATTACCTCAAAAAGGAATTCACATTCAATGAGAAATAAAATCATTCCCATTCTACTCAGCCTGATTCTTCTCCTGGCTGCTTGTAGATCTCCCGCCGAGCCTGCCACCCTCAAGATCGCCATCCTGCCGATCATTGACACGCTCCCGATGTACGTGGCGCAGCAGGAGGGTCTGTTCGCCAAGCATGGGGTCGATGTGGGGTTCGTGCCCGTCGCTTCTGCGCCTGAGCGCGACCAGATCCTTGCCGCTGGGCAGGCAGACGGAACGATCAATGAAACGTTGGCTGTGATGTTGTTCAACAAAGAGTCAGTGCAGATGCAGGTCGTGCGTTATGCGTTACGTCCCACCGAAGGGCACGGTCACTTTTTCATCATTGCCTCAGGACACAGCGGCATCACGGACGCGAACGGGCTCAAAGGCGTCGAGATCGGCGTCTCGCAGGGAACTGTGATCGAGTATGTCACCGACCGTCTTCTCCAAGCGGAGGGCTTCACTGCCGATGAGATCAAAACTGTTGCCGTTCCCAAAATCCCCGACCGCATGGCGTTGCTCGCTTCGGGTGAGTTGAAGGCTGGAGTCATGCCTGATCCGCTGGCGTCGCTGGTCGTGGCGCAGGGTGGCGTCATTGTCGCGGATGATTCGGCTCATCCCGAATATGGCTTCAGCGTCATCTCCTTCCGCAAGCAGGTGATTGACGAGAACGCCAAAGCCGTTGAAGGTTTTCTCGCCGCCATCGAAGAAGCCACTGCGCTGGTCAATTCAGAACCCGCGAAATATAAGAACCTCCTTAGTGAACAAAACCTTGTCCCAGCCCCATTGCTGGATGCCTACCAAGCGCCCATCTATCCTGCTGCGGGTGTACCCACCGAAGCCGAGTGGCAGGATGCGTTGAACTGGCTGAAAGAAAAAGGGATGCTGGACGTGGACGTCTCGTATGCGGACTCAGTCAACGCCTCGCTTCTTCCTTAGCCGCTAGTTGGTTCCGTTTCGAGTATCCTTTCCCTATACCATGTCACCCTGAGCGACAGCGAAGGGTCTCTGAGATCATCGTAGAGATTCTCACCTGCACTTGCGTGCGGTGCAAGTGTCGCTTCGCTCAGAATGACATAACACTGATGATAACCATCCATTCGATTAGTTTCGCCTACCCCAGCCTCTCGCCGCTCTTCGAGAACTTCTCTCTCGACATATCCCGCGGCGAGACTTGGGCGATTCTCGGTCCATCAGGTTGCGGCAAAACAACGCTGTTATATCTGCTCGCTGGTCTGCGTTTCCCGTCGCGTGGAAGCATCGAAATTGACAGTGAAAGACTTGCACGCCCACGCCCGCACAGTGGATTGATCTTGCAGGATTATGGACTGCTTCCGTGGTCAACCGTCCGCGAGAACGTGGAGTTGGGTCTGCGCGTGCGGAAGTTTTACAGGGAGGATGGCACGCATGCACCAGTCAACTTTCAGCCTGAAAACAGCGTGGCATACTGGCTGGAGCGCTTGGGAATCAACGAAGTAGCGGATAAATATCCATCCCAGATCTCGGGCGGACAACGTCAACGCACTGCCATCGCGCGGACGCTTGCCCTCGAACCTGATCTCCTGCTCATGGACGAACCTTTCTCCTCGCTGGACGCTGTCACACGCGAAGACCTGCAAAACCTGACGTTGTCGCTTTGTGCGGAAAAACAATTAACGCTTGTTGTCGTCACACATGCCATTGAAGAGGCTGTTGTTCTCGGGAAGCGAATCCTTTTGCTGGGTGATGCTCCCACGCACTCCGCGCGTATCTTTGAGAATCCCGCCGCTGGGATGGATGGTCATAGGGAAAGCAAGGACTACCAGGAACTATGCAACCTGTTGCGGAGAGAGATGCAACATGAAACGGCGTGATGTCCTGTTGGCGGCGCTGGCATTGCTCGCTGTCTGGCAGGTGGCAGCGATGATCGTCAATCTGCCGATTTTGCCGCAACCCCTGGAAGTGTTGACTGTCTTCTTCCGTGAACTGCGCAAGGATATGCTGATCCATTTTTCGGTCAGCCTGTGGCGGGTCACTGCGGGGATGGCGCTGTCCGTGTTGGTGGCGGCTCCTGCGGGGCTGGCAATCGGCGGGTCCAGGAGATTGAACCGTTTCTTTTCCCCGTTCATTTATTTGTTGTATCCGATTCCCAAAGTTGTCCTGGTGCCTGTGGTCATCCTGTTTCTGGGAATCGGTGACACGGCGAAGATCGCCATCCTGTTTCTGATTTTATTCTTCCAGATTCTGGTGCTCGTCCGCGATCAGGCATCGGGACTCCCTCCGCAATTGATCCAAAGTCTGCGCAGTCTCGGCGCGGGACGACGTGCTCTATTCCGATTCGTGTACCTGCCCGCCAGCCTGCCCGCCATTTTGACGGCATTGCGCCAATCCATCGGGACGGCTGTGGCAGTGCTATACATCACGGAACTCTCCGCCACGAAATACGGGCTTGGCTATTATATTTACTACAAGGGAAGCACGTTGCTGGATTACCCCGCCATGTACGCGGGTGTGATCGCGATGAGCCTGCTCGGGCTTGGCATGTATTTCAGCGTGGACTGGCTCGAACGAAGATGGTGTAAGTGGAAGTTTGTGAGTTGAATTCGGTGGTCGAGTACGAAGGTATCGAGACCACATTTTACGAAAATAACAACCCCATCCAGAACAACAAACTGAACACCAATGCCGTTTGACCCGTCTTTGCAAGCGCCGCATTCAGCGGGCGTCCTTTTTGAGTCAGTATGATTCGCGTGGCTTGAAAAGCAAGTGGCAGCGACAACCACGCCAGTAGGGTCGCCCAGGGGATTAATCCAGCCCACGCAACGGGGACCAAAACCAGATACGCAATGACCATGCAGATGATGTATTGAATCTTTGTTCCCTGCTCGCCAAGCCTCACTGCCATGGTGTGTTTACCAGCCTTTCGATCGTTTTCGAGATCTCGC
>JBFYRY010000312.1:0-4953 GCA_041302025.1 Chloroflexota bacterium | reverse complement strand
CCCTGCGCTCGATATTCCGTATTGCCACCATGAAAAATGGGATGGCTCGGGTTATCCGCGCGGACTGGAGGGCGAACAGATCCCGCTCTCGGCTCGTCTCTTCGCGGTGGTGGATGTATGGGACGCCCTGCGCTCCGACCGCCCCTACCGCAAAGGCTGGGAGGAGGAAAAGGTGCGCGAACACATCCGCTCGCAGTCGGGCACTCACTTCGACCCGAATGCCGTGAATCTCTTTTTGCGCGTGATGGATGCGATGGACAGGGAAAGCGCAGACCAATAAAGCGGATGTAAAACCGCATCTTTCCCGGACTTTGAACTGCTCCCATTTAAAAGACATGCTCCACAGGGACACGTTAACCCGCCAACTCCTCGACATCGGCATTCGACCGGGCGGGGTGCTTCTCGTCCATACCGCGTTCTCAAAAGTAAAACCCATTGAGGGCGGACCGATAGGCTTGATCTCGGCATTGCACTCCGCACTCGGACTTGACGGAACACTTGTCATGCCAAGCATGAGCTATGACGATGACCATGTTTACGACAAAACGAAAAGTCACTGTGCCGAAATGGGGATTGTGGCAGATACCTTTTGGAGACTCCCCGGAGTCCATCGCAGTGACAACAATCACGCCTTCGCGGCAGTCGGTCCGCTGGCGGAACGAATCCTCGCCCCGCATCCCATTGACATCCCACACGGACTGGACAGTCCTGTTGGCAGAGTCTACGAATTGGATGGGCAGGTGCGACCACTGTTGCCAGAACTTTTCCCTTGTGGATGGTTGGCTCGATGAACAACAATTACAAAAGCATGGAAAAGTGGGAAATGCCGACGCGCGCCTAATCCGCTCGCGCGATATTGTGGACGTTGTGACCGAACGATTGAAGGAAAACGAAACTACATTCCTTCATCCAATGGGGGTTGATGAAGAATGTGATGAGGCCTGGAAGAGCCTGAATGGGTGATCTGTTCGATTTGACATTTATAAAAGCGGGTGACCAGAAAGAAACCTTTCTGGTCACCCTTATGAGGAGAAGGGATGCCTGCCGGTGAATTGTCATTGGATCCACCGACCAGCATCGATTCTTATTCCACGCATCCGCCGTTGCGGCGAGGCTGGCTGTCTTCGGAAATGCACTCACTTGGCGCATCCTGCGGGACATCGATCAGACCGATTACTGCATGATCCGGGGCATCACCGCCGGACATGAATATCTCGCCCGACCACAAGCGAACATCCTCCGCCTCTGTATGACCGGTCTCTGCGGCTTTTTCGCCGGTCACAGGTATGATGGCATC
The DNA here is from genome assembly GCA_041302025.1 of Chloroflexota bacterium. Taxonomy (GTDB): domain Bacteria; phylum Chloroflexota; class Anaerolineae; order Anaerolineales; family Villigracilaceae; genus Defluviilinea. The sequence continues at coordinate 3,656 of JBFYRY010000312.1, read as the reverse complement.
AGATGATTGGACCGGCGCGGAACCGCTGGTCTTGGTGGGTGTACAGGCGGCGAGAAATGCGATGATGACAATGAACAAAACGAGGGAAAGTCTGGTTTTCATGGGTATCCTCTTTCTGAGTTTGGATATTTTGTGGAGCCGCCATTCGCTGGTGGTATACTCCGTTCGACACTCATAATTTACAGGATTACCGACTCAGTTTGGTATTGCTCAGCGATACAAAAGCGATACATTTGAAAGAGGGAGCATTGACTGATGTATGTTTTGGAGAGTGGCTTAAGCATCAACGAAACAGCCGGGGGATGACACAGGAGCAACTGGCACACCAGATCGGCTGTGCAACGATTACTTTACGCAAAATCGAAGCCGAGGAACGCCTCCCCTCGGCACAGATCGTCGAGCGGCTGGCGGTAATCCTGGAAGTCCCCCCAGACGAACAAAAAAACTTCTTGAAATATGCTCGCGGTGATTGGAGTTATGCTCCCGCTGAAAAGACAGGAAAAAATCCATGGCGCGCCGCGGATAGATCCCCGCGCACAAACCTGCCGGCCACAGTCACAACGTTGATAGGACGTGAGCAAAGCCTGGCCGAGGTGTGCAACTACCTCACGCAGGCAGAGGTCCGGCTTGTGACGCTGATCGGTCCGCCTGGGATGGGCAAGACGCGGTTAAGCATCGAAGCAGCACGTCAGTTACTGTCCGATTTTCCGGATGGTGTTTTCTTTGTTCGCCTGGCTTTACTGGAAGATCCATCCATGATTGCATCAAGAACGCTGCAGGCCTTGGGGTATGTGGAAAGCGGAAAACTATCTGCCGCTCAACAATTGACAGGCGGCATCGGGGATAAACAAATGCTGATTGTGCTGGATAACTGCGAGCACCTCATCGGGGATGTGGCTGAACTCGCTTCGAAACTCCTTTCAGTCTGTTCCCGTTTGAAGATCCTTGCCACCAGCCGTGAATCACTACGCATTCCCGGTGAGTGGCTTTATGCTGTTCCGCCGCTCGAGAGCCCTAAAGATGATTTTTCTACGGATGTGGAGTCCACTTCGCAATATCCCGCAATGATCTTGTTCGCCGAACGTGCCCGCGCGGTCCGCTCCGATTTTGTGCTTACCACCGACAACCTCCGATCTGTTGCCAGGATTTGTGCCCGCCTGGATGGACTGCCATTGGCCATTGAGTTGATCGCGGCTCAAATGCGATTGCATTCACCGCAATCCCTGTTGGAGCATTTGAGCGACAAATTCATCCTTTCTGCCCAGGGCGCACGGATGGACTCGTCCCATCAGACTTCTTTGAATCAGGCTATTGGTTGGAGTTACGGTTCGCTCACTCCTGAGGAACAAAGGCTTTTTGCTTATCTTTCCATGTTTGCTGGCGGATTCACCATCCCAACCGTTGAAAAAATATTTTTGCAACAGTTTCCCACACAGCCAGTTTCTGACCTTATCACGTCCTTGTTGGATAAGAGCCTCCTTCAACGAAGCCCGGACTCAGCCAGCGAACCCCGTTTCGGCATGCTCGTGACGATCAGGCAGTTTGCGCTCGATACCCTCGTTCAGATGGACAAGGAATCCGAGTCGCGCAACTGGCACATGAACTATTTTCTCGAACTGGCTGAGCAGGCGGACCAGGAAATCCATGGACCGAACCAGGTGAGATGGATGGATCGTCTGGAGAGCGAACACGATAACTTTCGCACCGCGCTCAATTGGTGTGTCTCCAATCAAAAAACCGAATCCGCCCTGCGGATGTTGACCGCGTTAGCCTGGTCTTGGGTTTTGCGTAACCATCCACGCGAGACGGTTAATTGGTTCAATGTGATCCGCCTCCTGCCAGGGATCATGGACCATCCCGTTCGATACGCGCGGCTGCTGAATCAAGTGGGACGCACGAACTGGTTCATGGGTGATTTCCGCACAGCCCAGTCCATCCTGGAGGAGAGTCGGGCAATCCTGGCAAATTTTGGTGCTGATGGGGAGCATGACTTGGGAATGACACTATGCTGGATGGGCATGACCGCGCGCTCAATTGATCAGAACACAAATACCGCTCAGCCCTTTTTGGAAAAAAGCTTCGAAAAATATCAGGAGCACAAAGATAAATGGGGAACAGCCTTCGTCCTGCTTCATTTGGGTCATAACGCAGGGATGCGAAACGAAAACGCCATGGCGCTCTTGCTGATCAATCAGAGTTTGGGACTATTCCGCCAGTTGGGTGATGTGTGGGGCATGGGTTTTGCATTTGTGATTTTGGGATACCGATTCGAAAAACAAGGCAACCATGAAAAAGCCCGCTTGTTATTTGAACAGTATTTATTGATACAGGAAGAGTTGCACTTCAAGCAGGGAATAACACACGCCCTGCTCTCTCTGGGAGAATTATGCCTTGAGCAAAGTCAGTATGACCAAGCCGAACAATTCTTCCAAAAAAGCCTGGAGATTTCCCGTGAATATGACTTGAGATGGCCATTATGCAATACATCATATGATCTGGGCCTTCTCGCCTTGCTCCGAAAGGATTATCCACCGGCCAGGCAGTATTTCACCAGTAATTACGAGTATGCTCGTACCATATACTCTGATGAACAGAGTGCATGCGATCTATTATCTGCCCTTGCCGCTGTGGCCGCGGGCGACAATCAGCCTGAACGTGCCGCAAAGTTATACGGCGCGGCACTGGCGATCATGGCAATCATAGAGTATCAAATTCCAGCATCATTGCTCTCCGTGCTTGATTCTTACCTGCAAATTGCGCGCAAACAGCTGGGGGACGTGAAATATGAAGAACTTAATGCCCAAGGCAGAGTGATGACATTGAAGCAGGCTATTGCCTATTCACTTGAAGAGCAGGGCGGTTGAACTTCTAACAAATCTCTAATTTCCCTTCCCTTGACGAATCCTTAACTCGCGTATAAAGTTAAGCCCGCTTAACTAAAAAGAAGGCTTAACAATGACAAACTCTGTCCAATTTACTCGGTCCATCCGTTCGTGGATGGATATTTTTATGCACCGCTCCATGCGTGGTTGGGGGCGATATGCCAAATCCACCGGACTTTCAATGCACCAGGTCAGTCTCATGATGCAGTTGAATTATCGCGGTGCGTGTGGCATGTCTGAGATCAGTGGACGATTCGATGTCACTCCGGCGGCGGCAAGTCAGCTTGTGGATAAACTTGTCCAAAGCGGATACATCCAGCGCGAGGAAGATCCGAACGACCGCCGTGCCAAATTGCTGAACCTCACCGACAAAGGCAGGGAGCTCATTCGTCAGGGCATTGAAGAACGCTATCGCTGGGTGGATCAACTGGCTGAAAAATTGAACGATGAAGAACGCGTTCAGATCAGCGAAGCGCTCGATATCATGAGACGCGCCGCCGAAGAATTGGAAGCGGAACCTGTCCGCTAACAGACAGTTCCCTAAAATCTCCATATTCAATTCATAACTGAGATATACACTTGATAAGATAAGGAAAGTGAATGAAAGGTATTTTGCAGGATAAAGTTGCCGTGATCACCGGCGGCTCACGCGGACTGGGATACGCAATCGCGGAAGCCTATGCGCGTGCTGGAGCGAAAATTGTCATCGCCTCCCGCTCGCATCACAGCGTGGACCTGGCGGTTGATTCGCTTCGAGAAGCCGGGTACCAGGCT
>JBFYRY010000311.1:0-4216 GCA_041302025.1 Chloroflexota bacterium | reverse complement strand
GGGCTTCGTCGCGGGCGAGGCGGTCGAGGCGCACGATGCGCGCGTCCACGTCGGTGCGGCGGCGGGAGGTGACGATGGCTTTGTTCCCTTCGGGCAGGCGCGAGAGGAATTGGAACAGGCGCGTGCGTTCGTCTTCGGGCAGGGTTTCCAAATTGTCGAAGATGATCAGCGCCTTTTTGCCCGCCAGCGCAAGGCGCAGTTCGTTGGGACGCTCATCCGGCGCGAGTTTTTCAAGTCCGTCTGCGCCCAATTCCTTGCCCAGTTCGTCCAGCATGGCGAGGTAGGTCGGGCGGGTGAAGTCGGTCAGTGGTTTTTCGCCTTCGGCAGTCAGGTCACGCACTTTAGCGGTGATGAAGATTTTGCGCTCGAAGAGTTCCGCGGACGCGTCGTGTGCGGCTTTGATGGCGAGCGCGGTTTTGCCGATGCCGCCGGGTCCATCGATCAGCGCGCCCCATGTGCGGGAGTCGGGGGAGAGGGCGGATTGGATGATGGCAAGTTCGGCGGCGCGACCGAAGAAGTAGGGTTGGGTGGGGAGGGTGCTTCCGCGAGGGGTAATTGGTAATTGGTGATTAGTAATTGGTCTATGTTCGGAAAGGTAATGTCCCACTGAGGATGCAATGCCGCTCGCAAGATTGTCGGGCGTGGTGAAAAATTCAACGGGCTGTTTCTTGACTTTATTTAGGAAGGTATTGAGTTTATCTTTTTTGTCATGCTCAACATGTTTTATTTTCCAGTCATGGTCTTCGTTGACAATGAAGCCAAAAATTGGTTTGCCAAGTTTTTGTGCGTGATTGAATTCCTGCTCGGTAATTGAGATATCTGAGTCTTTAGGAATATAGCCATAGCGATACGCGTAAATGCCGACGAACAGGTCACTTTCTTTCACTTCCTTCAAACAGGCTGTCGTTGAATCTTCTGGACGCGCGCCAAATGATTCCATGCCGATGACGTGCAAGCCGAGTTGTTCCAGCGCGTCGTGTGCGGCTCTGCGGTGTTCGATCAGGTCAATGTAAGTGGAGGAGAGAAAGACTTTCATGGCGTCTCACAATCGTTATCTGAACTACAGCGTAATGAGATTCTGTTTCTTTTTCATGTATTCCGCATACAAATCCCCGGGCGGGCAGGGGTCACAGCCGAGACATTTGTGCATGTCCTCGCGGCGGACTTTGAATGGAACGAACAGGTCTTTGTCAACGGGATCAGAGTCAATGCGGAGTTGGGCGAGGTAGCCGAGGAAGCATTCACAGGTGGGACAAGCTCCATGAGGGAAGGAGTCTTCCGCCTGGGAGAGGAGTGTTTGCAATTCGTTGCGGGTGAGTTTGGACATGCAGGGTGCCCTTTATGATGTTCATTCTACAACAAATCCCACCGCTGGGGGGAGTATAATAGTTCAGTGTAATCACTCCAAAGCCATGCTTCGACATAGCTCAGCACAAGAAGGAATTGCGTGTGACGAAACTCTTTTTTGCCACAGATATACATGGGTCGGATATTTGCTGGAGCAAGTTCCTGAATGCGGGTAAATTTTATGATGTAGATGTTCTCATCCTGGGCGGTGACATGACCGGCAAGGCGGTGGTGCCGTTCATCCATCAGGGCGGGAAGAACTACATGGTCACATTGCTTGAGCAGGAATTCCCCATTACCAATGAAGATGAACTGGCGGATATGAAAAAGCGTGTCCGAAGCCGCGGCTATTATCCGTATCTCACGAATCCCGATGAGATCGCCGAACTCGAAAAAGACCCCGAGCGCGTGAGCAAAATCTTTTTACAGGAAGTGCTCAAGGTCGTTCAGCAGTGGATGGATCTCGCCGACAAAAAACTGGATGGCACCGATCTAAAAGTCTACTGCTCGCCGGGCAACGATGACATGGATGAAGTGGACGAGATCGTTCGTTCGTCCCGGAGGGTGATCCTGTCCGAAGGGCAGGTGACTCCCCTCGACTCGCACCACGAAATGATCTCCTCGGGCTGGTCCAACCGCACGCCGTGGGATACGCATCGTGAAGAGGACGAGGACCAACTCGCAGTCCGGTATGAAGCGATGACGTCCCAACTCAAAGACCCGCGCAACGCCGTGTTCAACATCCATGTGCCGCCGTTCAAATCCGGTCTGGACGAGGCTCCCGAATTGGACAAGGATTTGCGTCCCGTGCTGGCTGGGCAGGCGTTGAAGTCCGTCGGTTCGACCGCCCTGCGCGCGGCGATCGAAAAGACCCAGCCGTTATTGGGTCTGCATGGACACATCCACGAAGGACGCGGCGCGAGGAAGATCGGCAGGACGCTGTGCATCAATCCCGGCTCGATGTACGAGCAGGGGACGCTGTTGGGCGCGATCGTGGTGCTCGGCAAAAACAAGATCGAGAACTACATGTTAACTTCGGGTTAACTTTTTCGGGTTTTCCGTGTTACAGAACCTGTAACATATCACACTCTCAAAGGAGAAATTTTTATGAGCAATTTGTTTGTCCGCAAGGCGACCGGCCTGGTACGTTCGTGGTCGGTCATGGACGCGTTCATCTACGCGTTCTTCTCGATCAACCTGATCACGCTTGGTTTGTACAGTTTCAGTCAGATGTACTATTTCGGCGGTGGGTTGGTCCCTGCGCTGATCATCAGCGCGGTCTTCATTTTCTTTGAAGTTGTTGTGTATGCGGGGTTGATCGCCGTCATGCCGCGGTCGGGCGGCGATTATGTCTGGCAGAGCCGCATCCTTGGCGGCGCGGTCGGCTTCATCCTTGCGGTCACGGGCTGGTGGTTCATCCTGTGGCTGTGGGTGCCGTTGTACGGTGATATGTTCCGTCACATCGTGCTTGTGCCCCTGCTCGGAATTGTGGGCGCGAAAGATACGGCGCTTTGGTTCGCAGGCTCGCAGACCGGTGCGTTCACTTCAGCCCTCATTACGCTTGCGATCGTGAGCGTTTTCATTGCGCTTGGTATGAAGGCGTACGCACGCATTCAGAAGTTCTCGTTCTATGGCGGCATGCTGGGATTGCTCATCGTCATCGTTCTGTTATTGACTGGTTCCCAAGAAGCCTTCAAAGCCGGGCTCGACGCGAATGCCGTCTCTATGTTTGGCGCACAACCCGGCGTGTATGACGCCACCGTAACGCTCGGACAGGATGCTGGCGCGGCTCTTCCGTTGACCGGTGGGGGACTCAGTTTGATCTTCCTCACACTGCCGTATCTGGTCTTCTTCAACTTGTGGCCCAATTGGGGCGCCACCCTATATGGTGAAGTACGCGGCGCGACCGATTTCAAACGCAACATCACCGGCATGGGTATGGCGCTCGGTGTGACCACCCTGTTGGGAATTGCACTACTCTTTGCCATTAGCAAGACCATTGGCTGGGATTTCTATGTGCAGGCTGGCGGCGCGTGGTGGAATTATGCCTGGGGCTTCTCGACCAATGCCCCTGCGTTACCGGTCTGGCCCTACCCGGCGTTGTTCGCAGCATTCCTGACCACCAACAAGATCGTGCAATTCGTGGTGATCGCCCTCATGAGCCTGTGGTGGTTTGGCTGGAGCGGCACCGTCTTCCTCTCCTCGACACGCGTGATCTTCGCCGCCGCGTTCGACCGTCTGCTCCCCGAGAAGGTTGCAGAAGTGGATGAGCGCACAGGCACCCCGATCAATGCGTTGTTGTTGATGGTCGTTCCCTCCATTCTTGTCGCATATCTCTTCGCGTATAACATCGCCAGTTTCCAGACCTTCACCTTATGCTCCACGCTGGTCATTGCAGTGACGTTCCTTGGCACGACCATCTCGGCGATTATCCTGCCCTATACCAAGCCCGACCTTTACAAGGCGTCACCGATCGCCAAATACAATATTTTTGGCATCCCGTTGATCACGGTTGCCGGGGCCATCTTCGGCGGTTTTCTCGTATTCCTGCTCTATCAATGGATCCTCGACCCGAACGCGCTGTATGGTATTGGGTATTCGATCAATGAAGCGGGCTACAAGAACGGCGCTTCGCTGATCTACATGGGTTCGATGTACTTGTTGGCCGCGGTCATCTACTTCGGTTTCAAAGCCTACCGCAAACGCGGCGGTATCGACTTGGACAAGGTCCAGTCTGAAATTCCTGTCGAATAATTTGTAAGGTTGTAACAAGCCCATCTCATGGGGTGCGGGGTAAAATTACCGCACCCCATGAAAAGCAGGTGACCGAAAGATGACCACCCCTCCCGAGATCGTTTTGGAAATGAAC
>JBFYRY010000081.1:0-13700 GCA_041302025.1 Chloroflexota bacterium | reverse complement strand
ATGACCGGGTTGCCGGTGACGAATATCTTTTCCGGTTCAATGCCCTCGCGGAGAAGATTTCCCTGCGACCAGGCTGTAGGCGCGAAGTGCAAGTCTGCGGTGACGGTTGCCAGCCTGCGGTTGATTTCTTCGGGGAAGGGATGCCACTTGTTGTGTGTGCGCAATCCCGCTTCGATGTGTCCGAACTTGATCTTGCGGTAGAACGCCAGCAGGGAGGTGGTCACGACCGTGGTCGTGTCGCCAACCGCCAGCACCCAATCGGGATTGAATTCGGCAAGAATGGGATCAAGGTGTGTGAAAATGCCCGCACTGATGTTCGCCATCGTCTGGCCTTCGCGCATCAGGTCGAGGTCGTATTCGGGTGTGATCTCGAACAGGTCCAGCACCTGGTCGATCATTTGTCGGTGTTGGGCGGTGTTGCATACCCGCGATTCAATACCTTCTGTCTTTTGGAGCAGTTTGATGATTGGGGCCATCTTCACGGCTTCGGGGCGGGTGCCAAGCACGGAGAGGATTTTCAATTTCAGAATTCCGATTTACGATTTTTGATTTCGGTTGACGATTTGCTGTCACCGAGACGGTGGAATTGGAAACCGGCATTTTTCCACTCGTCCATTTTCCAGGCGTTGACGGTATCGAGGGCAATGCGTGCCTGGGTACGGGGTGCAATCTCTTCGGCTTTGAGCGCGGCGAATTCGGTGTGTTTGACGAGCAGGAGGATCAGGTCTGCATCTTTGACCGCATCGTTGAGACTGGTTGCCATATCGATGCCATCCATTCTGGCTTCGGGCTTGAACGGCTCCCAGCATTTGACTTGCGCGCCTTCCTTCTGTAGCAAGTGCACAACTTCGGTGGCGGGGCTTTCGCGCAGGTCGTCCACATCGGGTTTGTAGGCGAGGCCGAGGGCGGCAATCTTTTTGTCTTTTAGTTCGCCGAGCGCCCGCCTGACTTTTTCAATGACAAAGTGCGGCTGGGTATCGTTGACGAAACGCGCATGGTAGATGAGTGGAGTCAACTCCGGCGCGGCTTCGACGAAGAACCACGGGTCCACGCTGATGCAGTGACCGCCGACGCCGGGTCCCGGGCTGAGGATGTTGATGCGTGGATGCAGGTTGGCGAGACTGATGGCTTCCCAAATATCCACGCCGAACTTCTCGGCGAGGCGGGCGAACTCGTTGGCGATGGCAATGTTCACGTCGCGGGTGGTGTTTTCCATGATCTTGACCATCTCGGCGGTGGTGGAATCCGTTTCGATGATCTTCCCTTTGACGAAGGTGGCGTACAGGTCGCGCCCGGCTTTTGCTGATTCGGGGGTAACGCCGCCGATGACGCGGGCGTTCTCGATCAACTCGCGCAGGATCTGTCCCGGCAGGACGCGCTCCGGCGAATAGCACAGGAAGAAATCGGTGCCCGCTTTCAGCCCGGATCGCTCCAAAATAGGGGCGACCAGGTCAAGGGTGGTGCGAGGCGGGGAGGTCGATTCCAGCACGACCAGGTTCCCTTTCCGCAAGACCGGCACGATGGCTTCCGTCGCAGAGATGACGGCGCCCATATCCGCCAATTTGTATTTGCGTCCATCGAAGTCGCCGTATTCGCCATCTTTGAATGGGGTGGGCACGGCGATGAGGAAGGCGTCCGCTTCTTCGGGCGTGGTGGATGCGGAAAAATTGCCCGAGTGCACAGCTTGTGTGACCACGTCGCGCAAGCCCGGTTCGTGGATGTGGATTTCGCCCTTTTTGAGGGTTTCGACGATGTTTGGGTTGACATCCACGCCGAGGACTTTGAGTCCGTTCACGGCGAAGGTGGATGCGGTCGGCAGTCCGATATAGCCGAGACCGAGGATGCAAATTTTATTGAATTTCACAGAATATCCTTTTGAGTGGTGTTTCTTTGGCAGGCTAATTATACAGCCTTGAGGAAAACTTCCTGTCCTTGAACCTCGTATAAGGAGTAGAACGTATGGCGCGATTAAAAAGTGTCACTTTGTTGTATAATGAATTGGAGGCAAAATGGACTTCCTGCTTGAACCGAATGTTGCGTATCTCATTCTTATGGCGGGTGTGATGCTGGGGTTTATGGCGATTGTCTCGCCGGGCACGGGTTTATTCGAACTGGGGGCGTTTTTCTGCCTGGCACTGGCGGGATATGCGGTGTACAACCTGTCCTTCAACTGGTGGGCGCTGGTGATTCTTGTACTGAGCCTTGCTCCCTTTATCTATGCAATTCAGAAACCAAAACGAGAGTTGTATCTCGGCTTGTCCATCCTTTTGCTGGTTACAGGTTCCGTATTCCTGTTCCATCGCGAGGATGGATTCATCGCGGTCAACCCCGTTGTGGCAGTGAGCGCATCCTTTTTGGCGGCAGGTTTTCTTTGGATTGCTGTCCGTAAATCCATCGAAGCCGCGACTGTCAGACCCAGCCATGATCTGGAAGCATTGGTGGGCAGGGTCGGTGAAGCCAAGACGAGCGTGGCTGATGATGGAAGCGTTCAGGTTAGCGGCGAATTGTGGTCGGCGCGAAGCGAGACTCCCATTCCCGCCGGGAGTTCGGTCCGTGTGGTTCGACGGGAGGGTTTTGTTTTGATTGTGGAGAAAAACGACAAATAACCATGTGCCGGGCAATACTATCGACGTATACAGTGGAAGATGATGTTTCCACTGCTTTTACTAAACATTGATCGAAAAGGAGAATACTATGGAATGGGTTATCCCGTGTTTACTTGGCACCATCCTTGTCATTGGTTTCATCTTCCTGGCCAATGCCATTCGCATTGTGCCGGAATACCAGCGTCTGGTCGTATTTCGACTGGGTCGGTGTGTCGGCCAAAAGGGACCTGGTATCGTATTACTGATCCCTGTGATCGACCGTGCGGTGAAAGTGGACTTGCGCGAACAGGTGCGTGAGATCCCGCATCAGACCTCGATCACCAAGGATAATGCGCCGATCTCGATCGACTTCCTGTGGTACTACAAGGTGCTTGATCCTTCCGAATCCGTTCTGCAGGTCGGTAACTTTGAAGTGGCGGCACAAGGTATGGCTACCACGACCCTGCGCGCGGTCATCGGCGGTATCCCGTTGGATGATGTGCTCTCCGAACGCGAACACATCAACACCATGCTCCGCACCCGTCTCGATGAAGTGACCGAGCGCTGGGGTGTCAAGGTGACCAACGTTGAGATCCGCGAGATCATCCCACCGCGCGAAGTTCAGGAGGCCATGAACCGCCAGATGTCTGCGGAACGCGTCCGCCGTGCGTTGGTGACCGAGTCGATGGGTGATCAAGCCGCCGCCATCAATCGCGCCGAAGGTACCAAGCAAGCCGCCATCCTGACGGCTGACGGCGAAAAACAGTCCAACATTCTGCGGGCAGAAGGTGACAAGCAGGCGCAGGCTTTGCGAGCAGAAGGTTTCGCCGTAGCGCTGGAGAAAATTTTCTCAGCCGCCGGGAAAGTGGACCAGAAAACCATGACGCTCCAATACTTCGAGACGCTCAAGTCTCTTGGCATGAGCCCGTCCACGAAGTACATCTTCCCGATGGAGTTCACGAGCATGCTCGATAGTTTCCTTGGGAAGGATGCCAAGAAGTAATTCACAGACAAGTAAACCAATAGACAAGTAGAAAGTGGAAAGTAGTTTGTCCACTTTCTACTTTTTTATTGATACAATGCCCCCTGCCTATGGAAATAAAAACCGCAAACATTCGCGACCTTGGGGCGTTGCGACGACTTGAAAGCGCCTGTTTCGACAAGGATGCCTGGTCTTTGTTGGACCTTATTGCCGTGCTGACATGGCCCGACGTGATCCGTTTGAAGGCAATGGAGGATGGCGGCATGGCGGGATTCGTCGCGGGCGACCCGCGTCCCTCCGAAGCCGTAGCCTGGATCGCCACCATTGGGGTGGATCCACGCTACCAGCGGCGCGGCATCGGACGCGCGCTCCTGCGTGCCTGCGAAGCGCAGATCGATCTTCCGCGAGCACGGCTGTCGGTGCGCATCTCGAACCACGGTGCCATCTCCCTGTATGAGCAGGAGGGATACCGCACCTGCGATGTGTGGAAGGATTACTACAACGACGGGGAAGATGGGTTGGTGATGGAGAAATTACTGTAGGACAATTTTGCCAAATTGTCCCACCGGCTACGGGGTTATAATCACCTGCAATGACCGAGCAGACATTACATCCACCAATCTGGGTGGATAAACCAACTACATTCAATCACATGGTTGCGGACCTTTCCGCCCAGCCCCGTGTGGCAGTGGACACCGAATCGAACAGTCTGCATGCCTTTCGTGAACGCGTTTGTTTGGTTCAATTCTCAACCCCCCAAAAAGATTATGTGCTCGACCCGCTTGTTATTCAAGACCTAAGCGCGCTCGCCCCGCTTTTCGCCAACCCTGAAATCGAAAAAATCTTCCATGCCGCCGAATACGACCTGATCTGTCTCAGGCGCGATTTTGGTTTTGAGTTTGCGAACCTGTTTGATACCATGCAAGCCGCGCGCGTGCTGGGATATCAATATGTCGGGTTGGAGAACATCCTCTCGGAGAAATTTGGCGTGAAAATGGACAAGCGCCACCAAAAAGCGGATTGGGGAGAGCGACCGTTGTCACCGGCTCAGATCGATTATGCCCGTTTCGATACACATTTCCTGTTCCAGTTGCGCGACCTGTTGGAAACCGAGTTGCGCGAGACAGAAAGACTGGAACTCGCCCTGGAAGACTTTGCTCTTGCCTGTGATGTGAACGAACCGAAGGAAAAGGTCAATGGGGCTTCGTGGAAGCGTTTCAGTGCGCGGAAGGACCTCTCCCCGCGAGAGTTGACGATCTTGAGCGAATTATGCGAGTGCCGCGACGGTATCGCAGAAAAACTGGACCGCCCGGTGTTTAAAGTCGTTTCGGATGATATGCTTATTGAGATCGCACGCAACCTGCCGGAAAAGGATGTCGATCTCGCCGGGATTGGATTGAGCACGCGACAGATCCATTTGTGGGGGAAGGAGATTTTGGCGGCGATGAGGCGCGGGGCGCAGGCTCCTCTCGTGAAACGGGAACAGGTCAAACGTCCGAGTGACGCGGCGCTCAAGCGGCTGGAAAAAATCAAGAACTGGAGAAAGAAACTCGCCAGGGAAACCGGCGTCGAGTCGGATGTCATCCTTCCGAAGATGTATGTGAACATGCTGGCTGAAAATCCGCCGAAGAGTATCGCCGAGTTGGAGTCCATCATGAGCGGGGCGCCGACCCGGTTTAAAAAGTACGGCACGCAGATTTACGATTTGACCGGAGGTTGAGATGAAGATCCATTTTCATGGCGCGGCGCAGACGGTGACGGGGAGCCAGCATTTGCTGGAGATCAACGGGCATCGCCTCCTGCTGGACTGTGGGCTGTATCAGGGTCGAAGAGAGGAGACCTACTCCCGAAACTTGACCTTTGCCCATGACCCGCGCAGGATAGATGCGGTGATCCTCTCCCACGCGCACATCGATCATTGCGGCAATTTGCCGAACCTTGTCGATGATGGTTATAGCGGACCCGTGTATGCAACGCGCGCAACGGTGGACCTGGCGACGATCATGATGGCTGACTCGGGGCGCATCCAGGAATCGGATGCCGAGTTCGTGAACAAAAAGCGCAGGGCTCGCGGCGAAGAACCCATTGAGCCGCTCTATACTGAAGTGGATGCGCAACACGCGGCAGACCTGTTTCAGGCCAGGGACTACAACCAGGCTTTTGAGGTGGTACCGGGAGTGGTCGCCCGTTTTGTGGAAGCCGGCCATATCCTTGGTTCTGCGGCGGTTTCGCTGGAGATCGAAGAGAAGGGGAAAAAGATACGCTTCTGGTTCTCAGGCGATATTGGGCGTTACAAACTCCCCTTATTGCGTGATCCGGTCATGCCCGAGAATGTGGATTATCTGCTGATGGAGTCGACCTACGGTGACAAATCGCATAACGATCCGTCACTGGCATTCGATGAGTTTCAGGAGGTGGTGGCACGGACGATCAAACGCGGCGGCAAGGTCATCGTCCCTGCGTTCGCGGTTGGTCGCACACAAGAACTGGTCTATAACCTGAATATCATGATGTTCGAGCACGATGTGCCGCGTGTGCCTGTTTTCGTGGATAGCCCGCTGGCGGTCAATGCTTCGGATATTTTCAGAAGACACCCCGAGTGCTTCGATGCAGAGACGCGTCAGTTTGTGGAAGAGGCGCGTCACCCCGCATTGGATTTCAAGATGCTAACGTATGTGCGGTCGGTGGAAGAGTCGAAAGCGTTGAACGCTCGCAAAGAACCGATGGTCATTATCTCTGCTTCGGGCATGGCAGAGACGGGACGCATTCTGCATCACTTGCGGAACAACATCGAAGACCCGAAGAACACGGTTTGCATCGTTTCGTGGCAGGCGCCCTATACGCTGGGCCGCCGCCTCGCAGACCGCGAGAAACGTATCAAGATCTTTGGCGAGCCGTATACCGTCCGTGCGGAAGTGGCAACTATTGGCGGTCTGTCCGGTCATGCCGGGCAGGATCTGCTGGTGAAATATGCAACCGGAGTGAAGAAAACTGTAAAGAAGGTGTTCCTTGTGCACGGCGAAGAAAAACAGGCGGGCATTTTGACCGATAAATTGAATGAACAAAACATGCGCGATGTGTATTATCCTGAACTGCATTCGAGCGTTGAAATTTAAGATATAATACCGCCCGCAAATAAAATATTGGGAAGGTGCCAGAGTGGTTGAATGGGACGGTCTCGAAAACCGTTGTGGGCCTCGTGTCCACCGAGGGTTCGAATCCCTCCCTTCCCGCCAGAATTACGACTTCCGAAGTTTCCGAGACTTCGGAAGTCTTGTGTTTAACCCGTTTTGAAAAGTGCTACAATGAAAGAAATCGAACAGGGATGACGATATATGCAGAACACATCATATTCATCCTATCAGCAACAGCAGAGCAAAACTCTGCTTCTCTTCCTTGTGGTGATCAGTTACATCATCACCTTTGCGACATGGGCTAAGGGAGGTGAACGGTATTCAGTATTACAGTTGACCGCAGGGATCATCTTTGGGGGGATCTATCTTGTCATGGGCTTTTTCGATACAGAAATTCTTCGGCGCTTCTCAATAGAAATGAGGAACGCCATTTATTTTTCCGTCCAGTTGACGCTTGTTCTCGGCATCGGTCTTACGCTTGGTCCTGGCGGCAACTGGTTGATCGGAGTGCCGCTGGCAGGCATCGCGGTGGAGCGATTATCCCCGCGTTGGCGTTGGCTTGTTTATATCGGCGTGCTGTTGGGATTCGTCCTGCCGATCCTTCGTTACTCCACGTGGGATTTTGTCTTGTTGAACTCGTTTGTCATCTCAACCGCCATTGCTTTCATGGTGGTCTTTTCGCAAGTCCGTTTAAACGAACATGTTGCGCGCGAAAAAGCCGAAAGCCTTGCCGCACAATTGGAATCCGCCAACCGACGATTGACCGAATACGCTTCCCAAGCCGAAGAACTTGCCACCATGCAGGAACGCAATCGTCTCGCGCGCGAGATCCACGATAGCCTCGGTCATTACCTCACGATTGTCAATGTGCAGATCGAAGCCGCAAAGATTACCTGCGAATCTGATCCCGCCCGCGCGCTTGATGCGCTGGACAAAGCGCAGGAACTTGCGAAGAAGGGACTAAACAGCGTGCGTGAATCGGTCGCGGCGTTGCGCGTTTCGCCTGTAGAGAATCGTCCGCTGGAGGATGCGGTTGCTGAGTTGATCGAAGAATCAAAAGAATCAGGAATTGCAACTGAATTCAAAGTGATTGGCGCGAGCAGACCTGTTGAATCGAAATCTGCGCTGGCGTTGTATCGTGTTGTGCAAGAGGGATTGACCAACGTCCGCAAACACGCCAGCGCTTCGCGCGTGGATGTGGCATTGGATTTCTCTCAAGTGGACACAATCCGCCTCACCCTTCGGGACGATGGGGCTGGTGCTGCCGACACAAGTGGGGGATTCGGCTTGATCGGACTCCGCGAACGCGTCCATTTGCTGGACGGCGAATTCAAGGTTGAGACTCAACCGGGCCAGGGCTTTAGCATTGATGTGATTTTGCCTATTGTGGATAGGAACAACTCATGAGCATCCGTGTCCTTTTGGCCGATGATCAGGCTCTCTTTCGTGAAGGCCTGGAAACATTGCTTTCCATCCATAAGGATATTCAAGTGGTCGGGCAGGCTGTCAATGGGCAGGAAGCGGTGGATATCGCGTTGAAACTCCGTCCCGATGTGATCCTGATGGATATGCAGATGCCGATCCTGAATGGAATTGGAGCGACGCGGCGGTTGAAACAATCCCAGCCCGATTGCCGTGTCATTATGCTGACCACATTCAATGATAACGAAACCATCTTCGATGCCTTGCGTGCAGGCGCAGTGGGATATTTACTTAAGGATGTGGGTTCGGCGCAATTAGCGGAATCGATTCGTGCCACCGTGCGCGGTGAGTCGATCCTTGACCCGTCTGTGGCGGCAAAGGTGGTACAAGAATTCAGCCGCGTATCCAGCCTGGTTGGCGCGACCAGTTCCGAGGTCCTGCCTGAACCGCTTTCAGAACGCGAGATCGAGCTGTTGAGTTTGATCGCATCGGGGCGGAGCAACAAGGAAATTGGGGAGACATTGTTCATCACCGAAGGAACGGTCAAGAATCACATTACGCATATCCTGGGGAAACTCGGTGTGCGCGACCGAACACAAGCGGCAATCAAGGCAAAAGAGATCGGGCTAATTTGATGATTGTATAACCCATTTGTTTTCTGTATACTGATGATGTGACAGACGCCCTCCTGCAAACTAAATTACATGTGCCGTTATTGCGGTCGAGTCTCGTCTTGCGTCCGCGCCTGACCGATAAACTCAACACGGGAATGGATGGCGGGCTTATATTGGTTTCCGCGCAGGCTGGAAGCGGAAAGACCACGCTGATCACAGAATGGCTCGCGAATTTACGAGACCCGATTTCCAGTATTGGATTGGTGTCAGGCGGTCAGGAAACCGTAAATCAAGTCGCCTGGCTCTCGCTCGACGAATCCGACAACGACCCGCGGCGTTTTTTGGATTACCTGCTCGCTGCGTTGAAACAGGTCCAAGCCGACGTTGGGCGGTCTGTCGAAGCGATGCTTCAATCACCACAACCGCCGCCTCCAGAAGTGATTTTAACTGCGCTTGTAAACGATCTTTCCGCCGTCTCTCGACCTTTCATTCTCGTTCTCGACGACTATCACGTTATCCACACTCCCCCCATTCACGGACAATTGAATTTTTTGCTCGAACACCAACCGCAACAGATGCGTCTGGTCATCATCACGCGCGAAGACCCGCCATTGCCTCTGCCGCGTTTGCGGGCGCGCGGACAATTGACCGAGATCCGTCAAGCCGACCTGCGTTTTACATCGGATGAATGTACGGACTTCCTGCAACGCGTGATGGGATTGAATGTATCTTCGGATGATATTGCCGCGCTCGAACGCCGCACCGAAGGCTGGGTTGCGGGACTGCAACTAGCCGCGCTCTCGATGCGCGGGCATGAGGATGTCTCGGGATTCGTCCAGGCATTCACAGGAAGTAGTCGCTTCATTCTGGACTATTTGATGGAGGAGGTCTTCGAAAGGCAGATTCCTGATGTAAAGGATTTCCTGCTCAAGACCTCCATTCTGGAGAGGCTGTCAACTTCGTTGTGTAATGCTGTAACGGGGAAAATCAATAGTCAGCATCTGCTCGAAGTGTTGGAGCGCGCCAACTTGTTCATCCTTCCACTTGACCAATCCCGACAGTGGTATAGGTATCATCGTTTGTTTGCCGAATTGTTGCGCCAACACTTGCAGGTTACCGAAGGGATTTCTGCAAACGAGTTGCACCGTTCGGCGAGTCAGTGGTTTGCGAACGAGGGACTGTTCCCCGAAGCAATCCATCACGCGCTGGCAGGTGGGGACTGGGATCACGCGGCTGAACTGATTGGCAATCAAGTAACCTTGATGTTACGACGCGGCGAGTTGGTGACGTTGCTCGGCTGGTTCAAGTCCCTGCCTGAGGATGTGACCCGTGCCCGTCCGCACCTTTGCGGAAACTATGGCTGGGCGTTGATGTTGACAGGTCAACTCGACGGAGCCGCGGTGTATCTGGATTGCGCCGAACGTGCCTTACAGGGTAACGATGATGAACTGGGTCAGATCATGGTCGCGCAGGCGTATCTGGCGCGCGTGCGCGGAGATTATCCGCGGGCGATTGCGGTTTCCAAACAGGCATTGAAATATGTCGCAGAAAATGACGTTCTCCACCGCGGGCTGGTCACGTTCACATTGGGTTTTTCACTTTTCAGCGCGGGTAAACTTGTAGAGGCGGAGCCTGTTCTTTTGGAAGCGTGTGAAGCCGCCCGCGCCTCGGGGAATGATTACGCCAGGCAGACCGTGCTCGGTTTGTTGGGTGCCATCCAGAAAAACCAGGGCAAACTACGCAGGGCGATCGAGTTTTACCAGCAGGCTTTGGATGAGGCACGTGGCTCGCCGACCGCGGCACAGACGCAAGTTTTTCTCGCTTCTGTTCTGTATGAATGGAACGATTTGGATTCAGCCACTGATCAACTGACAAAGGCATTCAAAGCAAGTCAGTCCATCGGTCTTCTGGCGGTTCAACCAGACATCCACCGCATCATGGCGCATATTCATTTGGCAAGAGGTGACTTTGTCTCTGCATTGAAACAGGTAGACGACTTTCATCAATTGATCCAAAACATGGACTCGCCTCCCGCGCGTGCCATGGTCGCCGCCCTGCACGCGGATGTTGCACTCGCTCAAGGCGACCTCTCCTCTGCCAGCCATTGGACGGATCAGATGACCGAGGGAGTTGATCCATCGGCGCTTGGAATCTTATACGGATTGACGAAGGCACGTCTCTCCCTTGCAGAAGGCAACCGCGCAGAGGCAACGAAGATATTTGCTGGCTTGCATGACTCGCTTGCCCAAATGGGTTTGACCGCGCTGATGATCGAAGTCCGCGCCTGGCAGGCATTGGCCGCAGAAACTCCAGCGGATGCAATTCATCTTTTGCAAGAAGCGTTAAAAAAGGCACAGCCTGAGGGATTCATCCGCACATTTGTAGATAAGGGCGAGCCGATGAAGTTCCTGCTCGAACGGATGAAAGCAGAGGGTGGCGAGTTGAAGGATTATGTACAGACTCTCCTATCCGCTTTCAGGGAGGAAAAGGCTGAGGGTTCCAGGAACCAACCTCTGGTCGATGCAATGAGCGAGCGTGAGTTGGAGATCCTGCGCTTGATGGCAGAGGGACTCTCCAACCGCGATATCGCCGAACGGCTGGTCATCACGGTGGGGACAGCCAAATCCCACGTTCATCACATTCTTGAAAAATTGGGAACGGAGAGCCGAATGCAAGCGGCTGCAAAGGCGAGGGAGTTGGGGTTGGTGTGACATGATGGCAAGCGCGATTTTGCAAACCAAACTGCACATCCCGCTTCTTTGTTGCCTGCTTTTGGCGATTGCGGGCTGTGGTTGGCACCGAGGTGAAAGGGAATTCCCCACGACTGGTGAAGAGTCCATGTCAGCGACTCCCACGCTTGATTTTCCCTCGAAGATTCAAGAGCGACTTGTCAGGTTATGTCGGAATGCATCCTGATGCGGGTCGGCGGATGCGAGAACGTGCAGGCGATTCATCATTCCCAGGTGGATTTGGCGGAGGCATATACTGAGCGCTCCAAGAGGGAATATTCAAATGTAGTATGCGCCCTCGATTTTCCAATCGAAGAATACGAGGCTCTTTGTTTGAATTAGAAGTGCCGCGCGGTGTTAGTAGATGCCCGCTTTATACTGCCGGAGCATCTGGTCGTTATCCGCGGAGAGACGACATGGAGCGGATCAGTCAAAGCCCTTGAAGATCATGTCATGTGGGTGGATGTGCTTTCCAATAAGTCGGGAAAGATATATCTAACTCCGGAAATTCCACCAGTGGTAACATCCTTCACCTCCAGAGCCTGGCTCTCCCTTGAATTGTACATCCCTACCGCTCTCTCTTGGCTATTCAACTGTTAATGTGCTGCAAAAGTCGAGTAATTAAATGCTAGCCAATTCCACCAAACCCAAATATCTTGTTGTTATCGGTTTTCTCAAAAGTGGAAACTCTCATTTGGTTGTCAAAACCTGATGCCGACCCAGGCTGTTTTCCATGCGAACTTGATTTTCATCGAGTTTCCAGTAGATGCTAAAATATATCCATGACATTACTGACCGAACTCCCAACCTTACCAGTTGAATCCAGAAAGAAATTTGCGGACTGGCTTGCGAAGAACCATCACAAACCCGCTGGAGTGTGGAAGAATACGAAATGTGTTCCGCCATTTTAGAAAGGCAGGCGATTAATGTTACTCGAGACTCTAAAATCAGAAGCCCTCGGACGCGGACTGCTCAAACTTGAGGAAGAAATCGACATCAAGAAAGCCTTCTTCCTTGTGCGGGACATGCCTTATACCCGCGCCAGCTCCCGTGATTCAGAGACCATCATCCACGAATGGCGGGGAACCTGCTCGGGGAAACATTACCTGCTGAAAAAACTCTTTGCCGAGCTTGGGTATAGGTCCCGTTTGATCGCCTGCACTACGGTCAATCGCATTGACCCGAAGAGCGTTAGCGGCAAACTGCGGAAACTGCTCGAGCAGTCAAACGGTCGCTTTGTGGATGTGCACAATTATCTCGTCCTGGAATTACCCGAAGGCGAAATGATCGTGGATGCGACCTGGCCGCTTGCCACCAAGGAAATGGGTTTGGTTGTGAACGAGGATTTTGTGCTGGGGGTGAACCATCAAATCGCCACCAAGCCGATCAAGACATGGGTTGTCCCTGAGGATGGCGATTCGCAGGAGTTCAAGGATAGAATTTTGAAAGAGAGCTTTACGCCAGAAGAACTGGCTCACAGGGAAGAGTTCATCAAGACCCTCGGAGTCATGACAAACAGCCGATGGATCAGGTTCCTTGTGCGGTTGGAAAAACTGGTTGGAGGTTCTTCGGGAAAGAAATAGCGCCAACTTTTTCACCGGGCAATTGAAACCTGCGGGGAAAACATTCATATGTTTTGAAGTGATATTTGAAAATTGATTTATTTTCAATCGCCGAAAGAAATTCCATATCAAAGCACTGCAAAATCCGACAAAAATCAGTCCCTGATTGTGATATTATGAACTTGTTTGTACTTGGTTGATGTTGAGCAGTATTCCCAAAGTTCGCAGGGTTACTGCCGTCAATACATACAGTCCTGACGGATTGATTCCCCGGCGGCACTTTATTAAAACAGTCATCACATACGATCAACCGATCAACAGCAGTTGGGATGATTATCCGGCAGGGACAATATCCCACGAATACTCTGTCGTTGTTCGTCACTAACCAACCTGCTGATGGGCAATCCCTGCCCTGCAGCTCGAATTCCTGGAAAGGAAACACACAATGACCACCCTGATACTTTGCGGAATGACCGATAATGTGTCCCGGGATTTTCTTGATGCAGAACGCGTGATCCTCGAAGACACCATTGTCAAAATGAATTGGAAAGCGGAGCACATTCATACCTTGCGGCTCAAAGAACTTCCCTTCCCAGCAGAAAAAGAGAAAATCAACAACTTGTGCCGGGAATTGTTAACTACTTTTGGGCTTGAAACGCTGGAATTCCAAAC
>JBFYRY010000080.1:0-13972 GCA_041302025.1 Chloroflexota bacterium | reverse complement strand
CTTGAACGGCGGATTCATCAGGATCACGTCATACTCGCGCTCATCATCGAACGACTTCGACAGCGAATCCATGTAATAGAACTGCGGCGACTCGATCCCGTGCAGCATCAAATTCATCGACCCGATCCGCAGGATGGTCATCCCCGAATCATTATCGAAGCCCCGCAAATATTTCTTCGACGACATGAACGTTCTTTCCGCCGCCGATAACTGGTCGCCGTGGTGCGCGTTGACGAGAAACCCGCCCGTCCCGCCCGCCAGATCGCCAATGCGCTCGCGCGGCTTCGGATCCACCATCTGCACCATCATGCGGATAATATGCCGCGGCGTGCGGAACTGTCCACCGCGCCCCGCAAACTGCATGTGACCCAGCATATACTCATACAGATCGCCCTGCACATCCTGATTCTGCTCCGCGATCTTCATCTGATCGATCAAATTACACGCCTCGATCAACAACCCCGCCTTATTGATCTTACACTGCGCCCCCTTCATATACTCCCCAAACGACGACTTCTCGTCAGCCAACTCGACCAACCCTGGGAAGACGACATTCTTCAGATGACTCAACGCCTCTTCGGCTTTCATCTGCGTCCAATACCCCCAACGCATCTCCCTCTTAACCGACGGCTGATACGTCATCCCCTTGCGCTTTGCCTGCCTCTCCGCCGCATTCTCGCGGTCATCGAGACGCTTCAAAAACAACAAATACGAAAACTGCTCGATAGCATCGAGCGGATTGGAAAGACCGCCAGTCCAGAACTTACCCCAGAGGGCATCAACTTGCGAACGGAGTTTAGGGTCGGTGAGCATTAATTACCGTTTCAAGAGTTTAGATATTTTTATCAAATTAACTTTCAACTGGTTCTACAAGGAATTTTGGTTTGATGACATCTTTACCATTTTCGCTCTTTGTTTCAAGAATTAATTCTAGACAGTAATCAAAAAAATTTCGCTCCGATTGTTTTTTTGCAAATGAAAAAGTTGAATTATCTATTTTATATGATGAAGAATCCTTCTGGATTAAATTTGCTTGAAGAAGGCTGGTTAAGAAAGATTCCGAGTTGGGTTCATATTCAATAGCAGATGGAGGCCATACAAACCTAAATATTTTCCACTTTAAAACAACTCCAAACAATCCAATCACAATACCAAAAACAAGAGAAATTATAACTAGCGGTATTGTCAGTATTGCCCCTAAATAATAAATGATTTTGATGATACGGTTGCGATCGCTGGAAAAGACAAATAAAAAGAACGGAGCTCCTAATCCCAAGAAAAATCCTTTCATTAAACCCGCATGCAGAAAATAAAAGAAAAGTTTGATATTGGAGCTTCCCCACCGCAATGTGGCAACCAGATTGTCCTTTGTCACATTTTTTGAAGATGCTAATTTTGCTGTCAAATAAAATTGCCTGAATTGTTTTCTTGTCTTCTGATCCAAGTTTTCATAACTCAAGCTCAGAGCACGTTCGACAGGTTCAATCTTTTCACTATTTTCACTCAATTGTCTTATTAGTTCGGAAGGAGTCCAATCTGGACGCAAATGTAGAACGCTCACGGCGATCTTAATTGCCAAAGACAAATAATGGCATTGTTGTGCCAGAATATCAGCCTCACCGTCATTGATTGTAGGCACAATTGCTTGCACCAAACTTCGCGCATGTGCAGGACTCATGGTATCCAGATTTTTTATGGATTTTTGTGGCTGAACTTCATGAACATGTTCTTGTATTGAACTCTGAGAATCGTCATTCTTATCAGTAGATTGAAGAACAGGCAGTTTAACCGTAAACTGGGTGCCAGTACCAAGTTCGCTTTCTACAGAAATGGAACCTCCAAGTCCTTCAACATAATCTTTTGTCCAGAACAAACCAAATCCTAGCCCACTTTGTTTTGAACTATATCTCATTTCAAATATTTTATCTAAATTTCCTTGCTCAATTCCTCTACCATTGTCTTTAATACTTATCTCTACCAAGTGATTTGTAACTCGACTACTGATTTCTAGCAACTTTTCCTTCTCAGTACTTTCCATTGCTTCATTTGCATTTTTGATTATCACTTTGAAAGCTTCAGTAAGCATCTCGGGGGTAGTCTTGATTTGTGCAGAAGCACTCGCAAGTTCTAACTTCACCCATGAAACATCAACACCAAGGGCTCTCTCTGCAGCCCGACGAACGCAGGAATTGACATCTACAAAAACGTCATTCTGAAGTGCCCAGGGTTCATGTAGACGTTCAAGTAATTCACTCATATCTTTCGTTCGTTTAATCATGGTCGTTAACATTTCTGGAGCTTGGTTGTTAAGGAAATTATTCCTAGATTTCTCATCATAATTTTTGTTAAAACTATCCATGAGTTGAAGAAAACCCCGAATAACGCCCAAATGGTTACGAAGTGCATGAACTGACGCAGTGGCTGTAAATGCTAATTTCCCAAATATCTCTGCCGATTTTCTACGATCATTGGAGCGTTGGACTTCGTTTAATAATTGAGCATTCTCAAAAACCATCGCGGCTTGCGCTGCAATCGTGGATAACAAAATTTGATCATCTTCGGCAAAAGAAAGCCCATCGTGCTTATTTATTATCTCAATGAAACCTACGACCGTTCGATCTTTAATCCGTAAAGGTACGGCTATAGAGTTGTGAAAAACAAATATTCCCGGATCATCCGGAACGGTTAATTCTGAGGTGATTTTTTGAATGTTATTTTCTGCAACGTGCGAGAGAAGTACACGCCTACCTAGTAGATTTGTTGGTAAAGAGCCAACTACGTCACTTAACACAAGCTCATCAGTTCGTCTATCGACTAAAAAAAATCCGCCAGCATCTGCGTCGATGATAGACACAGCGTTTTCGACCACAAGGCTACCAAGCGACTCGATATCCATCGTCGAAGACACAGCCGAAAATGTATCTAGGAAAGTAGACAACATACGCCCGCGTTTTTGTTCGATAGCTAACTTTTTGGTACTGATTCGAAGAAAATCTTGGGCTTCTACTCTGCCAAGAATGAAATCTTCTAAATGCTCCAACTCTTGTGCTTCGGCTACTTGCCCCTTTGAGAGCAAATAATCTTCAGCGTAATTGGAAGATATCCACAGTTGCAACTGGGTTTCAAACCGCATACGTTTTTGAAGTTGCAATCGCTTTTCATTAACTTTGTCTCGCAACACATCCCAATTTCGAATCAATGTTTCGTGAATAAGGTTTACGATCTCTACACCAGGCTCAACTTCAATGCTAACCAAACGGGCTTTACTTAATTCACGGAGCAAAAGTACCTGTTTGTTGTTATATTCACTTAAGACTCGGTTTATTCGAACATCGTGTTTTATATCATCGTCAGGCGATGGATTAACTAAGCTCAGTAATATGCTTAGAATTTCGTCTCGCTCAACATCAGACCGTTTTATGTTTGGATTAGCTTTATCAAAATCTTGATACGTAAGTACAACATCAGCTCTTTCCTTGATGGCGTCGGTTAATGATTTGTACGCACCTAACTTTAATTGACCTTTATTCCACAATTGTTCAAGAGTAACCTGCAAAAGAGGTAAATAAGTCACACTTTCAACAGTATGTTCCGCGAGCTTCTCGACCAATTCTGGGTCGAACCGTTTACTTCCGTTTGGATAATTCACCTGTAACGGGCGAAGAATTGCGTCCTTAAGTTCTTGCTTCCTCATTTCTCGAAGCTCAATCCCTTGCTTGGCTATATCCCAAAGCCATTTCACTTCAAACATATCACCAAGGTAATCAGATCTCAATGTCGCTATAACATAGCGATGAGTTTTGCTTAATGGTTTCAGTTTTTGGAAGAAATCCAAAAGTGTATCCCGCTCGCTTGGAGTTGACTGCGTAAACAACTCTTCGAATTGATCTATGATAAGAACTTGAATCCCGCGTGATCCAAGACGTTTCAGAGCAGCTTTCAAGCGAGTATTGGGATCGCGAGAAGGTCGAATTATTTCAAATTTTACAGTTTGTGAATATTGCTGATAATATCTAATTAGAGCAGGTAATAAGCTTGCCTGTACAAACGATGATTTTCCACTGCCGCTAGCGCCTGTTACAAAAAGCAAGTTTCTTTGTTCGCCAAGTGATACAAGTAACTGCAAAGCTTCTTCTGTAAGCTTTTCACGACCAGCATATCGATCGCGTTCGTTGTAAGTGAAAGCCTGCAAGCCTAAATATGGATTGGGTAACCCTTCAACATTATAGGCTGTGTCTTCAGAAACAATATTTGTTGTTATGACTTGGTCTCGTCCAATAATGTCTTTGCCAATAGCGTCTACTTTGCCGCTAATAATAATCCCTCCATCTGTATTGCTTTGAGTAGGTGACGATGGAGGTTCCTTTTTTACTAAATCCATCCAACCTTTGATACTTGCTCCCAACCCTGCAATTAGTGTTACCCAATCAAGCAAAGTTTTTCCAAAACTCTGTGGTTCAGTGGACGTACTCGAATCGATCCAAAAGACCACAGCCGTTATCAATAACGCTGCGCCAATCAGTATAAGAGTTAAGGGTAAAGCTTTTTTCATAGTCATTATTTATACCGCCATTCGATTGGCAAACTCAACTACTTCTTCGACTTCTTTCTCCGTAAACCACCGCTCCACCGCATCCGCACCAAACATATCCAGCGGCGGCTCGTATAGGTCAGCGGTTTCGAGACGGCGTTTTTGCAAGAACACGCTTTGCACGGCGCGCAAAAAGCGAATCTGGTCGGCGTTATAGTTGTGCTGGGTAACATAACTCTCAAACTGCCGCGCCACCAAATCCTTGTAATCGGGTAGATATTGCATGTCCAGCACCTGGCGCACCAAGCCGAGAAAACTATCGGCGGTGTGAGCGAAGACCTTTTTCAAGTTCTCGGGCGTCACTTCCAAATCGCCTGCGCCGAGTTCTTTGGTCAGCGTGCGCTCCAGTTCGAGCAGTTGCCAGTCGTCAATTTTTTGTCCCTGCTGAATGGCTTTAATGGTCGGGTGATTGGTAACCAGTTCCAAAATGCGTGCTTCAACCAAACGGCGATATTCCGCCACGTACATTTTCTCTCCGCTTTTGGTGAGCAAAATATAGCCGCTGATAGCGATGGAATCCAGTAAATCGAGTTCAAGAAAAGAGTCATAACGCATTTTGTTTTTCATACATGGTGAAAGAATATCTCGAAGCAAATTCAATTCGTTGTTCGAGAATTCAACCAGTTTTTCAGGGACACACATGCTTTTTGCTTTGATTTCAGCGTCAGATAAAATCGTGTCTCGTAAACTTTGCGCATCTTCCACAATCGTCCCAATGAGACCTGACAACTCGCCAAGACCCGTCAGGTCTTTTTCGCGTTTCTTCAACTTCAAACGTTCCACTTTGCTGATGAAGGTCGCGGCGGCGACGTCCACGCCAGGGACGAGTCGCAGGTGCGGGGCGACTTTCAATTTCAGGAATTCGATCTTGCTGGGGATCAAATACTCCCAGAAGGCATCTGTCCACGCTTCTTCAATCTCTGGCATGTGCTTGCGAATGGTGAAAGAGTCGGTTGGGATTTGCTGAATCTGCTCGCGCAAGTCAGCGATCACTTGTTTGCAATCGGGGTTTTTCTGGTCCTTGAGATAGGTCTCCAGCAACTTCAAGCGCGTGTTGAAAATCGTCACCAACACAGGCGTAGACTGGTCAACGACTTCCTTCGCATCCCTGCTGAAATTATTCTCCCAAAAATCGATGATGAGAAAATCCTTCTTCTCGAAGTTTGGCAGTAACGCCAGATTACGACATGCCGCCTGCACCCGCGTCCCGCGCCCAATCATCTGCTGTAACTTGATCGGCGATTGCACAGGCTTCATAAATACGAGATTGACCGCTTCGGGAACATCAATGCCCGTATCGAGCATGTCCACGGATATGGCAATGCGCGGCTCATCCTTCTTCTTGAACGCATCCACCAGCGTGCCGCGATATTCTGATTTATGCGTGATGACCTTCGTCAGATTCGGGAATTGCGGATACATCTCATCGAAAGCGGCTTGCAAGCGCAAGGCATGTTGCTGTGTAATGGCAAAGACGATGGTCTTGCCAGGTAACTGTCCCGAAGAGTCTTTCTTGCACACTTCCATGATCTCTTCCCACTGTTTGCGTAAGGTGTCGCGGTTGCTGACTTCCCGTTCCAGTTCTGTACCTTCGTAGTTAATGTCGTCGGGATCGAGTCCCCTTTCAATCAAGGCGTTGCGTTCTTCTTCGGTCAAGTCCACGCCATGAATGCCCTGCCGCTGGAACTTTGTCCGCGCGGCATAGAGTTCATAATCCACGAGATATTTATCTTCAATGGCTTGCTCGTAAGTATAGAGATAAGTCGGCTTGCCGTCCGTGCAATCGAAGGCAAGGAAAGTATCGCGGTTGATGTAATTGGCAGGCGTGGCGGTCAGTCCCACCTGTCGCGCATCGAAATACTCGAGCACTTCATTGAACTTGTTGTAGATCGAGCGATGAACTTCATCGAAGACGATCAGGTCAAAGAAGGCGGGGGAGAACTGCTCGAAGATATTGCTCAGGGTTTGGAGTGTCACCGCGTACAGGCGCTGCGTGCGTGCATTAGGATCGTCCCAACTATGCAGGCGGGTGCAGGGTTCATTGGGAATGAACTTCTCGAAGCCATCATCCTTTGCCTGCTCCACCAATGCATCGCGGTCAGCCACGAACAAAATTCGCCGCGCTTGATTGGAGCGCATGAACACGTCAATCAAGCCCATCGTTGTGCGAGTCTTGCCAGTCCCTGTTGCCATGACGATCAGGGCTTTGCGCTTGCCATTGGTAAAGGCTTCCCCAACTCGGCGAATGGCTTCATGCTGATAAGAGCGGTCAACGATATGATTATTGATTTCTATGGAACTAAGCGGCTTCGCATTTTGGCGAATATAAAGCAGGTTTTCCAGATCTTCGCGCGTGAAGAATCCAAACACCTCACGCTTGTGTGCAATCCCCACATCCACAAAATGGATTTCAAGTCCGTTGGCTAAAAATCCAAACGGACGGAAAGACTGGTGCTTCTCAATTTCAGTGACGTAATAGGTGAGTTGCGCTTCTGCGAGACGAACGTCGGTGGAAGTCCGCTTGGCTTCGACCACCGCCAACACCTCCCCGTTTTCGCGGTAGAGTGTGTAATCCGTCACCCCATTCCACGGCTCCGCATCATAACCATCCACGGGGATTTCGATCTTCACCTTGGAATGGTCACGCAAATACCAACCCGCCTGTTCCAACTGCGGGTCGATCATTTCCTTACGGGTGCGTTCTTCGGATATTTTGCGGGGCATGGTCTCGGCTTAGACTTCCGAGTTTTCCAAAAACTCGGAAGTCTTTGAATACACGCGCTTCAGTTCTTCCAATTCTTCATCCGAACGTGCAAACACAAGCTCAATTGTCTTTCCACGAGGAATAAACAATGCCTTATCCCCTGGTTTAATCTTAAATCGTTCACTTATTTCTACTGGGATTGTGATCTGGTATCTGGATGAAATAGTGACGCTATTCATTCTTGCTTGCTCCCATTTCATTGCCTAGATGAATTTTACCATTTCATTCGTTTTCAACCGCCAACACTTCCCCGTTCTCGCGGTACAAACAATAATCCGATACCCCATTCCACGGCTCGGCATCGTAACCGTCCACAGGGATTTCGATCTTCACCTTCGCCCGCTCTTCGGCGTGGTCGCGCAAATACCAGCCCGCGGTTTCAAGTTGCGGGTCTATCATTTCCTTACGGGTTCTCTGCTCAGATATTTGGCGGGGCATTTGTCCCCTGCGGGTTGCCTCTCGGCGTCCTGTTACGCGGCGGATACTCCCACTGGAAATCTCTGATAAAGGAATTCGCGCATATCCGCCGACTGACCTGCATGCTCAATGGTCATGCTGACTATTCGACCATCGCTGTCGAGATCAAGATAAATATTCTCATTCAACTCCTGGGTTTCAACAGGCTGGTTGTTGGAGAATTCAATCAGTGTGGTATCTGTATCCTCAAAGTATTTAATTCGCATGGCTTACTCCTTAAAATTCCGATCAAAAAAGGCATTGTGTACGGTCTCGCCATCTTCCAGCAGGATAACGCGTAAAGCGCGATTCTCCATTTCTGCAATTCGTGCCCAGCGGCGAATTCGTCCATCCGATTGAATTTCTTCATGCAACGGATTTTCGACAACGCGGTCAATCCATTCGTCCAAAATCATGACGCGGTCGGGGCGTTGGCGGGTATATTGGAAATATTGGGTCGTTTTCATCATCAGACCTTGATTATAAATCCATTCAACTTCATATTCCCAATCCAAAGTGTACTGCTTCCACCACTGCCAATCCTTCGACAAAGCTCACCTGTGCCTTGCAGCATTGACACAGGCAGGACAAGCACATCCCCTTTTTGCGGCCGCAGGTGACAGTAATCCATCACCCTATTCCACGGTTCTTTATCGTACCCGTCCACGGGAATTTCGATCTTCACTTTCGCCCGCTCTTCGGCGTGGTCACGCAAATACCAACCCGCGCTTTCCAACTGCGGGCTCCGCCCTGAGTGCTTCGCAATCGAAGGGTCGATCCCGCCAAAGAGCGGCGGGACGTTCATTTCCTTGCGGGTTCTCTGCTCAGATATTTTGCGGGGCATTTGTCCCCTGCGGGTTGAAGATTAGGATGCGTTGCTTCAAGGATACAGGAAAAAACCTGTCTGTGCAAGATGACAAATCTCCCTCGGCTATAATCCGCTCCACATCACACCGCAAAGGGACAGACATACATGCAACTCTACTTCATCCGTCACGGACAATCCGTCAACAACGCCGGCTGGGGCGACCCGGCCTACAAGGAAAGCCCCGACCCCGCGCTCACAGAGACTGGCATCGAACAGGCAAGGATACTGGCAGATTTTCTCGAGCACAACCAACCCGTCACCAGATCGGATGACTGGAACGTACAGAACCGTCACGGCTTCGGCATCACCCGCATCTACGCCTCGCTCATGGAACGGGCTGTGCATACCGCCTCTTATACGGCGGACAGGCTCAAGGTCCCGTTTGAAGCGTGGGACATCCACGAGAGCGGCGGCATCTTCGGGCGCGACGGCGATACGAAACTCAAGGGACTGCCCGGCAAACCCCGGTCCTTCTTCGAGACCAATTTCCCCGGCTTCAAACTCCCCGAAACGCTGGATGAAAGCGGCTGGTGGATGGAACGTCCGCACGAGACCGAGGACGAATGTCAACTGCGCGCCGCACGCATCTGGCGGGACCTGTTGACCCGTCACCGTGATGAGGAGGGTCAGCCCGAAGACCGCATCCTCTTCGTCAGCCACGGCGGATTCTTCATGCACCTGATGTGTGCCATCCTCGACCTGCCCTGGAAGAACGCCTCGAACGGACTGAAAAGCTGGTTCCTGCTCAACAACTGTTCCCTCTCCCGCATCGACGTCCAGAACGAACATGCCACCGTCTGCTACCTCAACCGCACCGACCACCTGTCAGACAATCTGATCACGTGAGGTTCATCCGGCATATTCAACGCAAACAGGCTGTCCCTGGCAAAGGAATGGCTCCGTAGCCTCCAGCGAACCGTAACAAACCTGCGCCGCCGCTTTGCAACCTCCCTGACAGACCGCGCCCTGTCTGCAGGCAGAGCACAGGGCGGGGAGCGCCTCGACAAAATCATTCATTCTTTCCGACAAAATCAGTTCCCCAAACGATTCATCGAACAGGTTTCCGAGGATCGTCGTCGAGTGATTGCACGGGCGGACATTCCCCAACGGGTCGAGCGTGTAATAAGCGCGTTCGGTCCCTGCCGAGCAATACCCAAATCCCACATGCGGGAACGCGCCCGTATCGATCAAACAAGGCTGAATGGGGATCGAACACGAGATCGGGATGCCAAACTCGACCGATGCGGCATCCGCCACGGAGAGAGCTTCACGGACCTGCCCAACCGAGGGGAGCAATTCATGCAGGTGCAAACGCCCGCGTCCGCCGGGGTTGAAACGGTTGAGCATGATGGCGCGCGCCCCAAAAGCAAAAGCCAGTTTGATCGTCTCGTACAGGTCGCCGATATTCAAACGGGTCGCAACGAAAGCGGTCACCGCCTGCCCGTGATGCAGGCGGATCTCAGCCATCGCGGCGAGGACCGAGTCCCATGCCCCGGGCGCGGCAGAGAGGCGGTCATGAACTTCCCGCCTGTGGCTTAGCAGAGGCAGTTCAAAAAGCCCAACCCCCTGCCCGATCAATGAGGCGGCTTTGGGTTCGGTGAGCAACCTTCCATTGCTGATGATCGTGACCCGGACATTTCTCCCTCCGAGGAAATCGAGCAGGGCGGGCAGGTCCTTTCGCAGGAGCGGCTCACCTCCGGTCAGGGTGACATGGCGGCAATTGGTCTCATCCAACGCTCTGGCAAGCATGGAGAGGGTCTGAGCCGTATCCAGTTCCCCGCGGGGGTATTGCGGGACAGGTTCTCCCTGCCAGACGTTGTAACAATGCAGGCAGGCATGGTTGCACTGTTGCGTGACTTCGAAGATCAGCGATTGGAGATGCGGCTTGTCGTTCATTTACCGGTCAGCAATTCAAGGATAAATCGTGCGGCTTCCCGGGCATCCGGGGTCAATTCCAGTTGAAGTTCATCAAAGGATGGAATGGATTGACCCGCTTCCCGGCTTTCCTCGAGGACGCGTTCATACAACGCCTGCACATCGGCATCGCTAAGATCGTAGAATGCCATGTCATGTTCGAGGGCGGTCTGTGCTTTCGCCAGGGTCTCCGGTTCTATCGTCCCTTGTGCGGCGATCTGGGCGAGCATCTCGGATTGTTGCACAAGGATGCCTGCACTGGATGGGCGATAATCTACAATAACCGGTTCATAACAGGTCATCGGAGCACTCGACCGCCAGACATGATACACCGCCGCTCCGTAGGATTCCTGCACCAGGTCCGCAACCGAAGCGGATAGTTCTCCGGCGGTTACGAGTTCGTCGAGCGCGGCGCGGTGGTCGGCGGTCATTTGCCTGCCCAGGGCATCATCCGTGTCGCCTTCCGCGAGGGTGGTCTGAGCCAGTTCCCCGAACCGCAGCCAGCAATATCGCAGGCGGTCCCGGGCGGAGGCGGAGGGCGGAGGCGGTGTATCGGTAGGGGGAGGCAGTGGCGCGTAGCAGGTGGGTGTCGGTGTGGAAAGTATCCCCCTGCAACGCGTCAGCAGGAGTGACGCGAGGGATACTCCAAAGAGTTTCATGAAATCACGGCGCGTAAGGGACATGGTGCTCTGCCTTTCTGACGGGTAACCATCTTATGACTTGACGCCGCA
Organism: Chloroflexota bacterium; assembly: GCA_041302025.1. Classification (GTDB taxonomy): domain Bacteria; phylum Chloroflexota; class Anaerolineae; order Anaerolineales; family Villigracilaceae; genus Defluviilinea. The sequence goes on along the minus strand of JBFYRY010000080.1, from coordinate 2,648 downwards.
GTGAATTACCTTGTTCCCCCATCGATGATTGTACGACAAATCCAGGAGCCGGGGACAACACCTGCTTGCATCCGCCCTCCCGGCGTGCTATGATGAGTACAGAGTTGTGAGATGAAAACCATATCAAGTCGCTTCACTGAAAAGCCGCACACCAGGCTCGGATGGTGGGCGGCGGGATTATTAACCCTGTTCGTGATTGTGTTCATCCTCTACACGCTCGTTTTACTTCCACTGTCCCGGAGCACGACTGCCGAGCCGGTGGCAATGCCGAACTACGGAATTGCGCTTGTGCTGTGCGGGCTGGCATCGGGTATCGTTGGGCTGGTGGCATTACTGCGTTGTCGGGAACGCTCCTGGCTGGTGTGGCTTTCCTTGTTACCGGGGTTGTTTTCTTTTTTGCTTCTTATGGGCGACCTGTTCTCCGCACCGGGCTGGTGAACAACAACAAGAAAAGGAGATGTAGTATGAAAACTAATTCGAAGCGTTTTTGGGAATTGCCGCATGTCAAACTAGGCTGGTGGGCGGTGGGATTGGCGGCGGCCAGTTTTGTGCTCCAGTTTGCATGGAGTATTCTACCCGGGGGCGCCTGGCTCAGTTTCCTATGCGGGCTTGCTGGCGGGGTCGTCGCCTTGATCGCAATAACCCGACAACAGGAACGCTCGTGGCTCGTATACCTGTCCATTTTGCCCATGCTCGGTGTGTTTGTTTTCATTCTCGCCGAATTCCTGATCCCGCACTAACCGCCCATGGTCTGGAAAATCAGGGGGGCTTTTGATTCCCACCTCTGCTCCTCTGTCCCCTGCCTCCTCTGCCCTTCCGTACTACGGTATAATTCCCACCCATGGAAAAGAACATTATCGGTGTACGTTTCACCAAAGTCGGCAAAATCTATCATTTCGACGCATCCGCTGTGCCTGATGTCGGGGTCGGCGAACACGTCATTGTGGATACCTCGCGCGGCAAACATCTCGGCGAGGTCATGCAGGTGGTGCAGGAACTGCCTCCGAAGCCGGAAGGCGGCTGGAGGTTCGTGGAAAGACGCGCCACCCCTCGCGACCTGCTCCTGCTCCAGTCCTGGCAATCCAAACAGACCGAAGCCATGATCAGTTGCCGCGCCCGCGTCGCGGAATTAAAACTCGATGGCGTGAAGATCGTCACTGCGGAATACAACTACGATGGCTCGCGGCTCGCCTTCCTTTTCAGCACCGAAAGCGAAGATAAGGTGGACCTCAAATCCCTCAAGAAGGATATGAGCGACACCTACCCCACCACCCACATCGAACTGCGGCAGATCGGTCCGCGCGACGTGGCAAAGCTCATCGGCGGCATGGGCGCCTGCGGCATCGAAACGCGCTGTTGCTCCAAATTCCTCACCGACTTCTCGCCCATCTCCATCAAGATGGCAAAAGACCAGGGCATTTCGCTCACCCCCAACGAGATCACCGGCATGTGCGGACGCCTGCGGTGCTGTCTCATTTACGAATACGAACAATACGTCGAAGCGCGCAAGACCCTTCCCAAACGCAACAAGCGCGTTGTCACCCCCAAGGGCGAAGGCAAAGTCATCGATGTACTGCCCATGAGCAACAAGATCATGGTCTTCATCGAAACCGAAGAAAAACGTTTTACCGAAACCTTCGACCGTGAAGACATCCAACCCTGGGACGAACTTGAAGCCCTGCGCCGCAAATCCGAAGCACCCTGCGATCGTCACGACAGCGGCGAATGTACCTGCGGCAAATCCAGCCCGCTCAAAGAGAGCACAGCGAACGACACAGCCGAGTCCGCCCCCGTGGAAAACCGGGAGAGCAAAGAGAACAACGCCCCCCGCCGGGACACCCGCGAAAACAGAGGCGGCAACCCTCCGCGCAGGGCGAACCGGGACAACAAGCCAGGCAACCCTCCGCGCCGTGATAACCCGAACCCGCGCAAGGACAACCGTCGCAACTAACCGGACAGCATACGGAGTACTCGATACGCAGTACTCCGTTTTCATATTCCACCTTGCCCGATGATGGACTTCCCGCCTCTTTCCACGCCGATACCTGATTCACGGAACCAAACATGACCCTCCCCGACGCCTGGTCCTCCCCCCAACACATCCTCGTCATCCTCGCCCACCCCGACGACCCTGAGTTCTTCTGCGGCGCGACTCTCGCCAGATGGGCGCTCGAGGGACATCACATCGCATATGTGCTCCTCACCTGCGGCGACAAAGGCTTCAACCCCGCCACCCAGCCGGGCATGACGCCCGAAAAGTTGTGCGCCATCCGCCATGAAGAACAATACGCCGCGGCAAAGGTCATCGGCGCAGAGTCTGTGCACATCATGACCAACCCCGACGGCTACCTCGTCCCCGACCTGAACCTGCGGCGCGATGTGGTGCGCGAGATCCGCAGGCACAAGCCCGATATCCTCGTCACCTGCGATCCGCAGACTCTCTTTGCCGCCTACGGCATCAATCACCCCGACCACCGCGCCGCCGGACAGATCGTGCTCGATGCCGTCTTCCCTGCCGCGAACAACCTGGTCTACTTCCCCGAACTGCTCGAGGAAGGCTTCCAGCCGCACATGCCCAGGGAAGTCTGGTGCTCGCTCACCATGCAACCCAACGTGACCCTCGATGTCACCGCCACATGGGACATCAA
>JBFYRY010000079.1:0-13761 GCA_041302025.1 Chloroflexota bacterium | reverse complement strand
TCTGCGTTTTTGCCTGGATCTTGGCATACTGTGTATCCGTCACCAGTTGAAAATTAGCGGCCGCAGACTGCACGCCTTGTACCAATGCAACCAACTCGTTGTATTCTGTCGTGCCTGTTTTCACGACACCACAACCTGTCGACCCAATCAAAAAAGTAACCACCATAACAATGGCGGCGATCTGTTTAATATGATTTTTCATGTCTTAATCTCCTTTTCTTTCTTAATTGCCGCGCCTGGAGCGGCCACTGCCACTCCCACCGCGCGTTGGAGGACTGCTGCTCGCGCCACCGCCGCCATTGTTCCTGCCCCCGCCAAAAGGATTCCCCATCCCCCGGGATGTTGATCCGGAGGGATTGAAGCTGATCCCGCCGCGGGCTGCCTGGCGGAAACCCCACAGCAGAAATAGCAGGAAGAAGATACCCATGCACAGCAGACCGCAGATGCTCAAAAATCCCAACGGTTCTGGGTTGAGTGACGGCGGGTTACTCGTCCCGGGAGACGTTGTGGGGGATACCAATGGTGCGTATTTGCTGCGCGCGACCGTGTCGAACCCCTGTACCAGAACCAATACCGCTTGATCCATGCTGTGAGTGGATTGGTAGGCATCCTCAGCGGCGCGGTTGAGGCTGGTCAGTTCAGGGGCGGTGAGTGCTGGCAGACCCAACCCCACGCCGTAGTGCACATCAATGCCGGTGGGTTCAACCACGATCAAAAAGGCAAAACCGTTATCCTTGCGATCGCCTGTTGGCTGGCCAAGCTGCATGTAACGCAAAAAATGCACAGCACAGTTGACCCGATTGCCGACCTGTTCCTGCGACTGGATGAGGATCATCGTTTGGGCAACGGAATCAGCATTCAGCTTGTCAAGAATCGTGTCCACCTCGGTCACTGTTTTGTCCGAGACATAGTCCTGCCAGCCCACCGTCCAATGTGCCTGTTGCAGATCGTACATGAAGCCGTAATCCGGGGCCGAGCCATTACCGCACAGAGGCGCGGCTAAAATTGCGCCCGCGCTGGCTGAAGTGAAATTGACCGAAAGGCTGAATATTAGCACCATAACCATTGTGGCACCCATGGTTATCAGCGTGATGCCCTTACGGGTTATGGTGTTAAGATATATCGAGGTTGCCGTCATTGTGGAAGTCTCTTTTTGTGTTCTCGCCTGTATCTATGGCACATCTCTTACGAGTCTGTCATCTGACAGGCATCAAATTGAGTTTTTTGTTCTTTACATTTCTTCATAAGGATTCAATTTCGATGCCGGGATATTAACTTTGTGGGTTTATCGTAAGTAGCCAATTATGAACAGGACGATCAGTACAACAATAATGGTGTATAACATTGGAATCTCCTTTCTTGTCACATGTAGGAAGCGGCAGTCCATCCATTGGACTGTGCTCCTGTGTTTTGAACGAATTACGGATTTGGATGATCCCTAACAACTTCAAGACAATTTGAGCTATTGCGGTATATTCATCTTATAACGAACACTCCCCAGCCACATCCATCGGCTGGGGAGTGTATATTTAGTCCACTTGGGGGAGATCAACAGTGATTACCAGGTATGGGATTATCGATTGGGGCCGGATATTTCCGTCACTGGCAACCATGTGTGATTGTGCTGGTGCTGACCCGCCAGTCCTTGTTGAAGGCTTCGACCGAATAACCAAGCACCTTTCCAGTGGCGACAAAAGCGACATCCACATACGATGTGGAGTTCGATGGCAGGGTTGCGATCACTTTCCCATCCCGGTAGATTCTATAACCTTCCTCACTATCGGAACGGTCAGTCCAGGCAAGGTTCATGGTCATGGTGCCGCCGCCGACAGCAAGTTCGCAAGTGTAATTATAGACAGACCAGACCGGAGCGTCCGGCAGGACAGGAGTCGATTTTGGCGAAGCGATCACCGTTGCAGTATATATTGGGGTGATGATCGTCATATCGGCCTGGGTGGGATTAACCTGCAAAGGACCAACTTGATTTTGGTTGGCTGTATGTGAGCCAGACCTGCCCGGCAGATTGCAGGCTGAAAGAAAAGCTGCAAGCGAAAGCAATATCGATAGAAATTTGAATGTTTTCAATTTAGCCTTTCTGATCGCAACGAAGATTTAATTCGGCATAATCCAATCTAGAGGAGCCTGTTGAATTAGGACAATTCGCGTTGGTCATTATTAATCAATACAAAACCTCCCCGGCCGCATCCATCGACTGGGGAGTGTGTGTCTAGTTCACTTGGGGGAGAATTGATGATCGTGTTTTGCGGTCTGATGGTCACGGTTTCGTTATGGCGGGCAGTATGTTACCGGCATGGAATTTGAGGGTGGCTGTATGATCATGTTCTATCAGACGGACACGTCAGCCGGCAGAGTAAAGAAAAATTGACTACCCTTGCCTACCTCGCTTTCAACGCCCACCTGCCCGCCCAGTTTTTCAACGATGCGGAGCACGATCGAGAGCCCCAACCCTTCTCCCCGAGCATCAATGGGGTTGATCTGGCTGAATGGTGCGAATAGCCGCGCTTGTTCGTGCGGTGGAAGGCCCGGGCCATTGTCACGCGTCCAGAAACGGACCATGCCGTCCGTCTGGTGTGATGCGCCCAATTCCACACGCGGGGGTTGGCCTCCGTGTTTGAGCGCATTGCTGATGTAGTTGGTCCACACCTCTTCAAGCCAGGGTGCATATCCGATGGCGTCTGGCCAGGACTGAGGCAGGTCGAGTTGGGCTTGATATTCGTTGATCATATGGCTCAAACGGTCCCGGACATTTTTCACAACCCAGCCCATATCCACACGTTCAACAGGCACTTCTGCCCTGTTTACCTTGGCGAAGAACAACAAGGTGTTGATGATCGTGTTCATTTGGTATGCGGTGGACTTGATCTGCTGCAGGTACTCGTTCAACTCATCGCGGTTCAGGTCGGGAATTTTGTTGATCAGGTTTGAAGTCAAAACTATGACCGCCAGGGGTTCCTTGAGGTCGTGTGCAACTGTTCGGGCATATGCATCCAGATCCTTATTCTGGGCTTGCAGAGTGACGATATGCTCGTGTAGCTGTTCGTTCGAAAGTTGAAGGCCATTAAAAATATCCCGTATCAAGTCTCCCAAACCATCCGGGGCTTCAGAAAACTCTGGTATACCCACGCCGGGTCTTCCATATAGAAACTCCAGAATGGGTATGTGTTGTTCGGTAGATTCCATGATAGCAACTCCCTTTGTGTATTCAAGTTCCAATGAATATATATTAGTACAAATATCCCCCGGCCAAATCCATCGGTTGGGGAGTATGTGACTAGTCCACTTGGGGGAGGCACTCCGGAGGCGGGTTGATGGACTTTAAAACAAACTCACCCTGAAAGATCAATTTCGGGATGAGTCATGTTATCAGCTGAACTCAGACCTAAGCAAACAGAGCTACGGCCTTGTTGTCGGGCAGCCGCCCGCCGGCGCCGGGATGATATCGCCGTCATGCTTGTCGTGTCCATTGAGACCATTAACGCTTATCGTGATCTCGTTATAAGGATTTTTTGCACTGCTCGTGGCATGACAGATCGTGATCTCGCCGCTACTGGGAAGACTTGCAGGGCAGCCTTCCTCCTCTGAAATCGGGAAGAGATCGCCTTCATGCACGCCGTGACCATCCAAGCCATCAACACTCACGGTGATCTCGTCATAAGGGTTGGTTTCGCTTCCATTGGCATGGCAGAATGTGATCTCGCCATTGTCGATCTCGATCGGATATGCAGGGCAACCGGTTGACGGCGCCGGGTTGATATCGGTAGGATGCGCGAGAAGGTACTCATTCAATTCAGCGCTGGGAACCATGATCGCTTCGTATGGATGATTCACTACATCGCCGGTGGCATGGCAGATCGCAGTCTTGTCAGTGTCGGTCACAATCGAGGCAGTTGGGCAACCGCCTTCTGGTACGGGGATGATATCGCCTTCATGCTTGCCATGGCCATTTAAGCCGTTAACACTGACCGTGATCTCCTTATAGGGATTGGTCTCACTGCTCGTGGCATGGCAGATCGTGATCTCACCATTGTCAATTACCACCAAGCTTGCAGGGCAACCGTCCACAGGCACTGGGAAGATGTCGTTGGAATGTACACGGTGCTCATCTACTAATTCAGCGCTATTGATGGTGATTTCTTCATATGGGTTCGCTGTATCGCCGGTGGCATGGCAAACGTTTGCAGAAATGCCCGCTGCAGCGCAAGCAGCGAGGGTAAGCGCAAGAATCTGAGCAAGCGCTACCAGTTTGATCGTCATTTTATTGAATTTGTTCACTTGATGCTCCTTTGTAGATGGTTGGAAATGTATGCCAACAAGTACCAAAGCCCGGCGTCAACCAAGCTTCGAACTCATCTTATAACGAACCGTCTCCGGCTGCATCCATCAACCGGGGAAGGTATGTATCCGCTACCTGGGGGAGATATTAAAGAGAAGTTCCTGGCTGGTAAATGACAATGCGATCACCCCCAGCCTGTTTGGCAGTGTACATGGCTTCGTCTGCCGCTCGCAATAGTTCACTGTCGGTGTTCCCATGTTCAGGAGCCTGAGCGATGCCGGCTGATAAAGTGACCTTGCCCACCATTTGCTCACCATGACGAATTTGAAGCCCCTTGGCAAATATGCGGATTTGTTCCACCCGCTCCTGAGTATCGGCAATGGACGAATCCGGGAGAACCAGCACAAACTCATCACCGCCATAGCGGCATGAGATATCACTTTTGCGCAGGCGCTCGCGCAGAATGTGCCCAAACTCGCGTAACAGCGAATCGCCAGGGCTGTGCCCGAAAGAATCATTGAATTGTTTCAAGCCATCGATGTCGAGCATCACGATACATAGAGGAGTGTTCCGGCGCTGTGCCCTGTTTAGCTCACGCGGCAGGGTCTCATCCAGGTAGCGCCGGTTGAACAGGCCAGTCAGCGGATCATGGATGGCCTGCTGACGCAATTCATCGCGTAGTTTCAAGTTGGATAGGGAGAGTTTGATTGTTTCACCAACGGTGACGGCCAGTTGTTTCAAGCCAGACGGGTACTTGCCTTTTTGATCGGTATTGCCAATCAGGGAGAACACCCCCAACATTTCGCCCTGCACTGTCAAGGGCAGGCACAAGGAGCCGCTTTGGGGCGGCTTCTTGAAATGACGGCACAGCAAACCCGTCTCCAGATCACTCACTTCATGAATTTGACCGAGACGCAGTGCCCAGCAATCGTCCAGGGAAAAGAACGACTCCATGAACACCTCAGTGCCCCAGCGCGCCACTACTTCAAGGTGCCGATCCCTGGCATGCAAGATCGCGAGATAGCCGTTATATTCAGGAAATAGATCTGCCGCAGACAGGCTAATGACCCGGTACGCTTCGTCCCGTGTGATACAGGACTGTAACAGTATATTCATGCGATTCATTAACTGCATTTGCCTGTCATGCCACCGAAGTTCATTGACTAAAGCTGATAGTTCGTTGTTCGTCGCCAGCACCTGGGTCTCCGCATGCTTGCGTTCCGTAATATCGCGGATATTGCACTGAATCACTCTCCAGCCATTCACCAGGTACACGTTACTGACAAACTCCACCTGTCTGCGCTCGCCCGCTTTGGTTTCCAGAGGGATATCCTCATAGCGAATGTACTCATTCCTTTGCAGTTCCCGCATGGCATCCTGGCTGGCAGGGATATCCCTGACTGGCCCGATCTCCCAAAGCGCCTTGCCCTTCAACTCAGCTTTGGTGTATCCCAGCATATCCTGTAGGAATGGGTTGACGTCGGTGATCCGTCCTGTATCCCCATCCAGGATCAGGATTCCGTCCTTGGCTGTCTCAAAGAGTCGGCGGTAACGAGCCTCCGATTCCTCCAATGTGACCTGTCTTCGCTCGTAGTCACTGTAACTGCTCATGGGCTGTCCGATTTCGGTTGCAGGCAGATCATCCAGATTTCCTTCCATGCCAGTCAAGGATGTTGATGAGATGTTATTCTCTGTCATGGGCTGGGCTTCCTCCAAACATCATGGTACCCATGAAATAATTCGCACACGTTAGCCTGTCAGTTGTGCACGGGTATTTCCCCGGAATACAAAGGTCAGCACAAACCCTGCGACAAAGCCGCCGATGTGCGCCATATATGCCACGCCGCCCGTGTCTGCGGTATTGGCAATGGAACCGATGCCGCTAAATAATTGCAGGACGAACCAGAAACCGATCACGATCAGTGCGGGCATGGGGATCACGCGTTGGCCTTGCAATACGCTGACCCGGCCTTGCGGGAACATCACCAGATAAGCGCCCAGTACTCCTGCAATTGCTCCCGATGCGCCTAAATTCGGTATGTTGGAGTCCAGGCTGAATGCCAACTGTGCGGCAGTCGCCGCAAGCCCGGCGAGCAGGTAAAAGATGATGAACTTGACATGCCCGAAACGGTCCTCCACATTGTCACCGAAGATCCATAAATAAAGCATGTTGCTGCCCAGGTGAAGCCACCCGGCGTGCATGAACATGGATGTGAACAGGGTTGGAGAATCGCCGACGGGATCGGCCAGGAAGCGGCTGGGCACGAAGGCCCACTTCATAATAAAGGCATCCCCGCCGCTGAGTTCTATGAAGAAGAACAAAGCATTCAGGGCGATCAAAGCATAGGTAACCAGTGGAGCCGTTCTACGAGTACTATTGTCATCACCGATTGGTAACATAATGTTTTCTCCTTTTACACAAGTACAGTCGTCTTGTCGAATTGTTTTCTGATACGTTTATTTACCCATCAGCCGAGGGTGAGGATGGTAAGCAACAGATATGAGAGCATCAACTCTCCATTTTTTTCCTTAGGAGCAACCAGTCGATCAGGAAAAGTGCTATGCCGATGAGTGTGATTCCGAGAAATATCAGCGGAGGCGCTGAAAATCCACGCAACATAATATCTTTCAGCATTCGAATGCCATATGTGGCCGGTAATGACCATGCAAGAAATGCGATTGGTTCCTTCATCAAGCGCAGGTCCAGAAAAAATCCGCTAAAGAAAATGCTCGCCAGCAGTAATAACATCGAATATTGAACAGCCTGGGTGTCGGTTTCTGAGATCAAGGAGATGAGGAAACCCACACCAAGGGATGTAAAAAGCAGGATAATCACAGCCAACGCATAGTCCTGCAACTGACCTAAGATGGGAATCTTCAGCAGCCAGACGGCCAGGGCGGTAATAATGCCCGCAAGTATTATTTCAAAGAACAGATAGCTAAGATATTTCCCCACTAAAGTTTCAAAAGCTGTAATGGGAGCTACTCTGAACAATTCCATGATCCCGGAGCGCGTTTCTCGAACAATGGATAGAGACGCAAAGGTTATGGAGAAATGCTGCAGGAGTAGGACAATAACTGCCGGAGCAAAGAAACCGATTACAGTCAATTGGACATCAGATAATCCGGAGATCTTTGCAGAGAATGGTCTAACCAAGACGCCAGAGGCCAATGAACGAAATATTATTAGTTCTTCATGAAGGTTGGTCAGATCTTTCTCAAGATCTGCAGCTTGTGCTGCAGTATTTACGTTGTCCGGTGGAATGGCCTCTCGGAGCGTCTGTGTCTTTATGATCGCAGTTTCCAAATCGCTTTGCAGAGAGCCAGATTCCTCTTGTTCCCGCTCGACCACGGATTTTAAAAATTGACGGTTGATTTCATCTACGTATATTCTTGCCACGGAATTAACATATCCGATCTGGAATGGGTCGATTTCATTATGGTAAACAAGAAACTCTGCCTGCTGGCTTTTCTGGATGGTCTCGAATGGAGTATCTGGTATGACGATCACCATGTCAGTTTGATTGTTGGCAAGTTTTGCCAGTGCCAGTTCTTTATCGCTCTCGATAACATAACTAACAAGTAACGAGCTAAAGGACTTGGTAAATGTATCAATCTCTTCCTGAAAAGAATTTGGATCTGTGACTACAAACGTAGTTCTCAAAGTTCGACCCTGGTCAGGATTTGCCAATCCGAATAGAAACATAATTAAAAACGGTCCCAGTACGAGAGTTAATATAAGCTTTGGCTGGCGAAAAATTTCTTTCAGTTCCTTGCTTAGGAATGAAGAAATTCGGATAAGAAATTTGAAGAATCTAGCCATTCTTGATCTCCGTTTCGATCAATCTGATAAACACGTCGTCAAAAGAAGGAGATTTTTGGTCCATCATTGACACGGTCAAATTTTGTGTCTGAGACCATTCCAGCAGGAATGCAACTGCAGTATGTGCATCATCTACAATGACTTCAACCTCCTGGTCACTGATAATCTTTACTTTGCCGCGAACGAAGGGCAGGCTTTCCAGATGCTGCCTGTGTTCAAACGTAATATTTTCGTTGGTTCTGATCCCAATCAAGTCCCCTCCATAGGCTTTCCTGCGCAGCCCATCCGGGGACTCGATCATCAGCAGTTTTCCCCCATACATCACTCCAACCAGATCACAAAATGCAGCTTCGCCCACATATTGCGTGGTGATAAAAAGAGTATGGTTATCTGCCTGTAGTTCTTTAAAATAATCCCAAAACTTCCGCCGCAGGATTGGGTCGATCCCGGCAGTAGGCTCATCCAGAAAAAGTAGTTCCGGTTTGTGCACCAATGTGGCGGCCAGGCTGAGGCGTCTTTTCATCCCTCCGGAGAGATCCTTTGCCAATTTGTGTTTGTCTCCTGCTAGCTCCACAAAATCGAGAAGCTTGTTTAAATGCCTCCACCGAAAAACGCCTACACCGTAAAAGGATGCTGCAAAATTTAAGTTCTCCCAAACAGTCAGTTGCGGATATAGGACAAATTGTTGGATCAGATAACCGATTTTTTCGCGGTCCGATTTTGAAAAGTTAGCCGGATCTTTTCCCAGTACATTCAGGGAACCAGAGGTTGGCTTATAAAACCCGGTTAATAAGCGCACGGTCGTAGTTTTTCCACAACCACTTGGACCAACGAAACCAAAAATAGTGCCGCGCGGCACCTGCATATTTAAAGATTGCACGGCTATATCTTCACCAAATGTCTTGGTTAAGTCCTGCGTTTCAACAACATTCCCTGCTAAATCATTATTTTTCATGTTTGTAAAAACCGTTCGCCTACTGCTTTGGCGTCGCCAGCGGATTCTGGACGGGTTGACCGGCATTGCACCCTGATAATAGAGGAATGTCATCGGTAGGCCAAAACCGAACCACACCGGGCCGCGCGCCACGATCTTGCCCTTAATCTTCACTCGTGGGATTATAAGGATCCAGGTAGGCGAGAGTTTCTCCTTTTTGGTGATTTTCTCTATGACTTATCCTATAACAAACACTTCCCAGTCACATCCAACGGCTGGGGAATGTTTGCCTCCACCACTTGGGGGAGGAATTCCTTGGTTTATAATGATCTGAGTCGTGTTTTCAAGTTGTTCTTGTGGAAAACCTGGCTGTGCTTCATGATATGTCGGATATCTTTCTTGTACCAATTTGCCTCATAGATATCATGTCTTTCCTCAAGACTCTGATACCTTCTGAAGAAGAGTCTCAATGTGAAATATTGAGATGAGTCTTTGTGGATAAACTTACATCGAAGAAATCACCATGGGCCGGGATAAAAGAAAATCAGGATCACGATCAGAAATAGGGCAAACAGCCAGTTGAATAATCTATTTCCAAAAGACATAGAACTCTCTACTTTCTGTGTCTAGATACAAGGGTAATTAATCAGTCGGGCATCTTGAACTCGAGAAGATATACACCAGTACTTAATCTTATAATCCAAACTCCCCAGCCACATCCAACGGCTGGGGAGTTTTTGCCTCCGTCACTTGGGGGAGGTATTGGGCTTCGTGGGTTTACTGCTTCGAAGTGAATTTTGAGGGATCAATGGATGGGTCTATTGCAGCTATTGGGTTCAGGGTTTAATACAGCACACCGCAATTTATTACTCACCTGCTTCATGGTCGAGTACTGAGCGGCTTTCGGCCAGTGGTGAGCTTTCCAGCGCCTGGGCGATACGCTCCTGTAGTCCTTTTTGGCCCGGCTTGCGTTTTCCCAGACCTTTGAGAGTATCCAGCAAGGTTGTGGTCATCCCATGTGTGAGTTTTTTGAGTGCTTCAGTCGAAAGTTTCTGACCTTTTTCAAACCATCGCACGGCCGCATAACCCATTACTACAGTTGTGGATGAAGCAATCGCCGCGCTCAGGAGCCAGCCCGGCAGCCCACCCAGCTTGCTCAGCTCCTGGAAGAGAGTCCGTCCCAAGAACCCCAGGCCAAAGGCGGCAACCAGTTCGGAGGCGCGCTGCGGGGTGATTTTGTAGTTATAGATGCGCGCAATACTTACCACCATGATCGACTGCGTGACCACCAGCGGCACAAAATCAATGACCGGCAGGGGCACTAATGCAATGGCTGCCGAGATCGAGGCTGACCTGACAATGGTCTGCCAGGCGAGTTGCCAGCGGTATTGGGGTAATGCCTGTCCCAGGGCGGCAACCATCTCAGGTTCGGTGGCGGCCACTGCCAACAGCACTTTGCCGAGGTTCTTGCCATCTTTGGCAACGATTGGGACAATTTGATCGGGCTCCAGGCCCAGGTTCAGCGCAGCGTTCGAAATAACAGCTTGCAGTTCTTTGCGTGGGACCAGGTCGATCTTGTTCAGCACCACGACGAAAGGCTTTTTTAGCGCAGACAGCTCGTTGAATAGTTCCTGCTCGGTCTTTTTAATTCCCTGGATGGCGTCAAAGACCAGCACTAGAAAATCGGCATTCGCTGCGGCCGAAAAGGCCAGGTCTTTTTCCTGCTCACCCACTCGTCCCACTGCATCCGCGCCGGGTGTATCGACCACGGTAAACAAGGCTGCATCGGCCTGTTGATTTTCCGTTGTGGTGCCCGGCAATGGACTCACTACGGCCTGGTCGCTTTTATTCTCGACCAGTTGATTGTACAGAGTGGATTTGCCAACGTTGGTCGGGCCTACGATGACCACCCGGTGCTTGCTTCCAAAGGCTTGGCGGATCTGGGCAGTGGATAATTTGACCAACAGTTTTACCAAATTCGTATCCGATGGGAAACCGATTAATAGTGATAGGAAGCTGGCTTTTTCATTGGGTCCCAGTGCCTCCCAGATCTTGCGCACTGTTTCTTGAACATCGGATGGGAATTGTGAAAGAACATCATCAAATAGTGTCATGGGATTATTCCTCGTATTTAGACCGCTTCGCCCCCTTGTAGGGGAGTCCTGTAACTGGCGTTATGAAACAACAGGTTGATCTGATGCCAGCGCAGTGAATTCCAGCTTTTCCTTTCCACGCTCGACGTGGATGGTCTCGCCTTCATGGAAATCGCCGCTCAGAATCTTAACCGCCAACGGATCTTGCAACTCGCGCTGGATCGCCCGTTTGAGCGGACGTGCGCCATAATCGGCATCGTAGCCGACCTCCGCCAGATAGGTGCGCGCCTGCGGGCTGATCTCCAGCCGATAGCCGCGCTCTGCCAACAGCGCGGAAACATGCCGCAGTTGAATCTCCACGACACGCACCAAATCTTCGCGGGTAAGTGAATGGAAGATGATGATCTCGTCAATGCGGTTCAGGAATTCAGGTTTGAAATGCGCCTGCAAAGCATGTGTGATGGCATCACGCATTATGTTGACTTCCTTCCCACCCATCCATAGTTCACCACCCAGATTGGAGGTCATGATGACCAGCGTATTGCGAAAATCCACCGTGCGGCCTTGTCCATCCGTCAAGCGGCCATCATCCAGCAGTTGCAGTAGTACATTGAATACATCCGGATGAGCCTTCTCAATTTCATCAAACAAAACCACGCAGTAAGGCCGGCGGCGAACCAATTCGGTCAACTGGCCACCTTCCTCGTAGCCAATATACCCTGGCGGCGCTCCGATCAAGCGGCTGACAGTGTGCTTCTCCTGATATTCACTCATGTCAATGCGGATCATGGCGTGCTCGTCGTCGAACATAAATTCAGCCAAGGCACGCGCCAGTTCGGTCTTGCCGACGCCAGTGGGTCCCAGGAAAATGAATGAGCCAAGCGGACGATTCGAATCTTGCAGACCAGCCCGTGCGCGACGCAAGGCATTCGAGACAGCCTTTAGGGCATCCTCCTGCCCAACCACTCTTTCGTGCAGTCGTTCTTCCATGTGCAGGAGTTTCTGGGTTTCACCTTCCAAAAGTTTCGAAATTGGAATGTGAGTCCAGCGCGAGACGATCTGGGCGATCTCTTCGGCATCCACTTCCTCTTTGAGCAATGCCCCGCCCTGAGCCTGGACCTCTTTCATGCGTCTTTCCCCATCTGCGAATTTCTTTTCCAACTCGGGCAGAGTCCCATAGCGCAGGCGGGCGACCTTTTCCAAATCAGATTGTCGTTCGGAACGTTCGATCTCCTGACGTGTTTGCTCGATCTTCTCTTTTGTCGTGCGCAGTTCAGCGATGGCTTGTTTCTCGGTCTGCCAGCGCGCTTGCAGTTCATGAGACTTTTCCTTCAAGTTCGCCAGTTCTTTTTCGATGCTGCCAAGTCGCTCTTTGGAAGCCTTATCCTTTTCCTTCTTAAGCGCCTCGCGTTCGATCTCAAGTTGCATCACCTGACGGTCAACCTCATCCAGTGCTTGTGGCTTGGAATCGATCTCAGTACGCAGACGTGCAGCCGCCTCGTCAATCAAATCGATGGCTTTGTCGGGTAGGAAGCGGTCGCTGATATATCGCTGTGAAAGCGTCGCAGCCGCCAGCACCGCCGCGTCCGTGATCCGCACGCCGTGATGGACTTCGTAGCGTTCCTTTAATCCGCGTAGAATGCTGACCGTGTCTTCGACTGTTGGCTCTTCCACCACCACAGGCTGGAAGCGACGCTCCAGAGCGGGGTCTTTCTCGATGTGCTTGTGATACTCGTCAAGTGTGGTCGCGCCGATCAGATGTAACTCGCCGCGCGCCAGCATCGGCTTGAGCATGTTACTGGCATCCATCGCACCTTCCGCCGCACCCGCGCCGACCACCGTGTGCATCTCATCCAGAAACAGAATGATCTCCCCATCAGAATCTGTGATCTCTTTAAGTACGGCTTTCAAGCGTTCTTCAAACTCACCGCGGTACTTTGCGCCAGCGACCAAAGCGCCCATATCCAACTGGACAAGGCGTTTGTGTTTGAGTCCTTCGGGGACATCGCCATTAATAATCCGCTGTGCCAGCCCTTCGACGATGGCGGTCTTGCCGACGCCAGGTTCACCGATCAGGGCCGGGTTGTTCTTTGTGCGCCGGGATAGGATCTGTATCGTACGGCGAATCTCCTCATCACGTCCGATGACTGGGTCAAGTTTGCCTTGACGTGCCATGGCGGTCAGGTCGCGTCCATATTTTTCCAGCGACTGAAAAGTCCCTTCGGGATTTTGCGAGGTGACACGTTGAGAGCCGCGCACCTGTTTCAGTGCGGATAGAATCGCATCCTTGGTCAGACCGAATTGAGTCAGACGTTTGCTTTCATTGCTATCCGCCAGACCCAGCAAAATATGCTCGGTGGAGATGTAGTCATCCTGCATCCCTTTGGCGTAGCGTTCGGCGGCAGACAGGACATCCGCTGTTTGGTGCGACATGCTGACTTCCAAATTTGCGCCCTGAACCTTTGGTTTTTTATTCAGTTCATTGGTCAGTTCATCCTCAATGGCTTGCGTCCCGCCGGATGCTTTGGTGATGATCGCCCGTACAATGCCATCCTCTTGTTGAACAAGCGCCAGTAGCAAATGAATAGGCTCAACCACCTGATGCTGGTGATCTTGT
>JBFYRY010000310.1:0-4235 GCA_041302025.1 Chloroflexota bacterium | reverse complement strand
AGCCGACATATCCAGGAGGCGCGCCCACCAGACGGGAGGCAGTGTGACGCTCCATGAACTCGGACATATCCAATTGGATCGCGGCTTCCTCGCTCCCGAACATGAACTTGGCGAGGGTCTTGGTTAATTCTGTTTTACCGACTCCTGTCGGACCGAGGAACATGAACGAACCGATGGGACGCTTCGGATCTTTCAACCCGGCGCGCGCCCGGCGGACGGCGCGGCTGATCGCAACGATGGCATCCTCCTGCCCGATGATGCCCTTGCGTAGTTCATCTTCCATCTTTAGCAGGCGCTGGGATTCCTCCTCCGCCAGTTGCATCAGCGGCACGCCCGTCCACATGGAGACGACCTCGGCAATATCATCCGCCGAAACAACGGGACTGTTGGCGCGGTCCCAGCCGGTGCGCAGGCGTTCGATCTGCTCACTCAATTCGATCTCACGCTCCTCCCATTCCTTTACATCTTCGCCATTGCCTTCCTCCTGCGCGAGCGAGCGGTTCTGGCGCGCCTGCCGCAGTTGACCGAACAGGTCTTTCGATTGCTTCGCGGCGGCGCTCTTGTACATGCGCACGCGCGAGGATGACTCGTCGATCAGGTCGATGGCTTTGTCGGGCAGGAAACGCTCGGTCACATAACGGGAGGACAGATGCGCGGCGGCTTCGAGCGCTTCATCCGAAATGACAAGATGGTGATGCTCTTCATACGCCAGGCGGATACCCTTGAGGATCTGGATCGTTTCATCCTCGGACGGTTCATCCACCTGGATGGGCTGGAAACGCCGTTCGAGCGCCGCATCGGATTCAATGTGCTTGCGGTATTCATCGAGCGTGGTCGCGCCGATGACCTGCAGTTCGCCGCGCGATAACGCAGGCTTCAAAATATTGGCGGCATCGACGGATGAACCGGCGGCTCCCGCTCCCACGAGCATGTGGACCTCATCAATAAAGAGGATCGCACCCGACTGCTTCAACTCGTCGATGACGCGCTTGAGTCTCTCCTCGAACTGACCGCGGTACATCGTGCCAGCCACGAGAGAGCCGACATCGAGTTGCAGAAGTCTCTTGTTCATCAACGGCGCAGGGACATCGCCTTCCACAATGCGCTGGGCGAGACCCTCCACGATGGCGGTTTTGCCGACGCCGGGTTCGCCGATCAACGCGGGATTGTTCTTCGTGCGGCGCGCCAAAATCTGGATGACACGCTCGATCTCCATCTGGCGCCCGATGACCGGGTCGAGTTTCTTTTCCTCGGCTTTGGTTGTCAGGTCGGTAGCCAGCTGGTCGACCAGCGGGGTTTTCGGATTCGGCTGGGCACCACGCGCGGGTCCGGTTGCGGCAGGCGTCGGCGTGGAGGGAGACGCGGTCTCGTTCAACACGCGGCGAGTCTGCCGGCGGATCTGTTCCGCTGTCACGCCGAGTCGGCGCAGGACTTCCATCGCAGTGCCTTCCACGCGCACAAGTCCGAGCAGGATATGTTCGGTCCCGATGTAATGATGCCCGAGGCGGCGCGCTTCCTCCACCGCATGTTCGAGCACCTGTTGCGTGTCAGAGGCAAGCTCGATCTGGGTCGAGTCGAAAGTGGCGGGGGTGTTCGTCACGCGGCGGACCACCTCACGCACACGGTCTGAGGTCATGCCCAATTCGCGCAGGACGCGTCCAGCCACACCGCCCTCTTCATCCATCAATCCCAAAAGAAGATGCTCGGTGCCGATGTTATTATTGCGGGCGCGTTCCGCCTCCTGATGTGCAATGCTGAGAACACGCCTTGCCCGTTGTGTAAATCGTTCCATTCCAGCCATGTTTTTCTCCTGATAAGTACGATTATTCTACCAAAAAGGGGGATAACCCGTTGTTGGAAAATGGTTAGAGTTTGGATACAATATAATACCCACGGTCACAAATTGTGCTTTCCACCTTCTAAAAAGCGCAATTTGTGACCGAGTGCGGTATAGTCCTAAAATTCACGGAGGGCTTATATGGCATCGATTTGTGTTTTTTGCGGATCTGCGGATGCGCTTCATCCCGACTATCTGTCTGCGGCGCGTCAAACAGGCAGAGTCCTCGCTGAAAGGGGACTCCGTTTAATTTACGGCGGCGGCAAGACCGGACTCATGGGAGCGGTGGCAGACGGCGTCATCGAATCGGGCGGCGAAGTGATCGGCGTCATCATCCCATCCATGAACACGAAGACACTTGCACATATCGGCATCGCCCGCATGGAAGTGGTGCCCGATATGCATGCCCGCAAAGCGCGCATGCACGAACTGGCGGATGGATACATCGCCCTGCCCGGCGGTTTCGGCACCTTCGACGAGTTGTTTGAAACCCTCACCTGGGCGCAGACCGGAGCGCACGAAAAACCGGTCGGCTTGCTGAATACAAAAAATTATTACGCGCCCCTGCTTGCCGCCATTGACCATGCTGTGACAGAAGGCTTCATCTTCAAGGAACATCGTGAAGCGCTGTTATGCGAATCCGACCCGAACAAACTGTTGGATGCGATGGCGGGATACGAACATCCGCATGAGGCAGTGAAGAGGTGGATGCGAAGTGAAGGCTGAGGGATGTATATCCCATGCCTGAACGCGAAGCGCAACCATCCACATCCCATCCTCCTTTTGATTCTGTGTTACATTCAAGCCCGCCATGCCCATCTTTGCCATCGGGATATTGATCCTCAGCGCATTGCTTCACACCGCCTGGAACCTGCTCATTAAACAAGCGCAGGAAAAATACATCATCACCTGGTGGATGGCGGTCTTCGGGGGAGTCTTTGCCATCATTGCCCTGCTCTTTACCGGCCTGCCCCCGCGCGGACTGTGGATCTTCATCTTTTTCAGCGTGTGCGCGGAGGTGGTCTACTTCCTCGCGCTTTCCTACGCCTATCACGACAACGATTTTTCGCTGGTCTACCCTGTCGCACGAGGGACGGCTCCCGCCTTTCTGACGTTGTGGTCATTCCTCTTTCTGCACGAAAAACCCACCCCCGGCGGCTGGATCGGTCTCGCGCTGATCATCGGCGGGCTGGTGGTCATCGGTGCCAATACGTTGATGCAAAGCCATGTCACGCGGTTGCACTTCAAAGGGGTGGCAGTGGCATTGTTCATCGCGTTGATCATTTCCACGTATACCCTCATTGATGGGACTGCCGTCAAGAACGGCGCACCCATGCCTTACGTGATGAGCGTGTTCCTGCTGGTGCCGGTGGGACTTTCGCCATTCATCCTGCGCCAGTACAAGTGGACCAGGCTCATGGATGCCCTGAAACAAAGCCCGGTGAGAATCTCGGTGGCGGGTGTGCTGGGAACCATTGCCTATCTCCTGGCGGTCTTCGCTTATTCCATTTCACCGGTCAGTTATGCAGGTGCGGTCAGGGAGGTGAGTGTGGTCTTCGGCGCGCTGGCGGGCTGGTGGTTTCTGAAGGAGCGGATGGGCGGAGTCCGCGTGCTGGGCGCCGTCATCATCTTTACCGGAATTCTGGTCATTGCGATCTTTGGATAAACTCATGAGCGAACAAATCTTCCCCGAACCAACTGTCGGCGTTTTCATTTTCAACCGGAATGGTGAAATGCTTCTGTTGAAGAGTCACAAATGGCCCGGTAAATACGTTGTCCCCGGCGGGCATGTGGAATTGGGCGAGCGCATCGAAGAGGCGGCGGTGCGCGAGGCGAAGGAGGAGACCGGGCTGGATATATTTGATCCCGAGTTCATCAACTTCCAGCAGTTCATTTATGATCCCTCTTTTTGGAAGCGCAGGCATTTCATCTTTTTCGATTACGCCTGCCGGACGGAATCCGTTGAGGTGCAGTTAAACGATGAAGCGGAGGAACATGTCTGGGTCCCGTTGGATGCGGCGGTGAAACTTCCGCTTGATTCATATACGCGGACATCCATTGAGATATTGATTGCGCGACGCGGAAGAAAATCCTAGAACAACCCCAATATCCATACGATCAGCGGGGCAATGAAAAGCGCCGGGAGCATATTCCCCACGCGCATCTTCTTGATCTCCAGCAAATTCGAGATTCCGACCCCCATCAAAAGGACGCCGCCTGCCGCGGTCAACTCGTTCATCATGGATGCGTTGACGATGGAGTTCAATAACCCCGCGAGCAGGCTGATACCTCCCTGATAGACGAGCAACACCAGCGCGGAGAACGCAACACCGATCCCCAGCGTGGACGCGAACGCGATGGATGCGAAACCATCGAGCACCGATTTGACCGCCAGCAG
>JBFYRY010000078.1:0-13805 GCA_041302025.1 Chloroflexota bacterium | reverse complement strand
AGAATCGTGGCGGCAGGGGCAGGCTCTCGACACATCCGAATATTACAGCCTGCGCTCCCGCGATCTCGTGCTGGGAAACGCTCCCTTTGAGCCGCCGGACAGCACTGACTTGAATCCCGACCTGGCGAAGGAGCGCAGGGATGCCGAAGCATGGATGCGCATCACCTTCAGCCTGCCCGCGGATACGGACCTTTCCGGTCCCGGCACGCTGGCGCAAGATCCGCGTTTCATCCGCGGCACCGAGTTGTGGGAACTGGGCATGTACGATGAAGCCCGGCTGGAGTTTGAGTCCCTGCGGGAGTCGATCAGCGCCAGCCCCACAGATAATTTCAGGCTCGCGAATCACCTGCTCCATATCGGCTTGTATCGTTCGGCCGTCTTCGCCGCACGGCAGGTATTGACGCTTGCCGGCAAGGACAGCCAGTCCGAATCGTTGACCGCGCCGATCTATTTCAACCACATCCGCTACGGGCTGTACTACCATGACCTGATCATCCAGGATGCACAGAAATACGGCATCGATCCGCTGTTCATGTTCAGCGTGATCAGGCAGGAGAGCCTGTTCGAGGGATTCGTAAAATCAACGGCGGGGGCGCACGGGCTGATGCAGATCATCCCTGAAACAGGCGCGCAGATCGCCAACGATTTGAAATGGCCCCCGGGCTTCGACTCGAACGATCTCTATCGTCCGATCGTCAGCGTCAGGTTTGGTTCGTACTATCTGGATAAGAACCAGGACCTGATGAACGGCAGTCTGTACGGCTCGCTCGCGGCATATAACGCCGGTCCCGGCAACGCGCTGGTCTGGAAGAAACTGGCTGGCGACGATCCCGACCTGTTCCTCGAGACCATCCGCTTCAAGGAAACGCGCGACTACATACGGTATATTTACGAAATATTCACGGTGTATCGAAATTTATACGGACCGACCAATTAGGTAACGACGGTTCGTTTGAACGAATCAAAATCGCCGGACGATTAAATACGTCCAGCGATTTTTGGTTTGTTGAAATGAAGGTCTAGCCCAGATGGGCAACGACGCGTTGATGGGCGGTTTCGGCGTCCATGTCCACGACCGAGATCAATTTATCGCGGCCCGAGAGTCCCGCCACGATATCCAGCCTTGATTTCGGCACGCCGAGGATCTCGGACATGAATTCGAGCAATGCCGCGTTTGCTTCATCGTCCGCGGGCTGGGCGGCGATGCGCACCTTGATCGTACCGTCGTCGAGCACTTCGGCGATCTCGTTGCGGCTGGCACGCGGCGTCACACGCACGGCAAGCGCTGCTCCTTTTTGACCATCATGCAGATTGTATTTTCGATCAGACATGGCTCACCTCAATTGTAGTAGAAATGCGACGATCAATCTTGTTGCCAGTTGGATCAGAACGATCAAGACCAATGGACTAAAGTCTATCATACCTGCTGGCGGTATAACCTGTCGAATGGGAGCCAGCAAAGGCTCCACGATACTGCCGATCCCGCGGCGGACGGGATGGTACGGATCCATGAAGTAGGAAAGGAACACAGAAAGGATTACCAGCAAAACAAGGATCAGAGAAAAAATATTGACAATCTGAACAAGGATGATCATTCCGCTTCCTTCTCCAATTTGAGCGTGCGTGCGCCTACAATGGCTGTTCCCACTCTGACGAGGGTCGCACCCTCTTCCACCGCCACGGCGTAATCTGCGCTCGTGCCCATCGAGAGTTCGCTCCAATCCGCCCGGGAGAATTGATCCGCCAGATAGTCACGTAACAGCCTCAGGCGTAGAAAGAAGCGCCGCGAGTCTTCCGGGTCCGTTTCGAGGGGCGGCATCGTCATCAGTCCGTGGACGCGTAGGTGGGGCAAATCCAGAAGCGAATTGATCTCAGGCAGGAAGGTGTCCCACTGCGATTCGTCCGAGGCATTCCATCCCGATTTGCTTTCTTCGCCGCCCACGTTGAATTCGAGCAGTACGGGCAAAACGCGGCCGGCTTCCCCGGCGAAACGGTCCAGGCGCTGTGCAAGTTTGAGGCTGTCGAGGGAGTGTAAAAGTGCAAAATGATCAGCAACGAGACGGGCTTTGCGGCTCTGCACGTGTCCGATCATGTGCCATTCTACCCCACTTTGCCCCACAAGGGATTGAATTTTCATGACACCTTCCTCGGGATAATTCTCGCCGAGGATGCGCGCGCCGGCTTCGATGGCGGACCGAACGATCTCGACCGGTTGCGATTTGGTGACGACAACGAGGCGGATATTTTCGGGATCGCGGGCGCTTTTACGCGCGGCTGTGGCGATCTGGTCGAGGGCGGAAAGGTAGCGCTCGCGGATGTTGGCGACGAGGTCGGACATGGGGTTATTATAACTGGGAAGGATGAAGGATGAAAAAGGAGAAAGAAAAAAACGACTCAGCTTTTATTGCAGAGAGATCAGCGCCCCGAAGCGGCCGGTGCGCCCTTTTTCGGCGCGGTGCGAGAACCAATCATCGGTGTGACAGGCGGTGCAGATCCCGGCGATATCGACCCTGCCGACACCCGCGCGTTCGAGCAGGAGACTGTTGGTCTTCCAAAGATCGAAGTGGATTTTTCCGTTATTGGAGATGAGCACCCGATCAGATTCGTCTCCAAATTTTTGCATGACTTGAAGGATGACATCTGCGCCTACTTCATAATGGTCGGGGCCGATGGATGGACCGATACAGGCGATGATGTCGGCGGGGTTCGAATTGTATTGCGCGCGCATGGCGTTGACAGTGACCGTTGCCACATCGCGCAGGGTTCCCATCCAACCGGCGTGCGCCACCCCGATGACCGCCTTACGCGGGTCATAGATAAAGATCGGGACACAATCGGCAAAGCGCATGAAGAGGGTCACTTCGGGCCTGTCGGTGAGGATGATATCCGCCTGGCGATAGGACTCGTCAAAGGGACGCGGGGCGCGGGCGCAGACCACGTCCGCACTGTGCACCTGCCAGACATCGAAGATGGATTCGGGTTTACATCCCAGCGCGCGGAAGGAAATGAGGCGATTCTCTTTTACGCGCGCAAGGTCGTCGCCCACCGTCCCGCCCACATTGAGCGAACCCCACGGCTCCGGACTGACCCCGCCACGACGCGTGAACACAGCATGGCGCGTGTGCAAAGAATCAAATTGAAAATATCGAAGGTTGTTATGCTGGATAAACGGCATGATCAGGGGTCAACTTTAAAGTTATGAATTGCCCTTCCCAAGGAATGCGAACTTCTTGATGAAGAACTGCCGCGTCTCAGCCATGGACTCTTCCATGTAGGGATAAGCGAACCAGGCGGTCGTGAATCCGAACAACGCGCCGGTCAACACCCGCAGGAACGGGGTGCTCTCGCGATACGGAAGGATATTGACCAGCCACGACCATTCCATCTGGCTGAAGAGCTGAGAGAAACCGTCCAATCCGACAGGTCCCATGCCAAGGACGATCCAAATCAACCAGTGCAGGGGTTTGATGCGGCGTCCTGTGACCGCAAAGAGGATGCCGAACAGAAGGATCGCGCCATAGATGGCAACATCCCGTTCGCAGAGCGCCACCTTGTAACCGACCGTTTCATCGCCGGTGAATTGACGCGCGGTAACACGGGCTACACTGGTCGGCGGATGAAGGTCCGGGATGCCGGTCGCCTCATTGAATGTCCTGATATTTTTAATGCCCGCCTCAGACAGCGGATAATAAGCCTGCTCCCCAAAAAGAAAGAACGACCTGAACCCGAACTGGTGGCAAAGCGGTTTATAGACGGTGTAAATGATATTTGCCGGGACCTGCGCGCCTGCATTCATCAAAACCGGGGCAAGAAAGGGAAGCCCCACATAAAGCAGGATAAATAAATTAAACAGCGCCAGATAGTGGCGCGAGATCCAGTGCATGACCCGGTCGCCGCCGCTGATCTGCTGTCCACGGCGGACGCGGTCGTAGTGGTCCACGCGCCCGAGTTTATCGAGTTGACCGCGGCGGTCGCTTGCCGCGCCAACGGTCATCATCAGTTTCTGTTTATCGAACGGGGCGGAAAGTCTATACGGTCCAACTTCGATGATGGGGATCGATTCGCCGTATGCCTTTTTCAGGGCAGGATCGGAATCGATATTCACTTCTACGAGACGATGCGGATATTTCTCCTCAAACGATTTCAAGTCGGCTTTGACCTGTTCGCAGAGATGACAGTCCTTGCGGGTATAAAGGGTGACAGTGATCATTGTCGCGGATGCAGTGTCTATAGACCGAAATCGATCCAGAAGAATTGTCCCTGCTGGGCGATGATCTCGAACGTGCCGGAAAACAGCATGATGCCGATGATCACCAGCACAACTCCCATCGCGATCTCGACGTAGTGCATCACCTTCCCATATTTACGAAGGGTCGCCGAGACCCAGCCAATGCCCAGGGCGGCGATCAGGAATGGGACGGCGAGCCCGGCTGAATAGGCGGAAAGAAGCGAGACGCCCTGCGAAACGGAACCGCCGTTGAGGGAGAGTGTCAGGATCGCACCGAGGACAGGTCCCACGCAGGGAGCCCATCCCGCCGAAAAGAAGACACCCATCAAAGCCGAGGAGAGATATCCCCACTTGCGATCGGGTAATTGCTGAATGCGCGTGTCGTATTCCAAAAACGGGATGCGGAAGATGCCGGTCATATGCAGACCGAAGATGACAACCACAATGCCGCCGACCTTTTCGAGAATCCCGCGCAGTTCAAAGAGCAATCTCCCAAGGGAGGCAGATGCGACTCCCAACGTGATAAAGACTGCACTGAAACCAAGCACGAATGCCAGTCCGTGCGTGAAGGTGATGAAGCGGTTGCTTTCGGTGGCTTCACCGCCCGCGGCGCGCCCGCCCAGGTAACCGATATATGCCGGGACGAGGGAAAAGACACACGGTGAAAGGAAGGAAGCCAGCCCAGCCAGAAACGCCAAACCGATGGTTACATTTGTAAAATCCATGTTAGACCGATAACTCCTGAACTATGACATGTGTGCCGTTCGTCAAACCTTCCGCCACCACATCGCCCTGTTCCAGGGAAGTGACGGGGTTGGCCCAACGGAAGATCCATTTCGCATCTTCGGGCAGGCAGTTCACACATCCATGCGAACGCGGAACACCAAAGTTGTTGTGCCAGAACGCGCCGTGGATGGCATATCCCTCACCGCTGAACAATGTGGTCCACGATACGGCGGGAGTATCGTAGCCGGAACCGGTGGTACCGCCAGCCATGTGGATCGAGATCGCCTTGCGCCAGGTGGTATGCTCGCCCAACGGGGTCAGGTACTCGGTCACGGTATTTCCATACAGGTCGCGGTATTGACCGGTGGATACGCGGCAGAAATATACTTCCTCATTGCCTTCATAACACGAAAGCGTCTGGTAATTTTCCGTGCGGTCGACGACCACCTTCTTGAGAGCGGGATCAACATCGGGGTTGATCGGCGCCAAGTCCTCCGGCGTCAACGGGCGGAAGGCGGTTGCATCGCCCCACAGCAGGTCGCCGTATCCACCGCCGGTGTAACCCGCAGGATGATAGCCGCCGTTCTCGTTGAAACGGTACAGGATCTCGCCACTGCTCCCCTGCGCGATGCTGTCGATCCACACCACCTGGCTGTAATACAGCCGGATCGGGAAATTGCCTTCGACCAATGCCTTGATGTGCGGAGAGATGGGAGCATTCTCGCGGATCATATTGACATACGGGACGGTCACCTCCGCCCAGAAGCCGGTCCCGCCATTGGGCATCGCTGTAAGCGGAGCATTCGGTAGATTCTTCACCGGTTGTAACTGCGGGGCATAGATGTAGCCTTCGGGAATCCTGACCCAGCGCTGGCTGAGATAGATCGGATCCTGGTAGCCGCGCGTCACCAGATCCTGTTGCCAGGCGACAATGTGGTCGTCATACAGCACGCCAAGCGACGGGGCATTGAAACTCGGCTCACTGCGCACGTCGATGCGCGAGAAGACGCGTCCCAGCCGCTCAGCCTGTGGAAACTGAGCCTGGGGATATGCAAATTCAAGAGGCTTGAGCGGATTAAAGGCAAGCGCCCCCAGCCCAAAGCCGGCAAGTTTCAGAAAATCACGACGGGATACGTTTCGATACATTCATTCACCTAACTCGGACAAGCCGAAACCAAAAAGGGCTCAACCACAAAGGTCATGAAGGAGCACAAAGGAAAACCTTTAAACCTTCGTGCCATTTGTGTCCTTCGTGGTCAAAAATTCTTGCACAACACCTGCCTGATTTGCTTGGCAAATCGCGGGCGGTACCAGGGAAAACAAGAATTTCACTTGTAAGGTACTAATAAATGTCATTGCGAGGCGCCTTCTGCCGAAGCAATCTGCTGTGGATGGAAGATCGCTTCACCGCTTTACGGTTCGCAATGACATGAACTATGCGCAAGGATACCTGCAAACGAAATGAGCGTCAACAGTGAAGTGAGAGACGATTAATCTGTCAGCCAACAATCGTCAAACACAAAGGATGTCACGGAGCAGAAAAGAATTCGCGCAACGCGCGCAGGCAGGTGACACTGACCTTGTGTCCCACATCATCTTCGCAATAGGTCACCTGCGCGCCCGCCTGTTCGAGCAGGGAGATCGAAGCGCGTGCCCGGTCAATGGGCACCATTTCATCCTTCGTGCCGTGCGTGATGAAGAACGGCTTGCCCAGTAAAGGACGCTGCAAAACCAGTTCATCCAACCCGCCGGGGACAAATCCCGCCAGGATGCCCGTTCTGCGGATTCGGTGCGGATACAGGAACGCCAGCAAGTTGGATATCGCCGCGCCCTGACTGAATCCCATTACATCGAACGTGGACGCATCGATCCCAGCCGAGGCTGAATACGCGTCAACAAGGCTGATCAACGCCTCAGCGGAGGGTCGAAGCTGTTCGAGACTGGGCCTGCCAAACGTCCCGGGATGAGGCGCCCGCCAGGAGAATCCACCCGGCTCCGTGAAGTGAGGCGCGCGCGGAGCGACCATCCAATATTCCGAAGGCATATCCCGCGCAAAGAGCCACATCGAGTTTTCATCGCCGGTGAATCCGTGGAGCAGGAGCATCAGGCGCGCGGGTTTATGCGCCGTTGGGCGGACGCGAAGGACCCAGTCTTCGAATTCGATCAGCCGGGTGTCAGGAGCGGTTCGCACGTTTTTGAATCCAATCCAGAAAAGCGAGGGATAGAAAGATCAGCACAATGGGCAGAAGACCCGCAAGCAGACACAACAAACCACTGACCGCCGCGCCCGGACCGTAGATGAAATAGATCAAGCCGGTGCCGACGACCAGCAACAGGAGCACCGCCCCCACCCCAATACGGACGTTGGTCTGCCGGGCATATTTTCTCAGATCACGGGTCATTTCACACTCCAACCGCGCGGCGGAAACGGTTTTGCCACGCAAAATATTTTTTCATCTCAGGCAGAACCGCTTCTGCCGCCTGTTCGCCCAATCCTGCCACCGCACGGATATCCACTTTCGAGAAGAGGTTTATGTGTTGTACGGCGGGGCGGACGATGAACTCGGGTTTGTCCACTTCAAGGCGGTATTCCGTCATGGCGCGGTCTACGATATCGAGCGAACGTAAAAAGATATCGAATGCCCGGGCATAACTGAAACGCGCCAGGCGGTCCACCAGCGCGCGGGGGAGCAGGCTCGGCAGGGGCAATGACCATGTCCGGGCGGGGACGCCCAGCGGTTCGGTCAGAACGACCGCCACCACCGGCAGTTTGGGCGCCAGCGAGCGCACCACCGAAACAGGGACAGGGTTCAACACGCCGCCATCCACCAATTCCCATTCGTGCATGTGGACATGCGGCAGGACGCCCGGCACCGCCACCGTGGCAAGGATCGCATCCACCAGTCTGCCTTCGGACAGGATGACTTCGCATCCGCATCTCAGGTCGACGGCTGTCACCGCGCAGGGAAGTTTGAGGTCGGCAAATGTTTTTTCGCCGAACACATCCTTTAACCATTTTGCCGCGCCCGCCAGCCCCAGCAGGGACGGTCCCTGCTCCGGCGCGTGACCGTATAAACCTGCCTGGTCGATTCCCGCAAACATGTCTTCTATTTCGCCAGCGGAGTACCCTGCGGCATAAAAGACTGCGATAATACCGCCGAAACTGGTCCCGGCTACGGCTTCGATCCTGTATCCTTCTTTTTCCAGACGACGGATAACGCCAATATGCGAGTTGCCTTTTGCGCCGCCACCGCCGAGTGCAAGGGTGATGTTCATGGGCTCCTGACTTGGATTTAGAATTGCCTGCAGGTCATTCTGACGATACGAATTATACTGTTCATACCGACCTGCGCCCACCCAACAAAGGAGTTGCGCCCATGACCCCAGCCAATATGGCAAAGATCGAGACCGGCATCCGCGCGGTGCTTGCGTTCAATGATGCGTTCAATCGCCACGACGTCCCGGCGATGATGAGCCTCATGAGCAACGATTGCGTCTTCGAGAACACCTTCCCAGCCCCGGACGGCTCCGTCTACACGGGCAGGGAAACAATCACCCAATTCTGGCAGGATTTCTTCCGTGAATCACCCCATGCCAACATCAAGATCGAGGAAATATTCGGCATGGGATTTCGCTGTGTGATGCGCTGGAAATACAGCTGGGGAAAGGGACACGTCCGCGGGGTGGATGTGTTCAGGCTGAAAGACGGTCTCATCTGCGAGAAGTTGTCCTACGTCAAAGGATAGCAAATTCACAGGCGCTTCGCGCTTGAATTATCTGTAGTTGAAAAACCCGCTCCGCCAGGCAACTGTCCGTCTATTTATCCATCCGCCTTCATCCTTTCGTGATAAACTCCCCCCGCCATGAAATCCATCGTCAAACTAAGAAACCTCTACAACGAATATCCGCGCCAATACTGGCTGATGATCGCCGGCATCGTCATCGCCACTGCAGGCGGAGGCATGATCTGGCCCTTCATGCTCATCTACGCCAAGGAAAAACTGGACCTGCCTCTCAGTTCGGTGGCAGCATTGATCTCCTTCAACGCCGGGACGGGACTATTCTCATCCCTGGTGGCAGGCGCGCTTGCCGACCGCATCGGGCGCAAAGGGGTGATGATCTTCAGTCTCGCCATGACCGGCATCGCCTATTATCTGCTGGCATACGCGCAAACCTACGTTCAGTTCGCCGGGTTGATGGTCATGATCGGGCTTTCGAATCCCATGTACCAGGTCGGGGCGGATGCGATGCTCGCAGACATGATCCCCCCCGAAAAGCGGACAGACGCGTACGCCATCAACCGCATCGCCAACAATGCCGGGTTTGCCCTCGGTCCCGCAGTGGGAGGCTTCCTTGCCGCCACATCCTACAGTCTTGCCTTCTTTTGCGCCTGTCTCGGTTTTCTGATCTACAGCCTATTGCTGTTCCTATTCGCGCACGAGACGCTCGACAGGTCCGTGGAAAGAAACGAAGAACGCTCCGACCCCATTGGCGGTTTCTTCTTCATCCTGGGCGATAAATCCTTCATGGCGTTTGTCCTGGTGGTCAGTCTCGGCTTGATCGCCCCCCTCATGATGTGGATACTCATGCCCGTCTACGCCAAGACCAATTTTGGAATCCCCGAAAACCAGTACGGCTGGATTCCCACCACCAATGCGCTCATGTGCGTCTTCGTCCAATACTTCGTCACACAGATCACGCGTAAAAAACGCGCCCTGCCGGTACTCACCGCAGGAATGTTGATCTACGCCATCGGCGCAGGCAGTGTGGCGCTTATGAGCAGTTTCTGGGGCTTTTGGTTGAGCATGGTCATCCTGACCTTCGGCGAATTGACGCTCGTCCCCACCGCCACGAAATATGTTGCCGACCTCGCCCCCGAAGATATGCGCGGACGCTACATGAGCATCCACTGGCTCGGCTGGGGAGCCGCGCGCATGCTCGCCCCGATCATCGGCGGACATCTCAATGACAGCATTGCCCCGCGCGCCATCTGGATTGGAGGACTCACCTTCGGGCTGATCAGCACCTTCGGACTCTTCCTGCTTAGCCGTCTCTATTCAACCCAGGCAACGCCTCAAGCCGAAGCCGGAAATTGATCCTGACCAAAAAGCCTGTCCCCAACCGACAGGCTTTTGCAGTCTTAATACCGCGCCAACATCTCCTCCAATTTCCTCTTTACATCGGACCATTCTGAATCAAGAATACTGTAATACACTGAATGACGTGTCCGCCCATTCGGAAGGATCATGTGGTTGCGCAACACGCCTTCCTTCACCGCGCCGATCCGCTCGATGGCTTTCTGTGACCGCAGGTTCAACGAATCGGTTTTTATCTGCACACGGATGCAACCCAACGTCTCAAAGGCATGTGTCAACAACAAATATTTACACTCGGTGTTCACGGCAGTCCGTTGAAAATCCAATCCATACCACGTTCCGCCCACCTCAAGTCCCCGGTCATTGGGCATGATGTTCAAATAGCGCGTCGCACCCGCCACGCGACCTGACTCAAGGTGAACAGCGACAAACGGCAGGTCGGTCCCTTTTTCGGCGCGCGAGAGGATATCCCTGACCCAGCCAGCCATATCGTCCTCATTATCCATCCGTCCATAGACCATAAAATCCCAAAAGTCCTTGCCTGCGCCGATCTCAGCCAGTGCGGGGATATGCGCCTCGGTCATCGGCTCAAGCCGCACGCATTTACCGGTCAAGGTAACGGGCGTCACCCAATTTGTCATTTC
The DNA here is from genome assembly GCA_041302025.1 of Chloroflexota bacterium. GTDB lineage: Bacteria > Chloroflexota > Anaerolineae > Anaerolineales > Villigracilaceae > Defluviilinea. The sequence goes on along the minus strand of JBFYRY010000078.1, from coordinate 3,111 downwards.
GCATCTCCAAACAGTTCAATTATTTTCTTCATTCGAAAATCGAAGATATTTTTCAACCTTCTTGAGATCCATACCGTATTCAGAATATCGCCCAAAATACCGAACGGAACCATATACGTAACGCGGTCTGTCATTTTCGTGCCGTACTCGATCTTTTCAAAAATATGTTCGTGATACCAGAAGCGGTACGGACCGACGCGCTGTTCGTCCACAAAATATTCGCCGTCACGTACATGCGCGATTTCTGTCAGCCACAGTGACCGCACGCCGCGCAAAAACTCCACGCGGTATTCGATGATCTGTCCCTCATACATCTTCACAGTACCGCCCTGTATGATATCAAAGTTCATATCCGGCGGCGTGATCGCGTTCAAGTTCTTCGGGTCACAGAAATATGCCCAAACCTCTTCCACAGGCACGGGAATGATCTGCTCACGATACAGGTAATGAACCATCTAATCCTTGAGCCACTCTTCTTCTGGTTTATCGCTAGATGGCAAATACGGCATCTTCGGTCCGTCCACACCCAGGTATTCCGCCAGTGCGGCACGCATTGCTGTGCGGTCGTCCCACAAATACTCGGTCCGCCCAAAGCACATGGACTGTTCATGTCCCTTGCCGCACGACAGGACGATGTCACCGGGACGCGCAAGCCTCAACACAAAGCGAATTGCCTCGCCTCTATCCGCCACGCGCCAAAATGTCTCACACTCGATTCCTCCCCTCGACTTTGAACCTGCTCCCATTTCCTCCAATATTTCCTCCAGCGATTCCGTACGCGGGTCTTCCGCGGTCAGCACAGTGAGGTCAGCCAGTTCGGCGGAAGTTTCCGCCATCATGCGGCGTTTTTCCTTGTCACGCAGACCGGCGGAACCGAAAACTGAAATCACCCGACCGGAAGTCATTGTCCTCGCGGCTTCCAATGCGACCTTCAAGGCATTCGGTGTATGGGCAAAATCCACGATGGCTGTGAAGTTCTGTCCCATGTCGATTCGTTCCATACGTCCGGGGATTCCCTCCAGCGACGCAATCCCCCGCGCGGCAACTTCGGGTTCTATATTCAAGCCATATACAGCCGTTGTCAATGCCGCAAGACAGTTCGATACGTTGAACGCTCCCACCAGTTTGCTGGTCACATCCACTTGAAAGTCTTTGCTTTGCGCCGTGAAGTGAATTCCGGACGGACTATATGAAATATTCACAGCGCGGACATCTGCGCCTTCGCCCAATCCGTAATTCAACTTGTTGGCTTTGATAAAGTTATTCAAGAAATCAAAAGACTTGGCATCGTCACGATTAATAACAGCTAAACGCGGATTTCCGCGCGGCTTCTCCAATGTAATCTCGAGGTTCGAGAATAACCTCGCCTTCGCGGCGCGGTAATTCTCGTAGTTGCCGTGCTCGTTCATGTGCTCGTGCGTGATATTCGTAACCACACCGATGTCAAACTCGCAGGCGTCCACGCGATGCTGTGACCATCCATGCGACGTGGTCTCAAGGACAACGTGCGTCAACCCTGCCTCCACCATTTTTGCCAGATAACGCTGAACATCGTGTGCATCCGGTGTGGTGACGTGGAATCCCGTATCCAGCACTTCATCGCCGATCACTGCATTAACTGTCGAGATCATCCCGGCTTTGATATTCGCGGTAAGCAGGATACGATGGAGCAGGTTCGTCGTGGTGGTCTTGCCGTCGGTGCCGGTCACGCCAATCACTGTCAGCTTGCGGCCGGGCCATTCGTAGAATGAACCAGCTATCCACGTCAGAGCACGACGCGTGTTTTCGAGTCGAATGTAAGGGACGGAGAGTCCGGTCACATCCTTTTCCCCAACAATGGCAACGGCTCCATTATCGATCGCTTTTTGGATGTAGTTGTGACCGTCCAGAGTTCCGCCCGCCATCGCGACAAAAAGATGACCGGGCTTTATAACGCGGCTGTCAAGGGAAATCCCGTTGATCGCAATGTTAGGGACATCCTGGACGCGGAACGGGTGCGGCAGTTCTGAGAAGAGTTGTTGAAGCGATTTTTGATGTGGCATGGTTAAACAAAAAAAGGGTTTTGGCAATTTTACCAAAACCCTTTCACCAGACTTGGATTATTTCAGGCTGTGGCGCAAGCCTTCGAGTTTGCCGGCGACCGAACCATCGAGCACCTTGTCACCGATCTTGACGACCAGGCCGCCCAGAATGGCGGGGTTCACCTTGAAGGTGACTTCCTTGGCACTGAAACTCTTCTTGACAGTTTCCTGCTCGGCACCGGTGAGAGGTAATGCACTGGTAACTTCAGCGGCATCACCCTTGAACTCGCCTTCAACCACAACCACCTTGCCGGATTTCACCCCGGAGAAGAACTCGTCGAGCAATGCACGTTGTTTCTTTTCATCCAATGCTTCGCCAACCAATTTGTTCGCGGCGGCAATGGCAAGAGATGCAACCTGACCGCGCAGGTCGCCGAGGATGCGTGCACGTTCGAGTTCGGCTTCGGCAAGAGCGGCTTCGCGTGCCTTGGCGGCTTCGGCTTCGACGGCGGCTTTCACATCCTTACCGGCGGATTCAGCGCGCGCTGTGGCTTCACGAACGACCTTGCTTGCTTCAGCCTGCGCATCGGCAATGATCTTCGCCGCATCCTTTTCGGCGTTCGCGCGGGCTTCCGCGGCAACACGGGCATCTTCCAGTCCCTGTGTGATCTTCTCGCGACGCTTTTCGAGCAAACCGCCGATTGGACCAACCACCCATTTGGTTACGACCGTGTAAACAATGAGCAGGTTGACGATCTGTACCAGCAAAAATGGTAAGTTAACACCTAAGGCTTCCAAAGTACCCTCCGTTTAGAAAACGAACAGGATGAGGAGCGCGACGACCAGACAGTAGATCGCGACGGCTTCAGCAAAGGCGATGCCGAGGATCATGTTGGTCTGGATGGTGCCGGTGACATCCGGGTTACGTCCCATTGCCTGCACTGCACCGCTGGTGACGATACCGATGCCCGCGCCGGCGCCGATCGCACCGATCATGGCCAAACCTGCGCCGATCAATTTACCAAGAATTTGAGCAGAAGCGAAATCCATAGAAGTACCTCCAGATAGTTTCGGGCGGGGGAACCGCCAC
>JBFYRY010000309.1:0-4238 GCA_041302025.1 Chloroflexota bacterium | reverse complement strand
AAGAAATTTACGAAAGGCGAGTGATGAAAACTGCGATCCTTGCCGGTGGACTGGGAACCCGACTCTCGGAAGAGACTACGATCAAGCCAAAACCGATGGTGGAGATCGGCGGGAAACCCATGCTCTGGCATATCATGAATATTTACGCATCTTTCGGGTTCAAGGAGTTTGTGGTTGCGTTGGGATATAAAGGGGAGATCATCAAAGATTATTTCTTAAACTATCACTACCGTTCGCGGAGTCTGACGGTGAGACTGAAAAACGGTGAAGTGGATATTCACAACGACAAAGGGGAAGATTGGACCGTTCACCTGCTCGATACCGGCGCGGACACAAATACAGGCGGGCGTGTCAAACAGGTGGCTGAATTCATCGGCGACGAAACTTTCATGCTCACTTACGGTGACGGGGTCAGCAATGTAAACATTCCGCACCTGATCAATTTTCACCAACAGCAGAAGAGATTAGTGACGATGACTGCCGTCCGCCCGCCTGCGCGGTTCGGGCAGATGGTCATCGAAGATCATCAGGTGATTGAATTCAAAGAGAAACCGCAGATCGGCGAAGGCTGGATTAATGGCGGGTTCTTCGTGCTGGAACCGGGTATTACAAAATACATTCAAGGCGATCACACCGCATGGGAATTCGAATCATTGGAACACATTGCGGCGGATGGTCAACTCTCTGCGTATCAACACAACGATTTCTGGCAGTGCATGGATACTATCCGCGATGTGCATAATCTCGAAAAACTCTGGCAGGAAGGCAAAGCCCCATGGAAACTATGGAACTAAACCGCACCTTCTGGCTGGACCGCCCCACATTCGTCACGGGAGGCACTGGGCTGGTCGGTTCCTGGCTGGTGAAGCATCTCATTGATGCGGGCGCAGACGTGGTCTGTCTCGTGCGCGATTGGGTTCCGCAAAGCGAAATGGTCCGCAAGGAATGGATCGAGCAGGTCAAGGTGGTGCGCGGCGATATTCGTGACCGCGAGACTCTCGAACGCGCACTCGGCGAATACGAGATTGACACGGTCATCCATCTTGCGGCGCAGACCATTGTGACCATTGCCAACCGCAATCCCATTTCCACATTCGAGACAAACATTACCGGCACATGGAATTTACTGGAAGCCTGCCGCCGAAGCCCGCGCGTCAAACAGATCGTGATCGCTTCATCGGATAAAGCCTACGGCGACCAAGATATTCTTCCATACGATGAGAACACGCCCTTGCAGGGACAACATCCCTACGATGTAAGCAAGTCTGCGGCGGATCTGATCGCATACACCTACGCAAAAAGTTTCGATCTGCCCGTTGTCATCACACGTTGTGGAAACTTCTACGGCGGCGGTGACTTGAACTGGAACCGCATCATCCCCGGGACGATCCGCTCGATCCTGCGCGGACAGCCTCCCGTCATCCGCTCGGACGGGGAATATATCCGTGATTATTTCTATGTGGAAGACGGCGCGGCGGCGTACATGCTCCTCGCCGAGCAACTCGCCTCAAGACCGGAACTCAAAGGGCAGGCATTCAATTTTTCGAACGAGATCCAGGTGTCGGTGAGAGAGATCGTGGACCGCATCCTGAAGGCGATGAAATCGGATTTGAGTCCGGATATCCGAAACGAAGTCACGAACGAGATCCGTCATCAATACCTCAGCGCGGAAAAAGCACGCCGCGAATTGCAGTGGAAGCCCAGGTTCGATTTGGATGAAGGTCTGCAACGGACAATTGACTGGTATAGGGATTTTTTCCATGAGTGAAAGATCCGATCAACTCCGCGCGCAAATATTGGAACTGGTTGCTGAATATTCTGAAGAGGCTTTTCCAGAAAAACAATTTGTGCCGGGAGTGTCGTCCGTGCCTGTAGCGGGACGTGTATTCGACTCCGAAGACATTCGATCACTGGTCGACTCAAGCCTGGATTTCTGGCTCACCACCGGACGTTTCGCGCATCAATTCGAAATTGAGTTTGCCCGCTTCTTCAAAATGCGCCATGCAATGTTGGTGAACTCCGGCTCATCGGCAAACTTACTTGCGTTGACCTGTCTCACATCCCCTTTATTAAAAGAAAGACAACTCAAGCCCGGTGATGAAGTGATCACCGTGGCGACGGGTTTCCCCACCACGGTCAACCCGATCTTTCAAAACAATCTTGTTCCCGTGTTCGTGGACGTGGACATTCCAACCTACAACGTCGACGTAACTCAACTCGAAGCCGCATTATCAGATAAGACACGCGCCGTGATGCTCGCGCACACGCTTGGAAATCCATTCAACCTGGAAGCGGTCACTGCGTTTTGCAAAGAACATCATTTATGGCTGATCGAAGATTGCTGTGACGCGGTCGGCGCAACGTACAACGGTCAACCTGTCGGCAGATTTGGGGATGTGGCAACGGTCAGTTTTTATCCGGCGCATCACATCACCACGGGGGAAGGCGGCGCGGTTCTCACTGACAAACCCAAACTCAAGAAGATCATCGAATCCTTCCGCGATTGGGGTCGCGATTGCTGGTGCGAACCCGGCAAGGACAATACCTGCGGCAAACGTTTCGACTGGCAACTCGGCGATCTTCCGGCTGGCTACGATCACAAGTACACCTATTCGCACATCGGCTACAACTTGAAAGTGACCGACATGCAAGCCGCAGTTGGTGTTTCACAACTCAAGAAACTCCCGCAATTCATCAGCAGACGCTGCGAAAATTTTAATTACCTGACGGAACAACTCAGTCCGCTCCAGGATTTTTTCACCCTCCCGCAGGCGACTCCCAACTCCACCCCAAGCTGGTTCGGTTTCCCGATCTACGTCCGCCCCGAAGCGCCCTTCACGCGCGACGAAACCGTGCGCTGGCTGGAGGATCACAAGATCGGCACACGCCTGCTCTTTGGTGGCAACCTCATCCGCCAGCCCGCCTACCGCGGACTGAATTACCGCGTGGCCGGAAACCTTTCCCATGCTGACGAAGTGATGCGCCACGTATTCTGGATCGGCGTCTACCCGGGGCTGACAAAGTCCATGTTGGATTACGTTTGTGATACTTTCATTCAACTTGCGAAACAGAAATGAAGCCGCTCACAGAATCTGACCTTGACCACATCCTCGACCACACCCACGATCTATGGGAGGAACTACGCGGCGAACGTCTCTTCATCACCGGCGGAACCGGCTTCTTTGGATGCTGGCTGTTGGAAAGTTTCCTTCACGCCAATCAAAAACAGGACCTGAAAGCCCGCGCATCCGTTCTTACTCGTAGGCCTGATGCCATCAAACAAACACTGCCCCATCTGTTCGCTGATTCCGCCATCACCCTGCTCGAAGGCGATGTCCGTAACTTTGAATTCCCCCCTGGATACTATTCCCACATCATCCACGCCGCCACCGATGCCAGCGCCAAACTCAACTCCGAAAACCCTTTGCTTATGCTGGATATCATCATCGAAGGGACTCGACATACACTCGACTTCGCCCAAACATGCGGCGCAAAGAAATTCCTGCTCACCAGCTCAGGCGCGGTATATGGAAAACAACCACCAGAGATGACCCACATCCCCGAAGACTACAACGGCGCCCCAGATCCGCTCGATCCGAAATCCGCTTACGGGCAGGGAAAGAGACTGGCAGAACATCTATGTTCGCTCTATGCAAACTCTTCCCTTGAAATAAAAATCGCCCGAGGATTTGCCTTTGTGGGTCCTTATCTTCCGCTGGATATTCACTTTGCCATCGGCAACTTTATCCGCGACGTCTTGAGTGGCGGACCAATTATCATCAAAGGCGATGGGACTCCATACCGCTCCTACATCTATGCCGCAGATATGGCTATCTGGCTATGGACAATTCTCCTGCGCGGAGAATCCCTTCGCCCTTATAACGTTGGGTCAGACAATGACATGCCGCTGGAACAAGTTGCGAGATTGGTCTCGGAACAATTCAAGCCCGCACCTGGGGTGAAGATCCTTGGCGAGCGGGTGCCGGGAAAACCTCCAGAACGGTATGTGCCATCCATAACGAGAGCCAGGCATGAGCTTGATCTTGAAGCGTGGATCCCAGTCGAGGAAGGTTTTACGCGAACGATCCAGTTTCATGAAAATATGGCGGGCGGATAAATCTGCCAACCAAAAGTCCTAGTTAACCTAAGTTGCGACCTACCAAAGGAAATTGATGCTGCAAGCGAGTACAAAGAGAGCGACCTTGATTTCAAAACCTCTGGCAGTGACAGCATGAATG